>JANWJR010000083.1 GCA_025451835.1 Candidatus Acidiferrales bacterium | reverse complement strand
CAGACACCCATCGTTGGCCGAGGAGCGGGAACGGGACTTTCAGGCGGAGCTCTTTCGCGGCACGGCGGCATACTAATCGTGTTTTCGCGAATGAATCGCATCCTCGATATCGACATCGAGAATCAGCGCGCCACGGTGCAGCCGGGCGTGGTGAATTCCGATTTGAGCGCGGCCGTCGCCGATGCCGGATTGCATTTCGCGCCCGATCCATCGAGCCAGAAGGCCTGCACGATTGGCGGCAACGTCGCCGAAAATTCCGGAGGACCGCATACCCTGGCTTACGGAGTTACCACGAATCACGTTCTGGCGCTCGAAGCCGTGCTGCCAACCGGAGAAATAATCCGAATGGGTGGCTCTGCTCTCGATACTGCGGGTTACGACCTGACTGGCCTCTTCGTCGGCTCGGAGGGCACTCTCGCGCTGGTTACTGAAATCACAGTCAAGCTCACCCGGCTTCCCGAAACCGTAAAAACTCTGCTTGCGGTATTCGATTCGGTCGACGACGCCACCGAAACGGTGGTTGACATCACGGCGCGCGGCATCACACCCGCCGCCTGCGAGATGCTCGATGGCTGGACGCTTCGCGCCGTCGAAGCTTACATTCATGCGGGATTTCCCCTCGATAGCGCGGCCGTGCTATTGATCGATGTGGATGGAATTCGTGAAGCCGTGGAAGTGCAAGCAGAGGACGTGGCCGACGTCTGCCGGCTGCATCACGCGCGGGAAGTTCGCGTGGCGCGCGACGCCCACGAGCGCGATTTGCTCTGGAAGGGCCGCAAGAACGCCTTTGGCGCGGTCGGCCGGCTTTCGCCAACGTACTACGTGCAGGATGGCGTGATCCCACGAACCAAACTCCCGCAGACTCTACGGCGAATTGGTGAAATCGGCAAGAAAAACGGATTCGAGATCGGCAATATTTTTCACGCCGGCGACGGCAATCTCCATCCGATCATTCTTTTCGACGCACGCGACGAAGCGCAATTCCGCCGCGCCGTTGCGACGGCCGATGAAATCATCGGCTTCTGTATTGAAATGGGCGGCTCCATTACCGGCGAGCACGGCATCGGTATGGAAAAGGACCGGCTCATGCCCCTGCTTTTCAGCGATGCGGATCTCGACCTGATGCGCGGCGTGCGCGACGCGTTCAATCCAGCCGGACTGCTGAATCCCGCAAAGATTTTCCCCTCGACGAAAGGCTGCGGCGAAATTCACGTCCGGCCCCTGCCCAGCACCGGCGCGTTGCCCGCATGACCACGACTCCCGCCACAATTGCTTCACGAATCGCTGCCGTCGTAGCATCGCCGCATCGGATCGAGGACCCCGCTCGGTTGGCGCCCTACGCGATCGATGGGATGAAGCCGGCTGCCGCCGTGCGCCCTGGAACGAGTGAGGAGGTTGCTGAAATTGTGAAATTTGCGGCGGCGGCGAAGCTTGCGCTCGTCGTTTCCGGCGCCCGAACGAAGCTCGCAATGGGCATGCCGCCGCAGCGCTACGATCTCGCGCTCGATTTTTCGCGACTCGACCGCGTCATCGCGTACGATCCGGGTGACCTCACGCTCAGCGTTGAAGCGTGCGTTCCTCTCGCGAAGCTTGCCGAAGTGCTCGCCAAACACAGCCAATTCTTGCCGCTAATGGTTCCCTATCTGCACTCCGCGACCGTGGGCGGCACGGTCGCATCGGGCGTGGATGCTCCCCTGCGGCAAGCATATGGCACAGCGCGCGATTTCATTCTCGGCATGGAGTTCGTCACGGGCGAGGGAAATCTAGTGAAGAGCGGTGGCCGCGTCGTGAAAAACGTCGCTGGCTACGACATCCACAAGTTAATGGCTGGCGCGATGGGCACGCTCGGCGCAATCACCAAAATTAATTTCCGCACGTTTCCGCGTCCCGCTTCCAGTCGGGCGTTCGTGGCGGCGTTTGACGGCGCGGCGGACGCGCTCGCCATGCGACATCGCATCGCGCAGTCTTCGCTCTCGCCGCTGACGCTCGAAATCCTTAGTCCTTCGGCAGCTGATTTGTTTTCAAGTGACGCGGCCGCACGGATCGAGCCGGCTCCCTACGATCGGAGCATGCTTTCTTCCAGGCACTGGGCTCTCGCCACTAGCTTCGCGGGAAATGACCGCGTGCTCGAACGCTATGCCGGCAATCTCGACCGGCTGGCGCAGGAGTCGGGGGCAGTCAGCGTCAAGGTGCTCGCCGAAGATCAGCTTCCCGGCGCATTCGGCCGCAAGCGGGAGTTCGTGCCGATCGCTCTTGCATCTTCGCCCGCAACGACCATCGTGAAAATCGGGATTCTGCCGCATCGCATGAAGGATATTCTCGCCGCAGCGGCAAATGCCGCGGATGAAGCAGGTTTGCGATGGGTTGCGATGGCGCGCGGCGTGGGTGTTATCTATCTGGCTGTGCTGCCATCCGATTGCAACGATGATTCCCAGCGGCGCGTCACGCAATTGACCGAAAAGATCTTCGCGATCGCAGCAGAGGCGGGAGGTCATGCAACGATCCCGCAGTGCCCAAGCGGATGGAAAACGTCGCTGAAAATCTGGGGTCTTGAACGCGGTGATTTCCCGCAAATGCAAAAGCTGAAAACTGTTTTCGACCCGCACGCTGTTTTCAGCCCGGGGCGATTCATTGGAAGGTTGTAAACCGCGTCCGTGATACTTGCTCAGATCGACCGGCCGGCTTGCATGCACTTACAAACGGCGGTGCACGAGTAGATGGAATCCCAAACGTCCCAAACTGATCCCTTGCACTTGCATGCTGAGCATTCCACAAATGAAGCGCGACGGGAATTCGCGCTGACGTTGAGCGGATTCTCGCCGACGGACAACCCCAAGTACGAGGATTATTCGCGCTGCATCCATTGCGGCCTTTGCCTCAATCATTGCCCCACGTATCGCCTTTGGGGTCAGGAAGCCGATTCCCCGCGCGGGCGCATTCGCCAGATGCTGCTGGTGGATCACGGACGGCTCGAGATCGGCGATTCATTCGTTACGCACATGGATCGCTGCCTCGATTGTCGCGCGTGCGAGACAGCCTGCCCGTCGGGCGTCGAATACGGCAAGCTCATCGAACTTGCGCGGGCGCAGATTCAGCAGAAGTACAGACGCCCGTTGTTCTCGCGCATCGTCCGCAATCTCGTCTATCGCCGGCTGCTTCCGTATCCTCGCCGGATCGCGACAGCCGCGCGGTTCGCAAGATTCTACGAACGCTCGGGTCTTGATGCATTTGCGCGCGGCAGCGGACTGTTGCGTCTTTTTGGAATGCAGGATCGTGCGCGCCTGATGCCGAAGATCGATTCCGACTTCTTCTTTTCGGAGCTCGGCAAGACATTTCCCGCAAAGGGGCGGCAGCGCGCGCGCGTTGCGTTCTTTGCCGGATGTCTCGCGCAGGTCACGTTCAGCGAATTGAATCGTGCAACGATTCGTGTCCTGCAAGCGAATGGATGCGAAGTCGTGGTTCCCGCCGCACAAAATTGCTGCGGCGCTCTTGCCGCTCACGCCGGCATTCGCGACGTAGCGCGAAATCTCGCGCGCGAGAATATGGATGCGTTCCTCTCGGGCGAGTTTAGCGCCATCATCACCAACGCAGCCGGCTGTGGATCAACGCTGAAGGACTACGCGCAACTATTCGAGGCCGGCGATCCCGCGCACGCGCGCGCGCACAAGTTCACCGAGAAAATGCGCGACGTCACGGAGTTTCTTGCGGAAATTGGCCTGACGGCTCCGCTGCGCCCGCTTGCGCTGCGCGTTACGTACCAGGATTCCTGTCACCTCGCCCACGGGCAGAAGATCCGCGAAGCTCCGCGCAAGCTGATAAGCGCGATTCCCGGCATCGAGTTCGTCGAGATGCCGCTGGCCGATCAGTGCTGTGGCTCGGCAGGCGTGTATAACGTCACGGAAACGAAGACGGCGCTCGATCTCCTTGCGGAAAAAATGGATTGCGTGCGGCAAACACGAACACAGGTGATCGTCACCGCAAATCCGGGCTGCATTCTGCAGCTTCGCGCCGGCTCCGCAATCCATCGCACCGGCCACGAAGTGCTCCACGTTGTGGAGCTCCTCGACCGCGCATTGGCGCCTGGTTAAGTAAAACACCCGCTTAAGCAACCTGTCGCGCCATGGCGATCCCCGGACCCGCTGGATTATTCTTCGCCGACGAGATAACGGCAGCCTCGCGGACCCATGCGCGCCGAATGTACGGCGCCAGCCGGCACATCGCAGCGCTCGTTGGCGCGAAATGTTTGCGACTTGCCATTCAACGTGAGAGTCATCTCGCCGTCGAGAATGATGTGCGCGGTGAGGCCTGCATGTTCGTGGTCGGGATAATGCGTATCTGGACCATCCTGCCAGACGTAAGCGTGCTCGAAACCTTCGGTCTCCAGCTGTTTCTGAAATTGGCTCTCTTCTTTCATGCGGATTCCTCAGCGGCTCATCAAAAATCACGCACGTCATTCTGAGAGCCGTTTTTGGCCCGAAGAATCTCTCTTTTTATTGACCTTCCCACCAGCAGAGATTCTCCGCGCCTGTACTGGCCGTCACTTCGGCTCTGGTGCATGCAGAGCATCTCTTACCTCAACATTGTGATACGCGACAATTTCCCACTTCCCGCCTCTTCGTACCGCCACTTGCAATAATCGCGTGCGCAGGCGCCCCTTCGCGTCAAGACTATCGGCGCGAGCGGAGGGTATTTTCGCTCCGGTCACCGCAGTCAGCACCTCCACTACGGCCACATCCGGGGCAGCAAATTGGAGCGAGACGATGTCTTGCTGGATTGTGCTCCCGAGGAAGATCGTCTTAAAGATCTGGCCGTGCTCTGCGGCGAAGGTGTCATGTCCTTTGTAAAACGCGCCCAAGATGTTTGTAAATGTACCGTCCGCCGCGAAGTGGCGCGCGTACGCGACCGCGTCTCCTTTATTCCATGCCGTAGTTTCGTCTTCAACGATGTTGCGTATGGCAGCCGTATCTTTCCGACTTTGGGCTAATGCCGGAATCGCGAGGAGGCCTACGAGTGAACCGAGGAGGGCAACGAGAGTTGCTTTCGTTATCGCCATACTAGACTCCTGACCAAACCGAGTTTTATACCAGGGCGAGACAGTTTACTTCAGAGCGAGAAAGTTCAAAGAATTTCTCACGCCGGGTCCGTTTCAGTTCGAGCGATCCGCGCGTGGCTTCCAGTTAGAAATCCTTTCCCTCCACCGCAAGACAGCATCGTGCAACACCGGGCTGATTAGATGAAGTTGTCGTCCTGAGCGAAGCCGAAGGGCTCAGAATGATGAACGAGAGATAACTTCGCAATCCCAATCGGCCGCGGAGGGCCTCGCGGGCGGAGCGTGGTGGCATTCCGCCCGCAAGTACGGCTGCTCGGGGGTAACACTGCTCCTTCGTTCAGCTTGTTACTACCGCGGCGAAGGAGGCGGAGGCGGTTCGGATCCCGGTGCGGGCCCTGCATCGGGCGATGGCGACGGCATGCCGCGATGATGATGTCGGCCCATCGGGCCGCCTGCCTTCACGGTGTAATCCGGTGGCACCTGGAAAAGCGCTGCGTCTGGCTCATGCCGCTGGATATTCGTGAGCTGAAAAATTCCATCGCCCATCCGCGGGTCGCTGCGCTTGGTCATCACCACCGTCTGCAAATCGGGCGAATACCACCTTTCCGTCACGATTTCGATGGGTTTCTCGTTTCCGATTGCACCCGCCGGGATCGTGCGCGTGTATCGAGTGCCTTCCGCGGAGACGCCGTCGATCGTCTGCGTGCCAAGCGCCGCTGTCGTGGTCTCGCTTTTTTCGTTAGCGGCAAACTCAGCCCACGGTCCTGACTTGCCGGTCGCGTTCACACGGATCGGCGCATGCATCTTGCGAGCGATCTTCTTCTCAGGCTCCAGAATGTATCGCACGCCGGCCACGGGATCCTTGATCGCGACTACATGCGGAGCAGCGCTTCCCGACGCCGCCCAGGGGCCGATGGCGGGCAACGTAATATCGCGACGCGTTCGGCCTTCGCTATCGCGCGCGATAGCGCCAGTCGAATTCCGCACGATGTGGTTACCGTCAGCGAGTGTCTGCGTCATCTGCGTCGAATACGTTGCCGTGAACGGCGCGCCCGCGACGGCCTTCCCGCCAATTTCGTCCTCGAAGCCCTCAAGGGTAATCAAACCGAAGGCCATCATTGGACCTGGACCAGTCCGCTGATAGAACACATTTTGATCCGGCGTTGGACCTGGACCAGTCCGCTGATAGAACACATTTTGATCCGGCGAAGGCGGGGCAGGCGCCTCGGTTGACTGCGCGCGCGCGCCGGCTCCAATTGCCAGCGATGCGATTGCAATCGCCGTCCCAGTGAACATTTTTCTACCGATCTTCATCTGATTCCTCCATGAATTACAGTGCTTACAAACATGAGATTAATCTTGCTGAGCGACCAGCCGGATTGCTTCCGGCGTGCCGTCTTCACTGACCACCAGATCCGCCGACACATCTTCTGTAGAAGTAATGCTGGTCATCGGCAACCCGAACGACGCCAGCGCCGAGCGCGGCAACGTCACTCGCACCACCGCGCTTCCATCGAGCGTTGCCGGATCATCAGAATCCGGCAGCATGACGAAATCCCCTTCACCTGCCGCTCCTTCATCCCGTGCCGGCACTACACTGTTGCTCGGAGTCACTGTCGGCGTCGGGCGCGCAAGCACGCCGCGATTTGCAGCGACGTTCGTTGCCTGCGCCTGATGCGGCACGGGCATGGTGCGACGGCTCAACAAAACCCCTAGCGCGAGCAGTACAGCCGCCGCTGCTCCAAGCGCCGCGATCTGCCATCGAAGTCTTCGTCCGGCGGCAACTCTCTTCTCTCGGCGAAACCGCTGCAATACCGCCGCTTCGACCCGCGCCGGCGCGCTGCGGTCCGAATCATTCGCCGCCAGCGATTTCAGCGCGAAATCCAGCGATTCCGATTCAATCATTCGCAGGCCACACCGCCCGCACAATTCCGCATGAGCAAGCGCCAGATCGCGAAGTGCCGCTCCACGCGTCCCTTTGCGATCGATATCCGCCAATATTTCCTCGAATCGTGCGCAGTCCATCGCCCTCGTCCCTTCGTTCACACTCTCTCTCTTGCCGTCATTCACCGGCCACTGCGTGTCGCGCCGGTTGCTCGTGCGTGCTGCGAAGCTTTTCTGCAAGCAGCGCGCGGGCCCGATGCAGGCGCGAACGGACCGTTCCAATCGGACAATCGAGCGCTGCCGCTGCTTCCTCATAGCTCATTTCCTGGAGCTCGCAGAGAATCACAACCTCGCGATAATTTTCCGGCAGCGTTGCGATTGCTCCTCTTACGCGTGCAATTGCATCGAGCGTCGCGAGTCGATCATCGGCGCGAGCCCCATTTCCATTGTGATGGCCATTGCCATTTCCAGAGGATGTGAAGCCCGCGGAATCGGATTCCTCCAGCAATGGCACGACGCGCCGAT
>JANWJR010000082.1 GCA_025451835.1 Candidatus Acidiferrales bacterium | reverse complement strand
TCGCAATCGGCTGGTTGGATTTTCCGTCAATTAATTTTCCGGCGCGAATCGCGATCCGGCTCGGTGTTTGGGCGAATAGAGAAATCGATCCAGCAATAATAACGAGCAATAACGTCACCCGACGCATGATCAAGGCTCCTTTTAGCGAGCAGGTCCAAAAACTTCGACGCGACTATAGGCGATCGCGCAGATCGATTCAAGCAAGACGTCCATGCGATGCTGAATGCGGTTTGTTGCAGGCTGTCTTTGCGATCCTCCCCGGTGGGCGAGACGAAACCCATTGAACAGATGGGCTAAAGTATTGATTTCATGAGGCCAAGAGCGCGTCGCATCGTAGTTTCCAACTCGCCCTCTAGTTTGCGCGTGCATCTATGGAACGCGTTCATCCAAGCACTTTTGGCGGACGAAATCTAGGAGGAAAGGTCGAACCGCCATTCCCGTCCCAAATATCCCGCGGAATTTCTCAGTGAGTGGGGTCTAATCTAGGGAACCCAAGTCTGAGGCAAAGGAGCCACACAATGCCGCCACGCATCGCTAAAATTCTCGGCACGACGATTCTAGTCATCGGGCTTTTGATGTTGCTGGTTGCCGCCAATTTTGCAGTCAAAGCCGCGGCCGCTCAGCATGATGGATCGCAGGATCAGCCTGCGTCGAAGACCTCGCATCCCACAACCACCGAGAAAGACCAGACCGACCTCTCGGTGACCGTTTACAACTCGAACCTCGCTCTGGTGCGCGACGTTCGCCGCATCCATCTGCCCTCCGGTACGCTTCCGCTGCGATTCGAGGACGTGGCCGCAACGATTAATCCCGCGACCGTGCATTTCCGCTCGCTCACCGATCCCGCAAAGCTGAACGTCGTCGAACAGAATTACGAGTACGATCTGCTCGATCCGCAAAAGCTCCTGCAGAAATACGTGGGACGCGAGGTCACTTTGGTTCGCCCAGAGCAGGAAGGCGGCTCGACGAAATGGACGGAAACGAAAGCGCTGCTGCTCGCTGACAACAACGGCCCGGTATGGAAGATCGGCGATGAAATCGTCACTGGAATGAGCGCGGATTCTTACCGCTTTCCGGAATTGCCTGGAAACCTCTACAGTCGCCCGACGCTGGTCTGGATGCTCGACAATCGCGGCGCCGAATCGCAGCGCGTCGAGGCTTCCTATCTCGCGAGCAATATGAACTGGAGCGCGGATTACGTACTCACCGTCGGTCGCGATGAAAAGGCGGGCGACCTCGATGGTTGGGTAACGCTCACGAATAACAGCGGCGCTTCCTACGACAACGCCAATCTTCAACTTGTTGCGGGTGAGATTCACCAAGTAGCGCCTGCGAGTACGGAGTATACGGCGCTGATGATGAAAGCCGAAGCTGCATCAGCCGCCCCGCGGCAGTTTCAGCAGGAAAACTTCTCTGAGTATCACCTCTATACTCTCGGGCGGCGCACTTCGATACAGAACAACGAATCGAAGCAGATCAGTTTGCTGACCGCGACGGCCGTGCCCGTTGAAAAATATCTGACCGTCGAAGGCGAGCAGTATTACTACCGCAGCCCTCAGAGCATCGGAAACGCGATCCCACAGCCGGTGAAGGTTTACTACCGTTTCAAGAACGAGGAGAAAGCCGGGCTTGGGATGCCGCTGCCCGCCGGAACGGTTCGTGTTTACCAGGCGGACTCAAAGGGCGGCGTCCAGTTCGTCGGCGAAGACCGCATCAATCACACACCGAAGGACGAGACGCTGCGAATTTACGTTGGCAATGCATTCGACGTTGTCTGCGAGCGCAAGCAGATGGATTACAAAAAAATCGCGAACAACGTCCACGAAATGGAGTACGCAATCACGCTGCGCAACCATAAGGACGCCCCGGTAACCGTCGAGGTCCGCGAGCCGATTGGCGGAGACTGGGAAGTCCTGAACTCGAACTACAAATGGACGAAGCTCGACGCGACCACGCTCGGCTTCCAGATTCCTGTAGACAAGGACGGCACATCAACCCTCGATTATCGAGTGCGCGTGAAGTGGTAGCGCGTGCGGCCATAAATCGCCGACCACATCACAGCGGAATGGTGCGGCTATTTGTCCGTGGCCGCGGGTGACGTTGGCGGAAGCAGCGCAAGTTCGTGGACGAAAAGCGAATTGTTCGGATATTGCTCCGCCAATTGTGCCAGCAGAGGACGCGCGCGATCCGGGTGGCGCTCGCGCTCGAAAGCCAGCGCCAGCAAAATCTTCGCAAAGGGCTTCAGGTAATGCGCGTGTTCGGCGGCCCTTCCCACTTCCTGCATTCCAAGCTGTTTGTCGCCATGAATCCCGCCGAACCATAGGAACGCGCGTTTGTATGACGGAAGGCATCCGATGATGTAGTGTCCTGCTCCCAGAGCCACGTACGCATCCTGCGCGTTCGGATCGAGCGCGAGCAACGCGGTTGCTTCGTTTTCCGCCTGGCGCGTAAGCGAAACGGCCGCGAGTTGTTTTTTTTCGATCAGTGCATCGTAGTCCGATTCCATGCCATCCGTCATCGTCAGGATCAGCATGGCATTGGTGTCGCGCGGATTGAGTTTCAATTGCTGCTTAGCCATCGATCGAGCCCGATTGTTGGTCCGCACGAATTCCGGATTGGCGTTCTGCGCGGGAGGGCCGTCCACACCCTTCAAGAATTTGTCGTCATTCAAAAAAAAGTCAGAAGTTAGAACGCCCTTCGCGGTGAATTCCTGGAAGAGGTAGCTGGAGGCTTCGGCCGCTTTTCCCATGGGATCGGCGGGTTGTTTCTTCTCGTATTCAGAAAAATTGTTGCGGGCAGCCTCAAAGTTCAAGTTGTACAAATCCCGAAAACCGCTCTCCAGCAGCGTCGCGGATGTATCGGGCGCCATGATCGGCGTTTCAGGGATCCCCGATTGTGGTTCCTGCGCGAAGGAGACACTCGCCGCCAGAGCGAGCGACACGGCAATTCCCGCGGCGATTCCGATCCGTTTGATGGCCAGTGCGGGTGCGCCTCGCTTCAATTCCTTTTCGTCCTTCTCGACAATCGGTATGGAGGCAGCCCGGAGGGTTTAGCCGCGCCTGCTCTCTCAATCATATAGATGCGTGCAGCGCCCCGATCGGTTGCGGTCGGGCGAGTTTACAGAACCAAAGTTATCGAAGTCTCAGCTTCAAAGATTCTTCACGATAAAATCCGTGATCTGCTCGAAGAGATCCACGCGAGCGGGCCGGTCGCTGATGCCGTGGCCGCGTCCGGGGAAAATCATCAGCTTCGCCGGATATTTGTTGGCGTCGATCAGCTTGTTCAGCACTTCGGCTGTATTGGCGAAATGGACGTTGTCGTCGCCGGTTGCGTGCACGAGCATCAAAGTACCTTTGAGGTTCGTCGCCTGGTTCACAGGCGAAGAGCTTTCGTATCCCTCGGGATTATCCTGCGGCCGCCCCATATAGCGTTCTGTGTAAATCGTGTCGTAGAGATGCCAATCGCTCACCGGCGCTACGGAGACTCCAACTTTAAAGACGCCCGGCGCGTTGAACATCGCATTCAGCGTCATGAACCCACCGTAGCTCCAGCCCCAGATGCCGATCCGCGAGCCGTCCACGTAGGGCAGTGATTTGAGATATTTCACGCCCCTCAATTGGTCTTCGAGTTCAACCTTGCCGAAGTGATGGTAAATCGGTGTTTCGAACGCATGGCCGCGATTGTACGAGCCGCGGTTATCAACCTGGAAAATGATGTAGCCCTTCTGTGCGAGCACGTCATCCCACAAAAACTGGGGGTTCCAGTCGTTCCGAACCTCCTGTGCCTGCGGCCCGCCGTAAACAGACACCAGCACAGGGTATTTCTTGGAAGCATCGAAATCGGGCGGTTTGATGATGTATGCATAAAGCTTGCTGCCGTCGCTTGCCGCGAGATTCAGAAATTGGACCGGGGCCAGCCGATACTCCGCAAGCTCCGGAACTTTATTTTCGTTGATGACAGCGATACGCGTGCCATCGGCGCGATACAAATCCTGGCGCGGCGGCGTCGCCGTATTCGAGTAGGTGTCCACAAAGGCGGACTCATCCGGCGACATCGCCACGTAGTGAGTCCCCGCTTCTTTCGTGAGCCGCGCGATGCTCTTGTCGCGCATCGACAGCCGGTAGAATTGGCTCTCGCGAACGTCGTCTTTGTTCGACACAAAATAAATGTATCCATGCGCTTCGTCCACGTCCGGATGGCTCGCCGCTCCCGGCCCGAACCCTCCCGTCCCGCTAATGCCCCAATCGCCGCTAGTCAATTGATCGAGCTGCTTGCCGGAAAGATCGTAGAGGTAATAGTGACGAAAACCGGTGCGCTCGCTTGACCAAAGGAAGCGTTTGTTGTCCGAGAAAAAGTAAAGATCGTCGCTGATGTTTATCCAGTATTTGTCGGTTTCGGTGAGGATCGTCTTCGAGTCTCCAGACGTAGCGTCGCAGAAAAGCAAGTCGAGGCGATTCTGCGCGCGGTTCAGCCGCTGGATGGCGACGCGCTGGCTATCCACGAGCCAGTCCACTCGCGGCAAATACGCGTCGGTGTCCGCTCCAGTGTCCATCCACTTCGTTTCACCGCCTGTAACCGCGACCACGCCGACGCGCACGATCGGGTTCGCTTCGCCTGCTTGCGGGTAGCGCGTGTATTCCATCGCGCCGATCGGCGAACTCATATCCATGATCGGGTAGCGCGTCACCGGGCGTTCGTCCATTTCGTAATATGCGATTTTCGAGGAATCCGGCGACCACCAGTAAGCGGTTCGCGCATCGAGCTCTTCCGGGTACACCCAATCCAGCTTGCCTTTCAGCACTTCCTCACTCCCGCCCGTCGTCAGCGCTTTCATTGCGCCGCTCGCCACGTTCACCACCCAGACGTTCGAATCGCGCACGAAGCTCACCCATTGGCCATCGGGCGAAAATTTCGGATCTTCCACATCCGCCTCGCCGCCGACGAGAGAGGTCGGGGACATGGTATTGAGATCAAGCAACAGCAGGGTGCTGCTGCCGATAAAAAGCAGATGATTGCCGTCCGGCGCCCACATGTAATTTTCTGCTTGCACCCGCCCGAGGCCGGTGGCCTGCGTGTTTTTCGCTTTCTCCGGCTGCGTCATTTCTTTCATCTTGTCGGCGCTGACCAGCACTTTGCGTTCGCCCGTCGCCGCATCCATCGTCCAAAGTTCGGCGGAGCCGTTGTCGCCGCGGGCCAGGTAGGAGAAGCGTTTTCCGTCGGGCGCCCATTCGATTCCTTGCGTTACGTGGCCACCGAGGGAGGGAGCGCTGTAGAGTCGCTTGATTGTCAAAGCCTTTCCTGCGCCGGCAGCGGTGGAAGATTGCGTCTGCGCTAAAGCTGGTACAACGCCGATCGCGGCGAACAGAGCGACGGCACAAAACCGAAGAATCACCGAGCGCGAACTGCGGTTCATCAATGCCTCCTTAAGAAACGCGTCATTCTATATCGGCAGGCCACACCGCGAAACGACATTTCGATAGGGCAGCCGTCAGGATTGGAAGGAGAACGTTCGTCAAGCGGGCAACGTTGCGGATTTGTGGCAGAGCTATTCGGCGCGTTGGGGAACGGAGGCTGTCGAGTCCGAGGCTGCGCTCTCGGCCTGCCTTCGCCGAATCAGAAACGCGCCAATCGTAACGGCGAGCGAGAGCGCTAGAAACGATCCGTCGCGAAGAAGAGTCTTCTTGCCCAGCTGCTCGCCGGGGCCGAAGCATCCGCAATTGATTTCCAGGCCCAGCGCGAACGTTCGCACCATCACTGCGAAAAACCCGGCAATCAGCAGAGTCGTCACCAGCGAAGAATAGCGCAGCGCGATGCCGCTCAGGAGCCACAGTCCCAGAAATAACTCGAAAGGCGGCAGCAGATGAGCAACGGGGCTTACGAGGGTTTCAGGAAGCAGTTGGTAGGAGTCGACCTGCAAGGCGAACATTGACAGCGAAGTCCTCACGGAAGCAGCCGACCACGGAAGGCCCGCTTGCGGCTTCATCTTGGCATAAGCCGCAAACAGAAAAACCCCGGCGAGCGCCAGCCGCCCGATTAGAAGAAGTACCCGTCCAATGTTCCACCGCGCTTCATCAGCCATTTTGACGCACTCTCGTCACTGCGCCATCAGCGAATTGAAGAACTGTTTCAGCAGCGGCCACGATACCACCCCGCTTCCCGGATCGAGCCGCCGCCCTTTGTAGGAAATGACGTACGTCGGTGTCGCCCTGACCGGAACCTGATTGCCCAGGGCAACGTCCGAACTGATCCAGGCGTCCACCGCACAGCCGCTGGTTGCCTGCGGCTCGCAGCCCTGCATGATTTTTTCCACGCGTTTGAAATCCGCGGCGGACATTGCGCCGGCAACGTACTTCACCATGTTCCCATCGGCAGACCATGCGTTCTGATTGTCGAAGAGCGCGGAATCCACTTCTTCGAATTTCCCGATCTCGGCTGCGGCGTTCGCCCATCGCGCAGCTTGGTGCGAATAGGGGTGCATGGGAAGCGGGAAATCGCGCTGCACCAGGTAGACTTTCCCGGCCGCCACGTAGTCGTTCATCATGGGCCGGAGCGTTTGCTCGAAAAAGGCACGGCAGGATGGGCATTCATAATCGCTGAAGACTTCCATTGTGATGGGCGCCGTGGGAGACCCGAATGTCTTCACGGGCGCGCTCAAGGCATCGGCCGCCACCGCGCGTGTTCGCGCCCGCTTCGAGGACTGCGTTTGCGTAGCGGACGCGCTCCCGAAGGCTGTCCCGACTATGACGATGCCGACTATGACGATGCCGAACAAAATCAACAGCCGCGCAAACGAGCGGCGATACGATTGCCAATAAAGCTTCACTGTAGGCTCCTCCCATTCTCATCCCGATCGGACTCGACATTGTAACGCGATTCAGTCTTGGGATACGGTTGGTTGCTGTGTGGTGTTTGTTTCCTTGCAACACAGCAAAGCGACTAAACCCTGTGCCAGTGCAGTTGTGTGGGATGCGTATGCCAGCGGGATGGTTCGCCGCGGTCCTTGTCTTGGCGGGCGGGGATAGGACTGATCCCTCAATCTCGTATACGGGTTGTGTGTCAGTTAAGATCAATTGCATCAATGCGATACTGAGGCACACAGGAAACTTGACAATGACACGCTCAATGTGTATGATTGCCCTGTTTTAGCCGATATCATCTGTCATGAGGCGTCAAACCTCAAGCAATAGCATTAG
>JANWJR010000081.1 GCA_025451835.1 Candidatus Acidiferrales bacterium | reverse complement strand
TCGACGCGGCCGGCTTCGAAATGCCAGATACGAGTGGCGACTTCATCGATGACGTCGTAGTCGTGGGTCACCAGCAGGACCGTGCCGTCGTACCGCTGCAAAGCGATGTTGAGGGCGTTGATGGATTCAAGGTCGAGGTGGTTGGTGGGCTCGTCGAGCACCAGAATGTTCGGCTTCTGCAGCATGAGGCGGCAGAAAATCAGCCGCGCGGACTCGCCGCCTGAGAGGGTCTGCGTGAATTTCAGCGCATCGTCGCCGCTGAAAAGCATTTGACCGAGCACGCCGCGCAATTCCTCTTGCGTGGCCATGGGCTTGAACTGATGCAGCCATTCGATGGCGGTGGCGCCCTTGGCGATTGAGTCGGTGTGATCCTGCGCGAAGTAGCCGACCGCCGCGTTGTGTCCCCACACGACCGTGCCGCCATCGATCGTGAATTTTCGCTCGGAATCCTCGATATATCCGGGCGCGCTGAGCACGAGCGACTTCAGCAGCGTGGTCTTGCCCGCGCCGTTGCGGCCCGTGAGAGCGATCTTCTCTCCGCGCGCGATGCTGGCGGTGAACGGCAGAATCACTTTCACGCCGTCGTAGGATTTCGAGACGCTCTTTATTTCGAGCGGATGGCGCCCGGAATGCTGCTCCATCTGAAAGCGAATGAACGGGCGCGCGATATTGGATTTAGCCAGCTCGGTTGTCTGCAACCGCTCGACTTCCTTCTTGCGTGAAGTGGCCTGCGCGGACCGAGTGCCCGCGGAAAACCGGGCGATGAACTCATTCAACTGGGCGATTTTCTTTTCGCGCTGAGCGTTTTCGGATTCGATGCGGGAGCGAATGGACGTCTTGGCGACAACCATATCGTCGTAGCCGCCGTTGTACATAATCACGGTTTGATAATCGATATCGGCGGTGTGCGTGGAAACGCTGTTCAAGAAATGGCGGTCGTGCGAGATCACGATCAGCACGCCTTCGTATTCGCAAAGGTAATCCTGGAGCCAATGCACGGAATCGAGGTCCAAGTGGTTGGTGGGCTCGTCGAGCAGCAACGCCGCCGGGTTTCCAAACAGCGCTTGCGCCAAGAGCACGCGGACTTTTTCGCCGCCCTGCAACTCGCGCATCTTTCGTTCGTGGAATTCCTCCCTGATATCCAGGCCGTCGAGCAGCCTGCCTGCATCGGCTTCCGCCGTGTACCCGCCTTCTTCTCCAACGATTCCTTCGAGTTCGCCAAGGCGCATGCCGTCCGCGTCGGTGAGCGTGTCGTGGGGCTTGGCGTAGAGCGCATCGCGCTCAACGAGGGCGTTCCATAGCGGAGCGTTGCCCATAATCACGGTGTCGATGGCGCGAAAATCGTCGAAAGCAAACTGGTCCTGGCGGAGCACGCCGAATTTCTTGGGGCGCGTGACGGAGCCCTTCGAGGGCTCCATTTCGCCGGTCAGAATTTTCATCAGAGTCGACTTGCCGGCGCCATTCGGTCCAGTGATGGCGTAGCGCCGCCCCGCCAAAAACGTGCAGGTGACGTCTTCAAACAAGATTCTCGCGCCGAAGCGCATGGTGATGTTATTCAGAGAAATCATGGCCAATTAATTGTATCGCGGAATTGATGTTCGCGGTTGCCCGGCTGCACGGCCATTGTAGACGCAAAGACCAAGAGAGATTCTGCGGGCCACAAAACGGCCCTCAGAATGACGGCGACCTTTTTTCAACAAGGTGTTAAGACGACATTGTGGACTTACTCGTTCGCCGCGGCGGGCATCTCGCGGCTTGATTTTCGAATCTCATTCGCACTACGATAAAAGCTCGCGGCGGAGCCCTCGGTATCGGACGGGCGCGCGAGGTCGTTCAAATTCTCGGTCTCGCACAAAATGAATAGTGAAACACATCTCGAACGCGGTTCGGGTCGCACCGGCCTTCCTCGGTGCTGCGGAAGGGTGATCGTTTTCCTTCTGCTCGTGGGCGTCGCAATGCTTTCGACGTTTGCGAAGGACAGCCTGTATCTTCCGAGGACGAACGCCGTCCATTATGTAAACATTTCCAGCAAGATGCAGGATGGACATGCGACGGCGGCGGTGTATCTGGAACCGGTGCAAGCAGTTGCCAACATCCTGACTTATCGGCCGCGCCCCCAGATCGTGCGGCATCTACGATCCTATATTCCTCCTGTGCCTAGCACGGGAGCTGTTGTCTCGCTTCAACACCGATCTCCTCCAACGTCGTTCTTTTAGCACCACCTCGCTTTTTCGAAGCGGCAATCTAACAACCAACACAGTTTCATGATGCGACCCTTTCGGTTGCACGGCCCACAAACAAACTGCACAGGAGCAACCTATGAGACCGGAACCAGCCGATAGCGCGCTGCTGGACGAATTGCGGCGATTGAGCACCTGCATCGTGGCCAGCACGATCGAAACTTTCAGAGTCCGCCTGCGAAATACGGGCTTCGCCAATTCGAGCATTCGCTGCATGTTCGACGATCTGCCGCCCGTCGTCGGCTACGCCGCGACGGCTCGGATTCGAGGCTCGCAGCCGCCGATGGGAGGGCGCACGTATTACGACCGCACCGACTGGTGGAATTACCTGCTAACGATTCCGGCGCCTCGTATTGTGGTGATCGAAGACATGGACAGGCCGTCCGGACTGGGTTCGTTGGTCGGTGAAGTCCACGCGAATATTCTGCGGGCGCTCGGCTGCGTGGCGTTCGCAACCAACGGCGCGGTGCGTGAACTGCCAGCGATCCACAGCACGGGATTTCAATGCTTTGCCGGCAACGTGGCTGTGTCTCATTCCTACGCGCATATTTTTGAATTCGGCACCGCCGTGGAAATCGGGGGTTTGCGAGTCGAACCTGGCGATCTTCTTCACGGGGACCGTCATGGAGTGTTGCAGATTCCCAGCAAAGTCGCTGTAGAGGTGCCTGCCGCTGCCCGGAAAATTATCGAAAAGGAACAAGGAATAATTGCGCTTTGCCAGTCTGGCAGCTTTTCTCTGGAAAAGTTGATTCAACTGATTCAGAGCCTCGACTCCAGCCGGAATCCGACGGCATCGCGCGAGAACGGCGGAGAACGTGGTGAACATTCATGAATAGACGCACTTGCAATCGAAATCGATTTCGCTTCACAAGGAACGCCGGCATTTTGCTCGCGGCGGGGGCGGCAACTTTTATGATTGCGTCGTGCAAGTCCGATTCCGCCAAGGAAAACGTCGGACCCTCCGCGGCTCCGACGGTCGCTATTGCCAGAGTCGAGCGGACGGATCTTTCGCGAGCTTTAACTCTTACGGCTGAGTTTCGCCCATTTCAAGAAATTGACGTCCACGCGAAGGTGGCGGGATATGTGAAGGAAATATACGTGGATGTGGGCGACCGGGTGAAGGAAGGGCAACTGCTCGCCACACTGGAAATTCCCGAGTTGCAGGACGAAGTCCAGCAGGCGGAGGCTTCGGCCCGTGAAGGCCAGGAGGAAATTCGCCGCGCGCAAGCCGACCTCGAACGCTCGGAATCCGCGTACCAGGTAGCTCATCTCGCCTACACACGGCTTGCAGCGGTCTCTAAGACGCAGCCAGGCCTCGTAGCCCAGCAGGAAATCGACGACGCCATGGGGCGCGATCGCGTTTCCGCAGCTCAGGTTTCCACGGCTAAAGCGGCGCTGTCCGTTGCGCAGCAGCAATTGCAAGTGGCGCAAGCGAATCAGGAGAAGGTTCGCACGCTGTTCGCATACGCTCGAATCACGGCGCCGTTCACCGGCGTTGTCACGAAACGTTATGCCGACACGGGATCGATGATTCAGGCGGGCACATCGTCCGACACTCAATCGGAGCCTATCGCACGGCTTTCGCAAAACAATCTCCTGCGATTGGTGATCCCGGTTCCAGAATCCATCGTCCCCGACATTCGGTTGGGAGGTCCGGTGCAGGTGCGGGTGGCCGCCTTGAACAAAACTTATCAAGGTACGGTGGCGCGCTTTGCGGATCAGGTGGATTTCGCGACTCGGACGATGCACACCGAAGTGGACGTTCCGAATCCAGGGCTCGAAATCGTCCCCGGCATGTACGCCGAGGCGTCCATAGTGCTCAGCCAGAAGCAAGACGCGCTCGCCGTGCCAGTGCAAGCCATCGATCGCTCAGACAATCGCGTGACGGTGTACTTGGTGGACAAGAACAACAAAATCCAGGAACGAAGCGTGCAGCTCGGTATTGAAACCCCCAACCGGGTGGAAATCGTTTCGGGCCTGGCGGAAAACGATAAGGTGGTTGTCGGGAATCGCGGGCAGCTGCGTCCGGGAATGGTTGTCAAGCCGAGGCTTGCCTCCTCCGGGCAATCAAGCGGAGGAATGTGATGCCGCGATTTTCCATTCGGAATCCATATTTTATCGTTGTGATTTGCCTGATCGTGTCCGTTCTCGGAATCACGAGCCTGGTTCGAATGCCTGTGGATCTGTTCCCGGCCATCAACATCCCGCAGGTGGTCGTAGCCACCTTCTACAACGGAATGCCGCCGGAAGAGATCGAAACGGAAATCACGGGGCGATTCGAGCGCTTCTTCACGCTCGGCAGCGGAATCGAGCACATGGAATCGCGCTCGCTCCCCGGCGTCAGCATCATTAAGGTTTACTTTCAGCCCGGAACCGACGCCGATTCCGACGTAAACGAAATATCCAATCTTTCCATGGCCGATTTGCGCCGGCTGCCGCCAGGCACGCTGCCCCCTGTGGTTGAGAAATTCGACGCATCCAGCCTGCCCGTCTGCTTGATAACGCTCAAGGGCGAAGGGCTCGATGAAACTCAATTGCGTGATCTGGGTCAATTTCAGGTTCGCAACCAGCTTGCTACGGTGGCCGGGGCGTCGGTACCGCCTCCCTTCGGCGGGAAGTACCGCCAAATTATGGTCTACGTAGACCCAGCAAAGTTGGACGCCTACCAACTCAGTCCGATGGACGTCGTGCGAGCGGTGAATAATTCGAATCTCATTTTGCCTGCCGGCGACGTGAAAATTGGCCCCTACGATTACAACATTTACACCAACAGCCAGTTCCGCAACGTCAATTCCATCAACACCCTGCCGCTGAAAACAATTGGTGAATCCACAGTCACCGTCGGCGATATCGGCCATGCGGAAGACGCGCACCAGATCCAGACGAATATCGTGCGAGTGGATGGCCAGAAATCGGTTTATCTGCCGATTCTGAAACAGGGCGGAGATACGAACACGATCAAGGTCGTGGATGGGATCAAGAAAGTGGTTTCCCAGCTTACCGGTATTCCGAAAACCCTGCAGGCGCGAGTTGTGTTTGACCAGTCTCTGTTCGTCAAGCGCGCCATCGACACACTTCTTCACGAAGGAGGCATCGGGCTGTTCCTGACGGCTCTGATGGTTTTGATCTTTCTGGGAAGCCCGCGCGCAACGATTGCCGTCTTTCTGTCGATTCCACTATCGGCGCTGGTGGCTATTATCATTTTGTATTTCGGCGGAGGCTCGATCAATTCAATGGTTTTGGCGGGCCTTGCGCTGGTTTTTTCCCGGTTGATAGACAACGCGGTGATCGTTCTCGAAAACATATTCCGCCACATCGAGCTGGGCGAAACGCCGGAGGTAGCCGCCGAAAAAGGCGGGCAGGAAGTAGCGCTGGCGGTCCTGGCGGCAACGCTAACCAGCGCAATCGTCTTCTTCCCGGTTACGTTTCTCTATGGCGTCAGCCGGTTTCTTTTTTCGGCACTGGCGCTGGCGGTGGTGCTGGCGCTCTTTGCGTCCTATTTCGTGGCGCTGACCGTCGTCCCGCTCTTTTGCGCGCGCTACATCAAGCCTGCTTCTCACGCGTCCCGCGAGGAGGATTCTTTTTCCGCGGCCAAGGAAGATAAAGGAACCCGGTCCACAGCCGCCGCATGGGGACGGCGCTTCAACGAATCGTTTGGACGGAATTTTCATCGCCTGCTCGAAATTTACGAATCAACGGTTCGCCGCGCGATGGCGCGGCCCACGGTCGTTGTGGCATGGATTCTCGGGATTTTTCTGGCCAGCCTCGCGATCTATCCCTTCCTTGGCATTGCTTTCTTCCCGCGGACCGATGCCGGCCAGTTTGTGATCAACGTGAAAGCGCCTTCTGGAACGCGAGTTGAGATTACCAATGCGGAGGTCGCACGCGTCGAAGATGTGATTCGCAAGACGGTT
Source organism: Candidatus Acidiferrales bacterium (assembly GCA_025451835.1). Classification (GTDB taxonomy): domain Bacteria; phylum Acidobacteriota; class Terriglobia; order Acidiferrales; family UBA7541; genus Palsa-295. Next base: position 5,973 of record JANWJR010000081.1, on the reverse strand, counting down.
GATCCGAAGGATCTGAAATTAATCGTTTCAAACGTCGGCGTGATTCCCGGCTTTTCCTCGATCTATACGTCGAACTCGGGGCCGGATACGGCAACGATTCAAGTGGCGCTCGATGAGAACCATCGCATCAGCAGCTTCGAATACATGAACCGGGTGCGGCGCGAGCTGCGAAGGAGCCTCCCGGAACTCACCACTTACTTCCAGTCTGGCGGCATGGTGGACGCGGTGTTGAACCAGGGCTTGCCCGCGCCGATTGACGTGCAGGTGAGCGGCCAAAAGCTCGATACTGCCTACGATATCGCCGCAACGCTCTCGGGCAAAATCCGAAATCTTCCTGGTATCAGCGACGTCTTCATTCCACAGGACCTTGATTATCCGTCGCTGCAGCTAAACATCGACCGGGTGCGCGCAAGCGAACTGGGGCTCACGCAAAAGGAAGTGGTGGACAACGTGATCACGGCGCTTACCTCGAACGCCATGATCGCTCCCAGCTATTGGATCGATCCCCGGAGTGGCAACGATTACATGCTGACCGTCCAATATCGCGAGAAAGACGTTCACAATATGCTCGATTTGAGAGAAATCCCTCTTCGATCGCCCGCTTCCAAGGCTCCGGCCTACCTGGATGCAGTGAGCCAGATTAAGCGCTTTACGGCGCCCACAGAAATCGATCATTACCAGATTCAGAGAGTCTTTGACGTCTACGTGAACCCCGCCACGGAGGACCTCGGGCGCATCGCGACATCGGTACGCAAAATTATTGCTGGAACGCCGCTTCCCGAGGGGATTCGCGTGAACCTCCGGGGCATGGTGCAGGGGATGAACGCGTCATTTCAGAGCTTTGGATTGGGCCTATCGCTCTCTCTCGTTCTCCTTTACTTGATTCTCGTGGCGCAATTTCGGTCTTTCATCGATCCAGCCATTATTTTGCTTGCTGTGCCGCCCGGCATCACGGGCGTGTTGTTGATTCTGATCGTGAGCGGCACGACGCTGAACGTGATGTCGTTGATGGGCGTGATCATGATGGTCGGAATGGTGGTTTCGAACAGCATATTGATCGTCGAGTTCGCGCATCGCCTCGAAGAAGACGGCATGACGGTGAAAGAAGCGATCATTTCGTCGTGCCGGATTCGCCTGCGGCCTATTTTGATGACCTCCCTCGCGACCATCATCGGCCTGGTCCCCATGGCCATGAAATTGGGCACTGGCAGCGAACAATATGCGCCGCTGGCGCTGGCCATCATCGGCGGATTGATTGTGTCCGTGGTGCTGACGGTTTTTCTCGTCCCCGCGGCCTATCTTCTGATCTATCGCCGCCGTGAAAAAGAGGGTTCGATGCCTGTGCCCGAGGAGGCAAACGCGTGAGACATTCCGGCCTGATGATTTCGGTTGTCGTTTCGCTGGCAGTTTTCGGCGCAGCTCGGCTTGCAGCTCAAACGGTCCAAAGCCTGACACTGGAGCAGGCGGAAAAGATCGCAATTCAAAATCACCCACGGGTGCAGGCCGCGCAATACATCGCCGCCGCCGCGTCGGCGCGTGTGGGCGAGCAGCGCTCGAATTACTTTCCGACAGCGGATGGGAGCGCGACAGGCGTGAAGGCGGAGAACGACAGCCGCATTGCGGCAGGAGGGTTGAACAATCCAATTATCTTCAATCGGTTTGCGGACGGCATCGAAGTGCGGCAGCTTGTGACGGATTTCGGAAGAACTCACGAACTCGTGAAAAGCTCCGAGCTGCACGCTAAAGCTGAAGATGAGAGCGTCACCACGGCGCGAGCGGACGTGCTCCTGCGCGTGGATGAAGCCTACTTTGACCTGTTGAAGGCGCAAGCTGTGCTTCAGGTGGCAAACGAAACCGTGAAGGACCGCCAGCTTGTGTCCAATCAAATCACAACCTTGGCTAAAAATGACCTGAAATCAGGCCTGGACGTTAGTTTTGCAAATGTCGATTTAGCCCAGGCGCAACTGCTGCTCGTACAAGCTCAGAATGACGTGCAGGCATCGAATGCTGAGCTGTCGGCCGCCCTGGGGTATGCGGACGAGCGTGCCTTCAGGCTCGCCGAAAGCCCTGCGCCTTCGGCCCCTCCGGCGAATCTCACGGATTTCATTCAGCAGGCGGTGCGCAACCGCCCAGATTTGATTAGTCAACAGTTGGATGTACTTTCAGCGCAAAGTTATGCCACGGCAGAGCGCGATCTGTGGTTTCCCACGCTTTCCGCGGCCGGAGCCGCGGGCCTCACTCCGATTCACGATTCAACGCTCGCGCCGCGTTATGCCGCGGCCGGTTTCAATTTGAATATTCCGATCTTCAACGGGCATTTGTTTGGCTCGTTACGAGCCGAGGCAAACGCGCAAGCACGCGCGCAACAGCAATACCTGCGTGACGAACAGAATAGCGTTGTTCGCGACGTGCAGAAGGCATGGCTGAATGCAAACTCTGGATACCAGCGCCTCGGACTCACCGACCAGCTTCTGGCCCAGGCTTCGAAGGCCCTTGACCTCGCACAGGCGCGCTATAAATTGGGATTGAGCTCAATCATCGAGCTGAGCCAAGCTCAATTGAACAAGACGGAAGCCGAAATCGCGCAGGCCAGCGCAAAGTACGATTATCAGGCGGAATTATCGGCGCTGAAGTACCAGGCTGGCGCTCTGCACTAGCATTTTGTGCGTCCTCAGCGGAGCGGATCGCGGATGAGGCGGATCGCATCGCCAAGCGAAGACTCACTGGCGCTGCTGGGATTCGAAGATGAAGTTTGCGGCTCGGATTCCCCCACTTCACTTCCTCCTTCGCCCGGCGCGAGAAAAAGATTGGTTTCAACGCCGTGCTGCTTGGTATACAACTCGTAGTAACGGCCGCCGCGAGCGTATAGCGATTCGTGGGTTCCGCGTTCGACAATCATTCCGGCTTCAATGACCAAGATTTGATCGGCTTGACGAACCGTGGAGAGCCGGTGCGCGATGACGAAGGTGGTGCGTCCGCGCATCAGGTAGCCGAGACCTTCCTGAATGAGCGCCTCCGATTCCGAATCGAGGCTCGACGTCGCCTCATCCAGAATCAAAATGCGCGGATCGGAGAGGATCGCGCGAGCGATGGATACGCGCTGCTTCTGTCCGCCCGAAAGTTTCACGCCGCGTTCCCCCACCACCGTGGAGTAGCCTTTCTCAAACCTTTCCGCGAACTCATCCACGCGCGCAATGCGGCAGGCCGCAAGAATCTCCGCTTCAGAAGCGTCCGGACGCGCGAAGGCCACATTTTCCCTGATCGTTCCATCAAAGAGGAAGGTCTCCTGCAAGACCACGCCGAGCTGCGTGCGGTAGGAATCGAGCTTCACCTTCGAAAGATCGACCCCATCGACCAAGATCCGGCCGCGCGTCGGCACGTAGAAAGCGGCGATCAGCCCGATGATGGTGGATTTACCCGCGCCCGAAGGCCCCACCAGCGCGGTCACGCTGCCGGGTTCGGATTCAAATCGAATGCCGCCCAGCACCGGCTTGCCGGGCTCGTAGGAGAATTCGACGTCTTCGAAAGCCACGTTGCCCCTGATGCGATCGAGCCGTATCGTTCTCCCGACAGTGTCGTCTTCCTGCTTTTCATTCAGGATCTCGCGCGTGCGCTCGAGGCCAGCCAGCGCCTCGGTCATTTGCGGGCCGATTCCGACGATCTGGAAAACGGGCGAGACGAGCATCCCAAGGAAAATAGTAAACGTGAGAAATGTGCCGAGTGTCATCGCGCCGGATAGAATTTCTCGTGCGCCCAGCAGCATGATTACGGCGCTGACCAACCCCACAAGCGTGGTGGCCGAAAGGCTCATCAGCGACGTGGCGGTGAGCGTCTTCAGCACGTTATCGAGCAGGCGCTGCACACCCGCCGCGAAGACTTTCCCTTCGCGTTCTTCGGCGTGATAGCCCTTGACGACACGGACGCCGCCGAGCGCTTCCGTAAGCCGTCCCGTGACTTCCGCGTTTATCTTCGGGCGCGCGCGAAAAATCGGCCGGATGGTTTTGAAAGCCCGGCTCAACCCGATGCCGAAGAGCACCAGGACAGTGAAGGCGACCGTGGTCATCATCACGCTGATGCGCAGCAGAACCACCAGAGCAAAGAGCGACGTCATGATGCCGCCCGCAAACTCTATGAGGCCGGTTCCAATCAGGTTGCGAACGCCTTCGACGTCGCTCATGATTCGCGAGACGAGCACGCCAGTCTTGTTCGAATCGTAATATGCAACGGGAAGCCGGCCGACGTGGCTTTGTACTTTGACGCGAAGCTCGGCAATCATTCGCTGCGAGGATTTCGACAGCAGTTGGGTGAGCGAATACGACGTGAGTCCTTGCACGAGCGTCGCCGCAAGCACCACCAGGACCAACGGCGCCAGCAGGTGAAGCTCGCGCTTGCCGATCACGTCGTCAACGAGGTACTTCGTGGATGCGGGAAGAACGAATCCCGAAAGCCGATTCACCGCCATCAACACGAGTCCGGCGGCAAGGAGGCTTCTGCGCGGCCTAAGCAGCGCCCAGACGTCCGGCAACAGTTTCCACGGGCGCTTCTGCCCGTCGTCCTTGGTGGTCCGAGAGCTAGTGGTTTCCGCGCCCATCGAACCCTGGCGGACTCGCGCATAGCGCGATCCCTGGTCTCGGTCATCCTTATGTTGCCGGAATCGCACGTTAGCCCAATCGCGTGAATATCGTAAGTATGGAAACAGAATTTGACACTGATGGATTGGATGCAAAATGCGGGATGGCGATGCCGGTTATCGCACCGATTGCGAAGAGCGCGTCGAAGCTGGGAGGCGCTCGCGGGCAATATGCACAGCTGAGACGAGCGCTTTGGCGGCATCGGTTATTTTTTGCGAGTTTCCGGCTCGCAAGGCGTCGCCGTCCACCAATTCGCTTCCGGTGCCAAGCGCGAACGCGCCCGCCGCGATGTACTCCGATGCGTTCGATAAACTGACGCCGCCCGTGGGGATGAACTCGATCTGCGGGAATGGTCCCTTCAACGCCTTGATGTACTTAGGCCCGCCGACGCTGCTGCACGGAAATATCTTGATCGCTCTTGCGCCCGCGCTCAATGCGGTCATCACTTCGGTTGGCGTCAGCGCGCCCGGCATCGCCAGCTTTCCGCGCTGGGCCGCAACGCGCATCACGTCTGTGCTGACGCCAGGGCTCACAAGGAATTCCGCGCCGGCGTCGAGGCAAACCTCGGCCTCGACTTTCGTCAGGACGGTGCCGGCGCCAGCCAGAACATCTTTACCGTATTGACGGACGACTTCGCGAATTACAGCGGGTGCATCCGGCACAGTCATGGTGATTTCGAGAATCGGAATCCCGCCCTTGCGAATCGCCTCAACGGCGCGGCAAGCTTCGTCGAAACTCGCCGCGCGAACCACGGGAACGATGCCTACTTCCCCGATTCTGCGAACGGCGTCATCGATAGTCATGGCAGTTAATTCGGCATTCCTTTCGAGAATGGTTACGGCGAAAACTCAGCGCGTGATGCGCGCGGTCTTGGCCTTCATTACCTGCAACACTTCCGCAAGCGTCACCATTGACGTGTCGCCGGGAGTGGTCATCGCCAGCGCTCCGTGGGCCGCGCCGCACTCGACCGCCCACTGGGCATCCTTGCCAGCAAGGAATCCGTAAATCAGACCGGAAGCAAACGAATCGCCGCCTCCAACGCGATCGTATATTTCCAGTTTCTCGCGCAGGGGCGCCTCATAAAACCGGCCGTCACAAAACGCAATAGCTCCCCAATCATTCACCGTGGCCGTGCGCGCGTGTCGCAGCGTCGCGGCTACGACGGAAAGATTGGGGAACTCCCGAACAAGCTTTTCGATCATCCGCCTGAAATTTTTCGAATCGAGATGGGAGTGTTCTTCGTCCAGTTCGTCCACGGCGAAGCCAAGTGCGGCGGTGAAATCCTCTTCATTGCCAACCAGCACATCCACAAGAGGCGCGAGCGAACGATTCACTTCTTGCG
>JANWJR010000080.1 GCA_025451835.1 Candidatus Acidiferrales bacterium | reverse complement strand
GAGCCGGATTGCAGCGGCACGTGAAAATGCGGTGCGACGCGATTCGACGAAGCCACCAGCGCCACGAATTCCTCGGTGATGTCTTGCGGCTCGATCGAGCTGAACCGCAGCCGTTCCAGGACCGTTTCGTCAAGGATGCGCCTCGCTACCTCCACGAGAGAAACGCGAGGAGCGAGATCGCGGCCGTACGCACCGAGATTAATTCCGCTCAGGACAATCTCTTTCGCTCCGCTCGCGACCAGATTGCGGACTTCATCCAGCACAGAGTCAGGCGCAAGGCTGCGGCTGCGGCCGCGCACGGACGGGATCACGCAATAAGTGCAGCGGTTGTTGCATCCATCCTGAATTTTCAAGACCGGCCGCGTGCGATCGCTGGCCATTCCCGCGGTTGGCGCAAGCTGCACCGTCGCTTGCGCGAAGATATCGCCGCTCAGGATTTTGGCCGGGCCCCGGGCGAGCGACATTGCGCCGTTATCGAGCACGGCAATCGAAACAAAATCGTGACGGTCATCGGACCGAACGCTCGGCGATGTAACGGTCGCCCTCGCGCATGTTTCCGTCAGTTCGCGGACCGCCCCCGGAATTTCCGCAAAATGCGAGTTTCCGACCACGCAGGATACCCCTTCGATCCCTGCCAGCTCTTCCGGCGCGCGTTGTGCGTAGCAGCCCGTGACAACGATTCGCGCTGCGGGATTCGCTCGATGAATCTTTCGGACGGCGTCGCGCGCTTGCGCGTCCGCCGAGCCGGTCACGGTACAGGTGTTGAGCACGACAACGTCGGCTTGCGAATGCTCTCGCGTAAGCGCGAGGCCCTGGGCAACCAGCGCGTGACGAAGCACGGCGGCGTCTGCGTCCGTGGCGCGGCACCCGAAATTTTCAACGGAAAACCGAAGCATGGCGAAGGAATCACTCCCGTTCGAGAACTGCAAAGAGGGATTATATCAGCGAAAAGAGCGCGGTTAGTCGCCGGCGCTCCGGCGTTGGTAGCAAAGCAGGATCAAATCCGCGCGGCGGCGAACTCCGAACTTCGCAAGCAGATTCGAAACGTGGAATTTTACGGTTCGCTCGGAGATGTGCAGGCGGTCCGCCACTTCTTTGTTCGCCAGATTTTCCAGCAGCGCCGCCAGAACTTCTTGCTCGCGGCGACTCAACTCGGCTGATGTATCGCCTCGCAGGTGGCGCCCTGCCGTGCTGCTCAGGATCGAATCGACAAACCGGGAAAGAACGTCGCGCGGAACCCAGAAGCCGCCCTCCGCGACCAGCGGGAGCGCTCGCGAAAGCTGCGCACGCGCTTCTTCATAACTGAGGATCGCCTTGACGCCCTGTCGGAGCATCGCGTAGCTGTCCGATTCCTTGAATTTATCTCCAACGATCAACAGGCGCGCGCCCGCGTGGTGCTCCAGAATATTGCCCAGAAGAGCGCCGGTTGCCTGCCGCGCGGCGTGGGCGTCCACCACATAGACCGCCGCATGCGGCACATCGAGATTGCGAAGATCCGGCGCCAGCATCGAATCGAGCTTCCGGGAAACAATCTGGAATCCCGAATTCTCGAGCAAACGCTGGAACTCATCGAGCACCATCGGGTGCGGCGAAAGCAGGCAGACCTTAAGGGCCGTCTTTGCGGACGCTTTTGCCATCGTTGTGTAGGCTAGCGGAATCAACTCTGAAGGGCAAGAAAGACTGGCTCGGCAATTTCATAGAATGCACGGGTACCTCCTGTGCGCAACACACCTGAGCCAACTAGGACGGAATGGAAATGCCACTCGAAAGCAAAATACGAAGAAGGGAGCTAAGTTGCGGAATAAGTGGAATCCGCCGCCATGCGAGCGGGATCCGGCTTTCGCTGAGGGCGCTTGGGCGGCAGACCGGCTTGCCTGACTTTATAGAGAAGAGCGCGGTAGCTGATTTTTAGAACCTCCGCGGCTTTGCGACGGTTCCAGTGGTTTGCCTGAAGGACTTTCAGGATCAGGTCATGTTCCATGCGCCGCGTAACCTGCCGCGCGATGCGTTTCAGGGGAATCTTGCCGTCTTCGCTGATTTCGTACGCGATGTTGAAAGGCTTCCTTTCGATTGGATCGGGGCGGTCGGTATAGAAGGCTTCTTCCGAGCCAAGAATCACGTATCGCGCCATGCAATTCTCGAGCTCGCGCACGTTGCCGGGCCAGCTCCGCTGCTGAAGGTAGTGAAGGACTTCTTTCGAAGGCGGAGGCGCCTCGCGAGTAAACCGCAGGTTGAATTGTTGGCGAAGGAACTCGACGATTTGAGGAATGTCGTCGCGGCGATCGCGGAGCGGCGGGAGCGTGATGGTGATGACGTTGATGCGATACAGCAGATCGGATCGAAAACCGCCGCTTTCGATTTCGTGTTTTAATTCGCGGTTCGTGGCGCAGATTACCCGCGCGTCCAGCGTCTTTTCTTCATGGTCGCCGATCCGCGTGAAATGGCCGTCCTGCAGAACGTGGAGGAGTTTGGCCTGAAGGCTCGCATCCAGCTCGGCAATTTCGTCGAGAAAAAGCGTGCCGCCCTGCGCCAGTTCCATGCGACCGGGCTTCGCGCTGGTTGCGCCAGTGAAGGCTCCCTTCTGATAGCCGAACAATTCGCTTTCGAGCAGCGTCCCTGGAATCGCCGGGCAGTTCACCTTGATAAATGGCCCGGCTCGCCAAGGCGAGTATTCATGGATGAAGCGAGCCAGCACCTCTTTGCCGGTGCCGCTTTCTCCGAGAACCAAGATCGGCACGTTCAGCCCGGCGGCTCGAACGACTCGCTGGCGCACAGTCTGCATGGCTTCCGACGGCCCAAAATACACGTCTTCCGCGGGTAACTCTGGCGAGCGGTTCGGGAGAGCGAGCTTCGTTTCAGCGGCAGAAGCCATTTTCTTCTCGATCTTGGAGTGCGAGGCTCGAAAACATAGCTCGCCTTGTACCCTGCTTGCACACGTAACGCCAAATGCCTCCCTCAGATAGATCGCAAATCGAGATGCAGAAGCGCCTCTTGATCCAATAAATGACCTGTATGCAACGACTTACATTTTTATAGTACGAGCTTCACGGGGCCAGCAGTACCGGTGCATGAGGCGTTCTGCAGCCTGGAATTAGAAAATCGTTGCCACTTCGGGGAAGCCCGTTTCCTTGGGCCGCTGGCGTACGAGCAGGCCGGTACTCTCAAGCCGGCACCCGAAACGGGTGCCCGGGCCGAGGGCCTTAACGCGGATTAACAGCAAGATCCGGCCGAAGCCGCCACGCTCAAAAAGAAACGGCCTAACTATTCTGCCGCTGCGCCTTCTCAATTCTCATGGAGTGAAAACGAGGAGTTCTTGGAAGAACGAAGAAAAAGCCCGCAAATAAAATTCGTGGTCCGATCAAGCGCGGCCAGCGCCCTGGGTGCGGGAGCCTTCACCGCGAATTATGTCGTAACGCTCGATTACAGCGGCCACTCCAATGGTTTCGTGGTCATCATCGCGCTGTTTGTCGACTCGAATCACGCGGCCATGAGCGCGGACGAACACTTCGCTGCCGCGGGTAATTTCCGCCGGGAGCGTCAGCGTGAAGTCAAGTTCCGAGCCAGGAAGAAGCTCCTTTTGCATGGTGAAATAAACACCCCGTGTCGAGATGTCGCGAGTTTGTCCGTGTTGCGTGCCGGGCTCTCGATTAATTGGCAGACGAACGTTGACCGGCAGCGACAAATCGTACCGGCGTGCCATGCGGCGCTCTGTCATCCCGCTGCTCCTTCAGGACTGGATGTGAAGATGAATGCTTCCCCAATAAAGAGTTAGCAATCGCCCTTCCAAAGATGACCCTTGTTTCGAGTGGCTACTTTGAATGCGGATTTGCTTGCTTTCGACGGATTTCCGTTTTTCATCAAGAAGCAAACCCTTTGAAAACAGTCAGAAGCCATGCATCGAGTTCCCGGCTGGGCGTTGAGAACTCGATCGATACCTGCACCATAACTTCTCATAGTCCTTATGGGAGCGGATATTAGACCAGAGCACAGCCGAATGGGTAGAGCTATTTCGCTCCATGTGCTCTAGATATGCAATAGTTTGCAGATGTTATAGAACTACGCGGTACCAGCCCGATGGTTGCGATGCGATCGATTTCACCTGTTGAAACGACTAATCGCTGCACGCACGTGCCAGCGATGCAGCCGTGGGTACAAGAAAAAAAGATAAGCGAGCGTCGAAATTCAGGATCCGCGAATCACCGGAGCAGCCGGATCGTGCATTTCTTCGGCTTGCTTGGCGGACGCTTGCTTCGCCGCCGCTTCTCTCGCGGCAGTTTCCTTGGTTGCAGCCGCGGCAGCCTTTGCTGCAGCTGAACGTGCGCCCCGGCCGGAATCAAGATTGAACGCGCGCATTTTGTACAGCAGCGCCTTATAGCTAATGCCCAGCATTTTTGCGGCGTCTTTGCGGCACCAATTCGTTTTTTCAAGGGCGTCCGCAATCGCTTCCATCTCCGCCTCGTCTTTCAGGCCGCGTACCAGCGCTTTCAATCCTTGTTCCTTCGGCGGGGGAGCGTCTTCGCGCGGAGCGGTGCGCTGCTGCTGTCCGGTCATTTCGAGCAATTCGCGGAAGCTGCCTTCGTCGTCTTCGAGTATCACGTAGCGCTTGACGAAGTTTTCAAGCTCGCGAAGGTTGCCGGGCCATTGATAACGAAGCGCCGCTTCCAGCAAATGTTTCGAAGGTTCCGGCGCTGTCTTTTGATATTTTTCGCTATATTTCACAAGAAAGTGCTTGAACAGCAGCGGGATTTCCGCGGTGCGTTCGCGCAGCGGCGGAATGTGAATGGAAAGCACGTTCAAGCGATAGTAAAGATCCTCGCGGAAACGGCCGGAGCGCATCGCTTCCTTCACTTCCATGTTCGTTGCAGCCAGGACGCGGACGTCCACGTTCACAACGGCGCGGCCGCCCAGCCGTGAAAATTGTCCGTCTTGCAGAACGTGCAGGAGCTTGGCCTGCAAATGGGTGCTCATCTCGGCGATTTCATCGAGGAAAATCGTGCCCTTATTGGCCAGCTCGAATTTTCCCGGCTTCGAGCGAATCGCTCCGGTGAAAGCGCCCTGCTCGTACCCAAAGAGTTCCGATTCCAGAAGTTCGCCGGGCAGAGCCGCGCAATTCACTTTCACAAAAGGCTGCTGGCGCCGCAGCGAACGAAGATGGATCATTCGCGAAACCACTTCCTTGCCGACGCCGCTCTCGCCGCTGATAAACACCGGAACGTCCACCGGCGCAATCTGCAGAATCTGCTGGCGGATTTTCAGCATTTGCGGGCTGGCCGCAAGGAAAGAGAGATCCTCGGTCAGCGCCTCGCAGTATTCGCGCAGCGCCTGGTTCTCCGAGCGCAATTCTTTTTTCTGCCGGCACTTCAAGATCGCGGCGTCGAGCTCCGGCTTTTCGAACGGCTTCGTCAGATAATCAAGCGCGCCCAAGCGGATCGCTTCCACGACGTTGGTTACCTCGTTCGAGCAGGAAAGCATGATGACGTTAAGCGTGCGGTCGATTTTCATTAACTGCCGCAAGGTATCCAGGCCGTCCATCTCCGGCATCAGCACGTCCAGGATCACGAACGACGGTCGCTCGCCATCGCCGATTCTTGCGAGCGCATCCCGGCCGCTTGCAACGGTGGCAACTTCGAAGCCGTCCACCTCAAGAAGCGTCTGGAGATACTTCCGGATACTCGGTTCGTCATCTACGACTAGGATCTTTTCTTTTTCAGCCATCTTTTGTCCTGGGGGCGCTGTGTCGGCCCGTCTCGATAACGTTCCTGTAAATCATAATCTATCTTACTACCCGTTCATTCCGTTTGGATGGGCAGCAAAAAAGAGAACGAGCTTCCCCGGCCCAGTTCGCTGTTCACCCAAACCTTGCCTCGATGCGCCTGTATCAGGCGTTTCGTGATCGCCAGACCCAGTCCCATGCCGGACGATGAAGGATCGACGCGCACGAATTCCTCGAAAATTTCCTGGTGATATTCCGAAGCAATTCCGCTGCCCGTGTCGGTCACCGTCACCAGCACGCTATTTGGGCGCTGTCCGCCGCTAAGGCGCCTTTCGGTCGACGGCGCCGCCTCGGATGTGCGGCGCTCCCAGAAGTGCGGTCCCCCGGCCAGTGTGACGCTGCCGCCCGCCGGCGTGTGCTTGAGCGCATTATCGAGAAGATTTGCAACGCACTGCTGAACCTTTTGATAATCGAATTTGAATGCAGGGAGCTCCGGGTGCAGCTTGATTTCCAGACGCACCGCTGCGCGCTTGAATGCGTCCTGCCAGCGGCCGGTGATGTCGTTCACGCAATCGCGCAGATCGTTCTCCCGCAACTGCAGCACCAGCTTTCCGCTTTCGAGCGCCGAATAATTCAAGAACATCGAAACGAGCCGGACCAGCCGGTCGCAGCTTTCCTTCGACTCCTGCAAGATGTCACGCTGGCGTTCGCCGATTTTCCCCAGTGAACCAGACAGCAAAAGGTCGTAGTAGCCTTTCATCACCGCCAGCGGAGTTTTCAATTCGTGCGCTGCCGACGCAAGGAAAACCGTTTTCTGCCGGTTGACTTCTTGCAAACGAAGATACGCTGCCAGCAGATTCCGGTAGGTAATCTCCCGCTCCTGCATCAATTCCTGCACCGTTTGGCGCATCTCGGCTTCATCCGGACCGGCTTCCGCAGCTATCGGTTCGAGATAGACCACCAGCCAATCAGGCTCCGGCAGCCAGCGAACTCGCGCCCGATACTTCTCAGCCTCATATTCGATCGGATGGCTGACTTCCGTTTCGCCGCTCTCCAGTTGGCTGAGAATCGTCTTGCGATCGGTGTGCAGGATGTCGCTGAAGAGGTTGGCATCGGCCTTGGGGTTCACCGCCATGCTGTTGAGGTGGTCTTGTGCGTGGAGATTGGTGAACAATAGGCGCCCACGGCGGTCCGAGACCAGCAGCGGCCGATCCAAGGCGTCCAACAGGCTCGCAACCATCTGAAGGCTTGCCTGGCTGCTGGCTTGTTGCTCGATTGTTTGTGTCTTGACCAACATCGCTCCAAACTGCCCCCGCGCACAACTGTGAATACCCGGCGAAACTGGCGCTGTGCGCCTAAGGGGTTTGCGCTCCTGAAGTTGTATGCTCGCAAACGGGGGCAAATTGTGTCAATGGTAAATGCGTCCTACTTTGCACAATCGTGGAAAAGACAAGGAGTTAATTTGCCCATTTGAGCAACTTATCGCCAAGCGAGGCGTGATTAAATTTCCTGTATATATCTGTAAATAAAACACTTGTCAAAACATCCGCCCAGTGCGGCGAGTTGCATCCAAATTGCGGTTCATTTCGGTACTAAAACTGGGGTACCAAATGACAGCACCGGAAAACCTTATGCACTCGAAAACGGGCGGAACAACGGTATACGAAGAACGCCGGCGATCGGCCCGAATTCGATTGCAGGTCCCACTCTTTGTCCGAGGCAATGATGCTTACGGAGAGCAGTTCGTAGACCTCGCTAAAACATTGGATATAAGCAGCTTAGGAGCATTCATAACCTGTCCACGCCCTTTGACTGTCAATGAAGTTGTCACCCTCACAATTCCGGCACCGTCCATTACTTCCTCAGGTCTGGTTCCAGCGGGCATGGCGCCCATCCAAGCCAGAGTAAAGCGACAGCAGGAAGCAGGCGATGTGCATTTGGTCGGAGTTGAGTTCCTCAAGCCCCTTGGGTGACTCTTAGGCCTCGCTCTGCTGTCCCTGGCGTGCCGCAACTTGCTAGGCAAAAAGTGGAATCGTTTTTCGCCCCACGACACTTCAGTTGTGCACTTTCGCCTTGACCTCTTTTCAGTTCACATGTAATCCTCGCTTTGGCAGTAACTTACAAGCTACTTCTCCAACTGGATTGTTGCGTTAGAATGGACTGCCCCGTGCTAGTTATCAAGCACTGCCCCGCAGTGTCCCTGACAACAGGGCGCACTCGAAGTGTATCGGATTCGGCTTAATGCCCCAGCCCAGCGACGACTTGCAGTCACAGCCATCGGCCGACGATTCCTTTCTCGATCTCCTCGCGGAGACCTTGGGAGGAGTCGATGAATCCGTGCGCGGGCAATTTCTTCGCCAGCTTTTCCGCACCATTGCACAAATCGATCTCAGCGAAACGAAAAGCAACGAATATTGGGAACGAATCCTTCTTCGCCGCACGGAATTGACCGAAAGCCTGGGTCGCCGTGTCTCGTTGAAGACTGCGCTTGTGGACGTGCTCGCTTCAGCGAACTTTCTGCGCGTTCCCGTAATGATGGAGTACGAAGAATACAAAAAGCTGCAGGTAAATGCCGCCACCGACGCGCTGACGGGTCTCTACAATCGCCGCCTTTTCGATGAGTATTGCGAGAAGGAAGTGAACCGCGCGAAACGCTACGGCCATCATCTCGCGGTCGTTATTTTGGATCTGCACAAGCTGAAGGAAGTGAACGATCGCTTTGGCCACATGCAAGGCGATCAGGTATTGCAGTTGGTCGCGACGACTCTGCGCAAGACTCTTCGCGCCTCGGATTTCGCGTTTCGCATCGGCGGAGATGAATTTGCTCTTCTTCTCCCTCAGACCGATCCCGAGCAGGCGCTCACTCTGTGCCGCCGCGTGCGGGCTCAGTATGAAGGCGAAATTCGTCCTTTGAAACTGGGCATCGGCGTCACCATCGATTTCGGGATTGCCGTATGCAGCGAAGATGGCGATTCCAAGGCTGTGCTGCTGCGGAAGGCGGACGAGCGTCTTTATCAGTTGAAGCATGCAGGCCGCACCGTCTCGCGCGTGATTCCGATCGAGACGCAGCACCAGCGTGAAGCCCCCGAACGCTCCGCGGCTCCCACGCCTGGGCCCGCACCACAGGAAGCTCCCAAGCCCAAAGCTTCGATGCCGGAGCTGGCGATCCCTTCTCCGGAGCGTCCGCCAGGAACCATGCTATCGCCACCGCCTAATTCCGCGGCGAAAGCAGCGCCTCCGCCGCATCGAGAACAGCGCAAATGGGAACGTGTTTCGCTCGCCGGCACAAAAGCTCATGCTGTCCTGGGCGAAGCCGCGCACGCCACTGCTTCGGTGATTGATTTGAGCTACGGGGGCGTTGCCCTCCTTCTGGATAAGCCCGCCGAACTACCCGGCGTCTTCACCGCCGTGCTGCATGTGCCGATCCTGCCGCCGGTGCGCGTAAGCTTGAAGAGAACCTACGCCGTCGCGCTTGAAAATGGACGTACGCGAGTCGGTTGCTCCTTCGTTTCCTGACTGCCGTTTTGGCCTGGCTCTCAGACCCCGCTTGAAGAATGCCGCTCGGCGGGGACCCTGCGACCAATTCCCCGCAAAGGGACAGACACGGGAAGTCTGTCCCCTTTTCATTCTTGTGACCGCAGCGTACTCAGCCGGAACTTCACCTCCCGCAAAGCCCATAGATATAGGCCAACGGCCTTGTTTGCGGCCAAGGAGACCACGCTTCCCACAATGCTTCTTCACAAATTAGGACACTACCCCTTTTTACCGTTGAATGGAAAAATCCTCCGGAATACCGTAGAATAGAGGTTTCAACGCTGGCCTAGCGACGCGATTGTAGCCTCCCGCTCGGGATATCGCGCAGACCGGCCGGCAAACAGGAGCCTCCCATGAAGGAAGGAATTCATCCCGATTACCACGCCGTGAAGGTGCATTGCGCCTGCGGAAACGTCTTTGACACTCGATCCACGTTCAAAGGCGAATTGATTCGCGTCGAAATCTGCTCGAACTGCCACCCATTCTTTACCGGCAAGCAGAAGTTGATCGATACAGCAGGCCGCGTCGAACGCTTCCAGAAGAAATACGCGGATAAGGCCGCATCCATCAAGAAATAACCTGCTGTGGCCGAATTTCGCCGGAAGCTCGCGGACCACAGCGAACGCTATCCGCCCGAGTCTTATCATTGCCAATTCGCAGCCGCATAGGAAGCCGTATATAAAACCGCACCAGCCTCGGTGTACAATGCCGCGCAGCAATGGCCGCGCAAGTGTCTCCCATTCCCGACTCGCCGATCGGACCGCTGGTTGAAACTGCCGCGCCGCGAGTCACTCTACGAAATTCGTTTGCGCACCCGTTTGATTCCTCGATTGCAGCCGCGCGCACTTGCTACGCCACGCGCCTGATCGGTGCGGAAGAAATCACCGAAAAGCAGCGCGTGATGATTGGCTCGGCAACGTTTTACGGCGGCCATCACACCGTGTACCAGCACGCGCACTTCGAATTTGGCCTCGAAAATATCAGCCGGCAATTCGTTTGGTCGTTCCTTCACGCGCATCCTTTTTACAACTCCGAGCAGCAAAGCCAGCGCTACGTGCGTCTCGATCGCGCGCAGGCTTTCGTTCCAGCGGAGAGCGCGCAATTCGGCGCGGCGGAGCGGGCCATTTACGACGCAGCAATCGCCAAGGCGTGGCAGCGCTACCGTACGCTGACGGCCTTGCTCCAGCCTGGCGCTCGCGAAATTCTTGCCGATATCTGGCACGTCAGCGAAATGTCTCATCCCAAGCGCGCGCAGAAGGTCGAACGGCAAGCCGAGAAGCGCGCCATCGAAGTGGCGCGCTACGTCCTGCCCGTGGCGGCATTCACCACGATGGTGCACACGCTCTCCGGCATCGTCCTTCACCGGCTGTGGCGCATGCATGCCGCGAGCGACACTCCCGCCGAAGCCCGCGCCGTGATCGGCGGGATGGTCGGGCGCGTTCGCGAAACCGATCCGCAATTCTTCGACCGCTTCGACAATGTGCCCATGGAACAGCCGCCGGAATGGATCGCGCCGCTACACGATGGCGAAGCGTTCGCGCGCGAATTTGACGCCCGGCTGGGCGACCGCACGTCCCGGCTCGTCGATTATTCGCCGCGCGCTCTTCAAGTGATGGCCGAAGCGTACCGCGCCGTCATCGGCGTAACGTCGGCGGAATGTCCCGACGCCGAGTCCCTCGACCGCATGCTGAACCCCGCGCGAAATCCCTATCGCCGGGAGACCTTGGACATCGCCGTCCATGCGCCAATCATGCGTCCGTTGCTGCACGCCAATTTCTCGTTCGCCAAGAGAATCAGCCACACCGCCGACAGCCAGGACCAGCGGCATCGCATGGTTCCGGGGTCCCGGCCGCTGTTGACTCTCGCGGATACGCCCTCGCCCGACTACATCACTCCCGCGCTCATTCGCGATAATCCCAGGGCTTTGGCGGTTTATCAGCAGGCCATGGAAGAAGCCTGGCGTGCCAAGAACGAATTGATCGGCCGCGGCGTGCCGCGCGAGTTTGCGCTTTATCTGCTCCCGAATGCAAAAGCGATTCGTCTCGTCGAGTCCGGCTCCTTGCTGCATTTGCTGCATAAATGGACGATGCGCACCTGCTTCAACGCCCAGGAAGAAATTTATCAGTCGTCGATCGAGGAAGTCGAACAGGTGCGCGACGTGTTCCCGCAGCTCGCGCGCTACATCGGACCGCCCTGCTATCTTCGTGCCGGAATCTCCACGCCGATTTGTACCGAAGGCTCGCACTTCTGCGGTGTAAAAGTCTGGCAGGATTTTCCAAATATTCACCGGCGCATATGAGATTGCCTCAGCGCGGCACCGTCATTTACTATGTTTCGAGTTGCCTATTCAGTGCATTCTCGATGGGCACAGCGGTGTTTCTTGACGCCTTAGTCGTGCTTGGCTTTCCCTCCTCAGAAAGCATTTTTAATCTCCCTGCTCTCATTTGCGAGACGCTCGTCATTGGCGCTCCCTTCTTGTGGTTTGGTGCATTTGTTCTCCGGCGAGTGATGTCAACTTTGAAATCTACAAAACCGGTCTATTGGGCGCTAGTGGGAGCTATTCTCTGGCACCGATCTTGGTTTATGCCGTATGGTTGATGTCATTAGGCACAGATTTCCACGCAAACTACGGGGCCGGCTACTTGGTAGATTGGTTGAGCCCAGGGCCGACGACGTTCATAAAAGGCCAAGATTGGTGGCTTGCGATCCCGGCCGGTGCTGTGGCGTCATTTCTTTTGTGTTACGTTGACCGTGCCCTTAAGGCCCCCGTGCAGACCAATGTCAGCGCTTGAGGATGCGCGTGGTGTTGGGCGAGACAAGCTGGTAGCGGATGCCGCGCCAGCGAATTGTTTTGGTCAGCAGCGACGCGATGAAATTCCAGGCGAAAAGGAACGGAACGATGGGCGCGAGCGCGATCCACACCCAGCTCCACGCCTGCAATTTTGGTTTCCACTCGGGCATCAAGTCAACCGCGGCAACCGTTCGGAACGCACCCTTCATCGAGGCCAGCACTGGAATCGCCAGCGCCAAAAGCGCAAGCTGAACCCACGGATCACCGGCGATCATGGTTGCGAAAATCACAATTACAGCGTATATCGCCGTCACCGCATAACTCAGATGGGCAATTGCGCCCAGTTGCCAGCGGCGCGGAGAATATACGCGCGTGATCAGAATCTGGCGGTCGGTGAATTCCAGCAACTCGGAGCCGGTCCACGGATGCAAGGTGGCAGCCATGCACTCCGCGCAAAAAATAATGGGCTTTCCGGTCTGCTCGAGTGCGAAAGTCATGGCGAAATCATCGCTGACCGCGCCTTTCCATGCTTCGAGCACCTCAGCCTCTTCAAAAGCCTTCCTGCGAATGGCGGTGCCGCCGCCCCAGCAGAAGCTGCCATGCTTGCCGCCCTGCATCGTTGCCACCGCGGCATTCCACGTCGAAGCCAGTGCGCTCGCAAATCCCCCGGATCCAAAGCCGCCGCTCGGCACGATCCATCGATAGGTGGTCGTAGCTCCCACGCGCGCATCTTCGAGTGGAGCAATGAGCTTCGTCAGCCAGCCGCGGACCAGCCGCACATCCGAATCGGTGAAAACGATGACTTCGAACTTTTCCGCGAGCGATTCCACGGCGCGGCGCAGGTTATAAACCTTCTCGCCGCAGTCCTCCGGCGGGCCGGCGATGACGATGTGGACGGGAACCTTGCTGGCCGCTTTTACACGCTCGATAATTTTCAGCGCGGGATCGAGGCTGGTCGCAAGAGAAAAATAGATTTCGTAATTCGCGTACTCGAAGCGCGTAAGCGCCATGAGGTTTTCTTCGAGGCCCCGCTCGTTGCCCTTGCACGGGCAAATCAGCGCCGTCATCGGCGTGTAGAATCCGGCATGGGTCGAGAGCCTGTGCCGTACCATCCGAAGCCAGGCGAATCCATCCCAAAGGGAATAAAGCCCCAGTGCGATTTGCACCAGCACGAGAATGTAGAAGAGAGCCTGCACGGCGCGAGAATAGCAAAAAAGCCGCGGCAAGGTGTGGTTCGTGGGAATTGACTTGCCGTACTCGCAATGGTAGGCTCGCCCTAATTTAGGGCCTGGCCCACGCCAGATACCAAGATTGGAGGCTTCCATGTCCGCACCTGCATCCATGCCCATCGATCAAGCTCGTTTACACGAATTCGTAATGAAAGCGGTCGGAGAAATGGGGGCCGCGATGAATGCGGCGCTTATTGTTGTCGGCGACAAGCTGGGTCTGTACAAAGCGATGGCCGGCGCCGGCCCAATGACGTCTACTGAAGTTGCTTCCAAAACCGGCACGCATGAACGCTACGTTCGCGAATGGCTGAACTCGCAAGCCGCCGGCGGATTCGTAACCTATGACGGCGCAACGAGTCGCTACACGCTCCCGAATGAACAAGCGATGGCTTTGGCAGATGAATCGAGCCCCGTTTTCCTGCCTGGCTTTTTTGAAATTGTCGAATCGTCAATTAAAGATGTTCCCAAGATCACAGAGGCATTTCGAAGCGGCAAAGGCGTTGGCTGGCACGAACACGATTGTGGATTATTCAGCGGCGTGGAAAGGTTCTTTCGGCCCAACTATCGCGCACACTTGGTTAGCGAGTGGATTCCTGCGTTGGGTGATACAGAGGCGAAGCTCAAGGCGGGAGGGAAGGTGGCTGATGTGGGCTGCGGCCTCGGGACGTCCACCATTCTCATGGCGCAAGCTTATCCGAAATCGACTTTTGTGGGTTTCGATTATCATCCAGAGTCGATCGAGAGCGCTAGGGAAGCAGCAAAAAAGGCGGGCGTTTCCGAGCGAGTCAAATTCGACGTTGCCAAGGCGAAGGAATTTCCGGGACGCGGCTACGACTTGGTGGCATTCTTCGATTGCTTGCACGACATGGGGGATCCCGAAGGCGCCGCACGCCACGTCCGCGAGACGCTGAAAACGGATGGAGCATGGATGATCGTCGAGCCGTTTGCGAACGACAAGACGGAAGACAATCTGAATCCGATCGGACGCGTTTTTTATGCTGCCTCGACAATGTTGTGTACTCCCGCATCGCTTGCGCAAGAGGTTGGGTTGGGTCTCGGGGCACAGGCGGGCGAAGGACGTTTGTCGAAAATCCTGCGCTCAGCGGGTTTCACGAGCGTGCGGCGAGCCGCCGAAACGCCCTTCAATATTGTGCTCGAAGCGCGTCTCTAACGATCGGTGGTTTAATTTGCGCGACGGCGGGAGAACGCCTTCCGAAGAACGCGTTCTGCCGCCGCGTTCAGCTCGGTCTGAAACTTTCCGGCTTCGCGGCGCGCCTGCTCCATCAATGATGGATCGAGCAGCAGCGCGGTGCGGTCGACAAAAGGCCCGGAAGCGCCCGCGTGAGAACGGCCTCCGGCGCGGCGGCGGGGCGCGAGTTTCGACAATTCTTCGTAAATCTCAAGATCGCGCCAAAATTGTTGGGCGTCATCTTCGTTCCAATCGAGCGCCTGGCCGAGTGCAACGAAAAATTCTTCGCGGAACAGATCAAGCAAAGGGATCGCCAGATCCATCCCAGGCTTCTTCCGTTGCTTCGACCCCTTCTTTGCTTTTCTGCTGTTCTTGGATTTTCGCCGGCGCTTCGGCTCGCGCATGACCACGCGAACCTTCAGTCTTGCCGGCAACGCGGATTCCACGCGCAGGACCATCGCCAGAATCGCCTCGCGCCGAATCGTTTCGCGTTGTTCGCGATAGAGTCCCGGCTGATCGGCGCGGCCCGCCCGGCGAAATTCGGCCGCATAGACATCGAGGAACTTTTCAACCATCTCGTTGCGCTCGAGAGCCGCGAGCAGCAGCGCGGCGGCTTCGCGCGCGCGAACGACGAGTTCTCGTGGACGGAACGGCATTGAGTTTCTACCTGTACGCGAATGCGCGCCCGGTCGCAACTGGAAAGAGTTTCGCGGGACCTAAAAGAAAAAGGCCCGGAGTTCTTGGCTCCGGGCCAACCAGTTTCGATCGTCATTCTGAGCGAAGCGAAAAACCTCTCTTCGTCACAACCCGAATAGGATTCTTAATGCACCGGTCCCGCAGCCGGAAGATTTTCGCTGCGTGACACTGGAGTGATGGGATGGACGGGCACATCAAATTTTCCCAGAGCAATTTCGAGCGCCTCGTCCGCCGTGTGAACGAAGTGAATCTGCACGCCCTCAAGCAACTCCGGCGGCAAATCCTCCTTCACGTTGGGCTCGTTCTCGGAGGGAAGTATCACTTCGCGAATGCCGGCTCGCTTCGCGCCTAGCACTTTCTCCTTGATTCCGCCGACCGGCAAGACGATGCCCGTGAGAGAAATCTCCCCGGTCATCGCCACGCGCGGCCGGATTGGCCTGCCGGTAAGGAGGCTTACCAGCGCCGTAACCATCGCGACTCCGGCGGAGGGTCCGTCCTTTGGCACCGCACCCGACGGCACGTGCATATGCAAGTCGAGCTTGCGGAAGAAATCAGAATCGATGCCGTAGCGTTCCGAGTTCGAACGCACCCAGGACAGCGCTGCTCGCGTTGATTCCTGCATCACTTCGCCCAGATGTCCCGTGATGGTGAATTGTTTTCCTCCCCGCATTTTGCTGGCTTCGATAAAGACGATGTCGCCGCCAACCGGCGTCCAGACCAGCCCGACCGAAACGCCGGGCTTCTGAACGCGCTCTTCGACTTCTTTTTCCAGACGTATTTTCGGAATGCCGAGCGCTTCGCGGATCACTTCGGGGGTGACCACCAGTTTGTCGGTCTTGCCTTCCGCAAGGCGGCGCGCCTGCTTCCGAACGAGAGTCGCGATTTCGCGTTCCAGATTACGCACTCCCGCTTCCCGCGTGTAGTGAGCGATCAGGTCGTGTAGCGCTTCGTCGGAGAACTCGATCTGCTCGCCAAGCGAGAGGCCGTGTTCCTTGGTCTGCCGGGGAAGCAGGAACCTGCGCGCGATATGAATCTTTTCTTCCTCGGTATAGCCCGCAAGCTCGATGATTTCCATGCGATCCTGCAGCGCCTCTGGGATTGGATCCATCCAGTTCGCCGTGGCGACGAAGAGAACTTTCGAGAGGTCGAACGGCACGTCGAGGTAGTGATCCCTGAACGTCGAGTTCTGCTCCGGATCGAGCACTTCCATCAGCGCCGCCGAAGGATCTCCGCGGAAATCGCGTCCCAGCTTATCCACCTCGTCAAGCATCAGCACCGGGTCCATGGTCTCCGCCCGGCGGATACCCTGAATAACCTGGCCCGGCAGAGCGCCGATATAGGTGCGGCGATGGCCGCGAATTTCGGCTTCGTCGTGCATTCCGCCGAGCGAAATCCTGACGAATTTCCGGCCCAAGGCCCTCGCAATGGATTTGCCGAGCGATGTTTTGCCCACGCCCGGAGGTCCGACGAAGCAAAGGATAGGACCCTTCATCCCCGGTTGCAGCTTTTTCACCGCCAGATAGTCGAGAATGCGGTTCTTCACCTTTTCGAGATCGTAGTGATCTTCGTCGAGAATCGTCTGCGCCTTCGGAATGTCGATGTCCTCGATGCCGGACGTTTTATTCCATGGCAGCGAGGTCATCCACTCGAGATACGTGCGCGAGACCATGTACTCGGCCGAAGCAGGAGTCATTTTCGCGAGGCGCTTCAATTCGCGATCGCATTCCTTTTTTGCTTCGGCGGACATTCCGGACTCTTCGGCTTTCTTGCGCAGCTCTTCGACTTCGGCCTGGCTGTCATCCGACTCGCCAAGCTCCTTTTGAATTGCTTTCATCTGCTCGCGAAGTAGAAATTCCCGCTGGGTCTGGTTCACCTGCTCTTGAACTTGCTCGTGAATTTTGCTGCGCAGCTCAAGCACCTCTTTTTCTTTCGAGAGCTCGTTGATGAGAATTTCAAGGCGTTTGCGAACACTCGACGTCTCGAGCAGTTCCTGCCGCACCATCGTGTTGAGAGACGGGAGCGTCGAAGCCACGAAGTCCGACAAACGGCTGGGCGAATCCATATTCGCCACTTCACCCTGCAAGTCATCGGAAAGTTGCGGCGAGCGGGCCACGACCTCGCGGAAAAGCTCTTGCACGTTGCGTTCAAGCGCCGTCAATTCCGCGTCGGGCTCGTTCTCAACGTCCGGCTGCGCGTCGACTCGCGCGCGCAAGAACGGTTTGAGCCCAATGACTTCTGCAACGTGGATGCGCTCGAGGCCTTCCAGGAAAGCGACGACGTTACCGTTTGGCATTCGCACCATCTTGTGAACCTTGGCGATCGTCCCCACACTGTGGAGATCGGTGCCGGTGGGAATTTCGACGCGCGGATCAAGCTGCGCAACCACCCCCAGCAACTTCTCGACCCCCTCGAGTGAATCGAGGAGCGCCAAAGAACTCTCTCGACCCACGGGGAGCGGCATCACCGCCCCTGGAAACAGAACCGTGTCCCGCACCGGGAGTATCGGAAGCTCCGGCGGAATCACCCTGTTTGCTTTACTCACATTGTCCCCCTGCACGAATCCAAATAGGTCCGTTAATGAATTAATCGGCTCCACGAACATTTAGATGCATAGAATCGGAAAAGGTTCTGTGCGGCTACAACAATCGATATAAAGAAACATGAGTGTATCACACTAACTATAAAAGTAAAGTCTCTCCGAAGCGTTGTCTACAGCTCGATGGCTTGCATCCAAGTGCTTATAATTGAATGGTATGCCTATTCTCGCTTCAATAGACTCCCGTATTGGCTCAAGGCAAATTCTAGTGCCTCCTCGCGGGAGTGGATCACGCCGTTTAGTTGTGCATCTTCTGTTGCCGAGAGTATTTCCTTGAACTGTGGACCCGGCTGAAAGCCCAGAGCCTTCAAATCGTCACCAGTCACAAGCCTCGCCGGCCGAACCTGATCTGGGGGTGTTTCAGCGATAAATCTTCTGACTTGCTCGTAACTATCGAGCATGCCGTGACTTGAGAGACAGTCGAGGCGGTGAAGCTCAAGGTGTTCGTCAAAATCGCTAAGTCGAACGAAGCGCTTGAGAGTGGCGGGTTTCATGCGGGGGACGTCCATGAAGCGCATATGGTTGGCGACCAGCGCACCGATTTGCTCGGTGTCAGCGCCGGAGAAACGCAGCCTGTGGCAAATCTCCTCAGCCATTAGCTGACCCACGTGCACATGTTCATCGAACCGTATCCGGTCATTTGGTCCCGAGGGCGGCTTGAAAGTAGCGGGTTTGCCCACATCATGGAGCAAAACGCCCCACGCGAGCGTTGGCGGGCAACCCGCAGGCAGGCCTTCGAGCATGAGAAGAGTGTGGTTCCAGACGTCGCCTTCAGGATGGAATTGCGGGGGTTGGGGGACGCCTTTCATGCGGGCAATTTCCGGCAGCAACTGCAGCAATAAGCTTGCATCAGATAGCAGCTCGAACCCCCGGCGGGCAGCGCCCTCGGTCAGCAGCTTGGTGAGTTCGTCACGCAGGCGCTCCGGGGATACCTGGCGAACCTCGGGAGCCAGCGCCTGGATGGCGCGGAGCGTTGCTGGCTCGATTTCGTAGTGGAACCGGGCGGCGAAACGAACGGCGCGCACCATGCGCAGCTTATCCTCGCGAAAGCGCTGAGCGGGGTCTCCGATAGCGCGAACGATTCCGGCGCGAAGGTCGGCGCGCCCGCCGACAAAATCGAGGACTTCTTTCGTCGCGGGATCGAGGAGAAGTGCGTTGATCGTGAAGTCGCGGCGCTTGACGTCGTCCTGCGGCGATTTCGCATAGACCACTCGATCGGGATGGCGGCCGTCGGAATAACCGATGTCCGAGCGGAAGGTGGCAACTTCCACTTGCGCGGGCTTAGTCCCCTCGGGGGGATCGATCGCGCCATCGGCGAACGAATCCTCGGCCACAATCACTACGCCGAATTGCGCGCCGACGGTGAGGCTGTGCGGGAAGAGGTGCGTTACCTGCTGGGGAGTCGCATCGGTCGAAACGTCGTAATCAAGCGGCTGGCGCTCGAGAAGAATATCGCGGACACATCCGCCGACGAGATAGGCCTGGTAGCCCGAGTCTCGAAGAGTGCGGCAAATTTTATCGGCAAGCTCGCGCGGCTGCATGGGGTGATTATGAGCGAAATGAGCGGGGAGAGGGAAGGGCGATCGCGACGCTATACTATTTCGAGGGTTCCGCGCCGGCTGGCAGCGACACAAACGCCTTCGTCAGCGTGGTTCCGTTCATGAGCGCAAGCTTGGCTCGATTGGGCGCGTATACGATTTCGGTGAACGCCCCGCTGCGATTCTGCTCCACGATGCGTTACCGAGACAGTGTCGATCAAGTCAAGAACCGCACCCTGAAACCCGCAGGGTTGCGGCACCCAAAATTGGCCTAGCGGTTTATGTCTTTGCCACCCGCCTGTCTCCTGGCTGATCGCATGGACGGATATTGCCCGATGAAGCCACGCAGGGTGCCGGACCTCCCGGATCTGCGGGATCTGGCGCACAAGTCGCCGTGAGGCGTGGAAGTTGCGGCGCGCGCGAAGCGCGGATTTGCCGCTGGCCGTACCCCTACTTGGGCGATCCATTTTCCAGCAATTGTTGCCAAGGAAGCTTGCCCTACCACAGACAGCACTAACATAAAAGTCCAATTCTCTCCGTGAAGTCGAATCGGAATCCCAATGTCGGTGAGCGAGTACGTTAGGACGACGCTGACCCAAATCGTAAAAGCCGCCGCCATGAAGAAGCAGACGATTTCCCGTGTTCGCCACTCTTGTGTGAGCACTCGAAGGGCCAACGAAATCAGCCCGATTGAAACGGCCCCTACCGCAAACACGAAAACAGTAGCGTCAACAAGGTCTAAAGTTTGAAGATACTTGCAGTGGCCATCAGTTGAAATAAAATGACACGCGACTTCAAAAGACATCTGGGTGAATTGAATGGCCCAGAAGGCAAGTGGCTCGGATATCGAAAAAACAGCAAGGACAAGAATGCAACGCTTGATCGGGTACGCGGCCGCTAACCACCCCAGCGTTCGCACGAGAAGCAAGCTTCCGATAATCGCCACACCGAAAACCACGCCTGCGGACCCAAAATCACGATTCGGTAGAAGGCTGAAAATCCAAACAGTAGTGAAACCAGACGCCACCCCACTGGCGGCAAATAAGCAAAGTACTCCGGTAACCCTCCTAGCTCTTAATTCCATGTCGGCAGCGAGGGCAACATCCGAGCGGGGCAACATCGCGGTGCCCCTGATTCGTGACTGTGCACAACCATACTGCTTAATTTGCCCCAGGCGGGCAATCCAATATTTTCAGTAACGCTCCGATGTTTCCCTCCTGCGACAGATCGAGCAGTTGACCCTTTGATTTCGCAACCAAGGGACAAGCGCTTCGCAAATGTAGGGAGCGCACCACCTGAAGCGCAAAGGCGCTGGGGACAGAACTGCCTAGGCCATAAGTATCGCTCAGAACTCGCAATGTTGATCTTGAGTTGAGCAATAGCGCTCTGTTTAGGTCTTCGACTAAGTGGTCGTGGATGGCCATGAGATCCCGTGTTACAGCGTCGTCTGTATCACCGATTGTGGCTTCTTCTTTGACTTCAGTTCCACATGTCAGGCGCTCTTCGTAATGCAAAATATTCGTGACGCATTCAGGGCATGGGTTCCGGGCCAAAGCTGCCGCTACGGCCGCCCGACGCGCCAAGTCGAAATGCGGTTGGAGCAAACCAGACAAAACGGCAAGCGCGCTGGCATCGTTGCGACCGGAGATCGATTCAATTGCGACGACCTGTCGGGTATCAATGAATCCCTGTGGAGAGATCGCGACCTTGGAGAGCAGATCCGTCGCTTCCATTCCTCGATACCGGCCCAGAGTCCTGATGGCACGCTTCGCGGTCCTCGAATCCGGAGAGATCGCAAGCTCATACAAATGTACCATCTGAAAATGACGAACCGCAACGTAAGTTCCTCCGCCCAATATTATTATCAGAGCGAATAGTGTTACGAGGCTTTTCTTAAAGCGCATCCGCCGCTCCGCTCGTTATATCAATGCTTACGGTGTTTCCGGACATCCCGCAGCAGGCGTCTTGCCGGGCGGAAGCTTAGAACACTTCGGCCCGCTCTTCCTCTCTTTATCCTCCTCCTTCTTTTTCTTTTCGGCCGCTCGCCGCACCCTCTCGGCCAGTATAGCGTTCAGAAGTGCCCGCCGTATGACAGTGTTGGGTTGTAATTTCGATGCATCTTCGAGTGCTCGTAGTTGGTCGTCATTCAATAGCGGAAGGCCGGGTGCCCCTGCTTTTGCGCTTCTTGGCGCGTTGCAGGCTTTGCGCCGCAGGTTGCAGGGTTTGGAATTGATTCTTCTTGGCGGTCCACGCGGCCAATCGTACCACTCGTCCATTTCGCCTAGGAGTATATTCGCTGCCGGAGGGTGCCCCTCGATGAGAACGAAGGCGCTGTCAAGCAACACTTCGCCTGAGCGGTGTTTTTTGGCACCGCTTGGATCCCAGAGTCAGGTGGAGGACCGAAGCTCTGAAACTCGCACGGTGAATCAGTTTTCGGCG
>JANWJR010000079.1 GCA_025451835.1 Candidatus Acidiferrales bacterium | reverse complement strand
ATCCGCTTCGATCAGCAGGATACGGCGATGGTCGGTGGTGCCGAAGCTGGTCTGAAAGGGCGCCAGCAGCTTCATGTGGATTTCGCGTAGCGTGATTTTGCGGAGGCGCATGGCGGTTTCGATACCTCTCACTCCGCCGGCAATTCCGGCAGCCGGAGGCCGGCAATGGAATCTCGTTGCTCGAGAATGTAGTCTGTGGTTGCGCCGCTGGTTTCAATGCTCGCGGCGACGTAGCCCTGTGCTAAATACTCCTGGAATTGCCCGCGAACTTCAGACTGGATGCGTTCGCCGGCGGCGGGGTTTTTGGATTTTAGCTCGACGATATCTGACGGAAGCGAAATGTGAACCGGCGAGCGCGCGGTTCGCACAGCCGCATGATCGGGCAGCGCCTTCCCGGCCAGGATTCCGCGCACGCGCGGCGAATCGAGCCACCATTCGGCAACCAGTCGATCTGTGGGAAGTCCGGCGTGCAACGGGCTGTCCGTAATGCCATAACAATTGGGAATGAAGCGCCGCGCCACTGCGCCCAGACGTACGAAATTGAAATGAGCGTTCTTGAGTTCCAGCGGATCGAACGTCCATTCAATGAGCTGGATCCCTCGTTCCAGGGCCTCATCGCGCTGGCGAAGTTTCAGTCGCCGGCCAACGCCCGTGTTCTGATATTCAGGAAGCACCGCGGTCATGTGCGAGTGGAGAAATCGCTCGGCGCTGCAAGGCCTCTGCCCGTCTGGACTCGCCGAACCGCGAATACCCGCGAGCGCGAACGAGAAACCAACCATGCGCCCGCCGTCGCCCGTTTTGCCGGCGTCGATGAACGCCCCGAGCGTAAGCCCCCCGGTATGGTGCGCCACGACGAAAATAGCCGAAGGGACGACAATGTCCTCGCCCCAGACGAGATGCTGCAGCTCAACGCACTCGTCGTATTCAGCAAGCGTGTGGCAAGCGCGGATTTGGATATTCGCCGGCAATTTACTCGGACTCTTTGAACCTTTTCGACTCGTTCCATAGCTCTTCCATGCGAGCGCGCTGTAGGTCGGCGAAGCGGCTGCCTTGGCCGGTTGCTGCGCGTTCCATCCGGGCAAAGCGAGCCTTGAATTTACGATTCGCCTTCTTTAGCGCGATTTCCGGATCGACGCCCAGAAAACGGGCGATGTTGACGGCCACGAACAGAACATCCCCCATTTCTTCTTCGAGGTGCGCCGATGGTTTGTCTGCATTTGCATTTCCACGAACAGCGGGCGCGACATCGGCTGGCGCAGCGCCGCCCATCGCGGAAATAAGTTCGCGCTTCTCTTCATCCAGTTTTTCCAGGATTTCGCCGAGATTATCCCAATCGAAACCCACATGCGATGCGCGGCGCGTGAGTTGGTACGCTTCGAGAACCGCAGGGAAAGAACGCGGTACGCCCGCGAGGATCGATTCATCGGCCGCAGTGCGCTTGCTGGCATCCAGCCTGCCGGCCTCATCAACCGCGCGCTCGGCTGCCTTGATTTCCTCCCAATTCTTGAGCACCTCGGCGGAGCTACCCGCCTTTGTATTGCCAAAAACGTGCGGATGGCGGCGAACCATCTTGGTGTGAACGGATTCGATGACGTCGGCAATCGTGAAGCTGCCGGACTCCTCGGCAAGCATCGAATGGAAAACAACTTGCAGCAGCAGATCACCGAGCTCGGAAGAGAACTTGCGAGGATCGCCGGATTCCATCGCGTCGAGCACTTCGTACGTTTCCTCGATGAGAAATTTGCGGAGCGATTCGTGGGTCTGTTCGCGGTCCCAGGGACAGCCGCCCGGCGCGCGAAGGCGGCTTTGCAACCCGACCAGCGCTTCGAACCACTCGCCAACGGTGGCCTGGGCCGCTGGCGCTGCGTGGATACCCTGGAGGAGGAAAGGTTTCGCTCCGGAAGATTTCTTGCCGGGCCGCCGCGCGGGACGCAACGGTGCCCGCGATTTGGCTCGTGAGGTGCCATTCGGCTTGCGGGCCTTTTTTCGGCGCGGGGACACGACGGGTTCGGGGCTCCTGAGTAACCCCACAATTTACAGGGTGCGATACGAACTAACAAGCGAAGAATCGCCACCCGGCGAGGAAGCGGATGCGCCGCGCTTGTCGCCGTATGGCGCGGATGTTAGACTTTTGCATACCATCTCGTAACGACATGAGGGCACAAAAGTGGCTGATTCGAAGCAGGATGAAAGCTTCAAGGTAATTGACCGCCGGCACTTTACGGAAAGCGGTGAGCTTCGCCAGGACGTGGTGGAGCAGGAGAAGCGCGAAGAAGAGGCCGCCAAGAAACACGCCGCCGCGAACCCGAAGCCCGCAAAAGGTGCGCAGCCGGCCGCGGCGGCGCACAGTGGCAATTCTTCCGGGATTCTCTCCCCTGCGGGCACAAGTGCCGGAGAAATCGCCGCACCGGGCGAAGAAAGTGTGGCCGAGGCGGAAGCCATTCCGCCGTCGCGAAATTTTCAGATGCTCGTCGATTTTCTCACGCGCAATGCCGCCGCGATGCTTGGCGGAATGGCGGATCCTCGAACCGGACAGGCCTTTGTGGACCTTGAAGGCGCGCGGGAAGTGATCGACATGCTGGATGCGCTGCGCGAGAAGACCAAGGGAAATTTGTCGAAGGAAGACGACCAACTTTTGATCGAAGTGCTTGGTAGCCTGAAACTTTCGTTCATGGAAATTTCAAAGGCCGCTGCGGACCAGATGGCGAAGAAGGCCAAGGGAAAGTAACGGCGGTCAAGCATCGTCATCCTGAGAGAGCAGCGCGACCGGAGACCGCTCTTCCCGAATACCCCGCGTCTGCCCCGCGCGATTCCCATCGTGGATCGCGAATATCATCAAAAGGGCGTTTGCGGCTGACACCTCGGACCCTACGAATGAGCCTCCATCCAGTTCGGAATCATCCCCACAATGCCGACTCTTAAGCTAACCGTGCTCGGATCGGGCACCTCGATGGGCGTGCCGACGATCGGCTGCCATTGTGCTGTGTGCGAATCGGAAGATCCACGCGACCGGCGAATGCGGCCGTCCGTGCTGCTGTCGTATGCGGGCCGCAATGTGGTGATCGACACCACTCCCGATTTTCGTTCGCAGGCTCTCCGGGAGCGGATCGACCGCCTGGACGCGGTTCTCTACACGCACGGCCATGCCGACCACATACTCGGCCTCGACGATATTCGCCCTTACAACCTCAAACAAAAGAGCGTGATGCCTATTTACGGCGCGGAAACGACCCTTGCGATTTTGCGGCGGACGTTCGCATACGTTTTCTCGCCGGCGCCCGCGGGAAGCTGCGTTCCGTTGGTGGACCTCCGCGCGATTGACGGACCCTTCGAATTATTCGGCCTGCAAGTTACTCCGGTCCACGCGATGCACGGACCGGAACCCGTGCTTGGCTACAGGTTCGGCCGCATCGCATATCTCACCGATTTCAGCTGCGTGCCGCATGAATCGAAACCCCTCCTCGGCGGGCTCGACCATCTCATCTTGGACGCGCTGCGTTACGTGCCGCACCCGATGCATTCAACCGTGGACCAATCCCTCGCGCTGGTCGAGGAATTGCACCCCAGGCGCGCGTGGTTCACGCACATTTGCCACGACCTGGGCCACCAAGCGGCAAACGCGAAGCTCCCGGAGAATGTGCGGCTGGCGTATGACGGCCTAAGTTTCGAGGTGGAAATCTGATGCCGCTCGAAGTGCTGCATTCATCCGAAGAATGGCGGATGCGGCTCGGAAATGCGCGCCCGCGAACCGCAGTCACCATCGGCAATTTCGATGGCGTGCATCTGGGCCATCAGAAAATTCTGCGCGGCGTGGTTGAGCGGGCCCGGGAAATGAACCTGATGAGCGCCGTACTTACGTTCTACCCGCATCCGGCCCGTGTTCTGCGGCCCGAGCACGCGCCTTCCCTGCTTGCGACGCTTCGGCAGCGGCTGGCGGCATTCGATGCGCTTGGAATCGACGCAGCGATGGTGCTGCAATTTGATGCGGCCCTTGCGAAAGTAACGGCGGAGGATTTTGTACGGAGGTTTCTGGTGAGAGCAATGTGTGCTCGCGTAGTCTTGGTGGGCGCAAATTTTCGATTCGGGCATCGCGGAGCGGGCGGCGTCGAGCTTCTCACCCAGATTGGCAAGGATCGCGGATTCGAAGTCGAAAGCATCGAACCGTTGGTAAAAGACGGCGTGCTCGTTTCGAGCACGGCGATCCGGCAGGCATTACACGACGGCCGGGTGGCTGACGCGCGGCACATGCTCGGCAGGCCGTTTGCTCTCGCAGGCGAAATTCAGCCGGGCACGGGACAAGGCCGCAAGCTCGTCGTGCCCACGCTGAATCTCATGACCCTTCAGGAAACCCTTCCGAAGAAGGGTGTGTATGCCACCGAAGCGGTCGTCGGCGGGAAAATCTATCGCGCGGTAACAAACGTGGGCGTTCGCCCGACGTTTGATGGCGCGAACCTCGCCATTGAATCGCACCTGTTCGATTTCGCGGAAACTCTCGCCGAAGGCCCGCTGGAAGTGCGCTTCTGGGAGAGGTTGCGCGACGAACAGAAATTTGCCGGGCCGGAAGAGTTGCGCGCTCAGGTGCTCAAAGATATCGAAACCGCGAAGTCCTATTTTGCGCGGCCTGGCAACCTGGAATCCAGAGTTGAGGCCTAGGATTTAACGAGCGTGGGTTTGTCACTTTGCGCGGCAATCGCCGCACAAGCCGCCGACTTCGGTTCGGGCGACGCTGATCTCGATGTTGCAGTCGCGCGAAATCTGCTTCATCAAATCTTCGTAAAGCTGGCTTTCGAATTCGCGGACTTTCCCGCAGCGGATGCAGGCGACGTGAATGTGGTCGCGCGGGCCGTGGCTTTCGTAATAGTGCCGGTCGCCGCGAAGGTGCAGCAGGTCGAGCTCGTCAATCAGCCGATGTCTCTTCAGCAGGTCGATCGTGCGGTAGACCGTCACCGGCGTGATGTTCGAATCGATCTTGTGCGCACGCCCGAAGATTTCGGCCGCGTCGAGATGGCGCCGCGCCGTCTCCATCACCTGCAAGATCACGCGGCGCTGGCGCGTCAGCCGAATCCGCCGCGCGCTCAGTTCGCGCTGTAGATGGCCGGGCGGCTCGTGGACGTTGATGCGCTCGCCGGTGGATACGCGATGTGCGGGTGTGGCGGACATGCTTGGACTTCCGAATCGCATTATAGCAGAACAGCGGAACCCGAGATGTGGGCGGGCGCCTTCGGGAAAAGACCTACTCTGATTTTCCCGCGTTGGCCGAAGCCGCTTTTGATTCTCCGAATTCTCCGGACTCTCCGGCTTCGGGGGCGGCAGCCTCGGCCTTATCTTCGCCGAGCTCGGCAAGATCGTTATCTGTCGCGGATTCCCCGCTCGCTTCGGCGCCAGTTTTCGCTTGGGCCAGATCGCCCGCCTCGCCCTCCGGTTCGTTCGGCGCGATGCCGTCATCGCCGAGAGCCGATTGTGCGAGTTGCTCGAATTCCT
The DNA here is from genome assembly GCA_025451835.1 of Candidatus Acidiferrales bacterium. Lineage (GTDB taxonomy): Bacteria > Acidobacteriota > Terriglobia > Acidiferrales > UBA7541 > Palsa-295. The sequence goes on along the minus strand of JANWJR010000079.1, from coordinate 2,872 downwards.
TGAGGCTGGGCAGTTCTTCGAGGTCGGACAGGCCGAAGCGCATCAGGAATTGCTTCGACGTGCGATAAAGAATCGGGCGCCCGATCACTTCCTTGCGGCCGGCCGTCGTAATAAGCCGCTTCTCAAGCAATGTTTTAATCGTTCCGCCGACGTTCACGCCGCGAATCTCGTTGATTTCGGGCGCGGTGACGGGCTGCTTGTAGGCGATGACGGCCAGCGTCTCGAGTGCGGGCATCGTCAACCGCAGTGGCGGCTGCAAGCTCTTGATGAATTTCCGGACCGCTTCGTGATGCTGCGCCTTCGTGTAAAACCGCCATCCGCCTGCAACCTTGCGGACCTCGATGCCGCGATCTTCCGTCGCGTACGTTGCGGTAAGAAAATCCAGCGCGACGCGCGCCTCGGCCTTTTCGACGCCCAGCGCGTGCGCGATCTGCTCGAGCGTGGCCGGCTCGTCGGCGGCGTAAATGATGGCCTCGAGTGCAGCCTGGATTTCAATCGGCGTCATGCTTTCCCCTGGAATTGACAGCCGTTAAGCCAAAGCATCCCCGCGTCGTTCTGAGGGCCGTTTTGTGGCCCGAAGAATCCCTCTTTACTTTGCCATTCCCTCGCGACACAGTTTCCACTGCCATCACAAATATTGCTCCTCGATTTTCGACATGGCGTCGGGCCCGGCGAAGACGGCGTCAAACATTTTGTGCTTGCGCAGCGCAATATCCTCGAAAAGTTCCGCCTGTACCAGAATCACGGCTTGCATGCGCACCATTTCGAGCACGGCAAGCAGCGCGACGATCATGGCGTTGCGCGTTTCGCAAGTCTCGAAGAATTCGATCATCGAGACCGGCTCCTCCGTTGCGGTCAGACGAATACGCAGGCGGTCCATCATCTGCGCGATCGAAACGCTGTCGTGCCGCACCTCGAATTTCGTTACTTCCTTGCGGCGCTCGAGCACCTGCTGGAACACTTTGACCAGGTCCACGAGCGAAACCACCAGTTCGCCTTCGACCGCGTCGCCCGTATAAAGCGACCGGTCTGGATGCGACCACACGTGATCCTCCACCTGCTGCTTCTGATACAAAAGCTGCGCCGCGTTCTTGAATTTCTCGTGTTCGAGCAGCCGGTGAACCAGCTCTCCGCGCGGGTCTTCCTGCGCATCCGGCCCGGCTAGCGGATCGGGAGGCAGCAGCATTTTCGACTTGATATGGATCAGCGTCGCGGCCATGTAGATGAAATCGGCCGAAACGTCGATGTCCAGCTTTTCGAGTTGGTGGATGTAATCCAGGTACTGCTCGGTGACCTTCGCGATGGGAATATTGTGGATGTCCATCTCCTGCTTGCGAATCAGATCGAGCAGGAGATCGAGCGGCCCTTCAAACACCGGCAAGTTGATGTGATATGGCGATGCCATTGTCTTTTGTAGGGACGCTGCTTGCTGCGTCCGCGTATCCGTAACGTGCCATGCCGGGATCCCCGTCATGCCTTGTCGCACGTTATTTTTTCTTTGTAGGGGCACGGCATGCCGTGCCCGAAGCCCGCACGTCGCGCGCCCTCGCCGATGTTCAGAACACCTTCGTAGGGGCGCCGCTTGCTGCGCCCGTATTCGGCTCATCCATGCGATCCACGTACTTCACACTCGCGGCCTTGCGCGCATCATCCCATTTGAAAATCGCGTTGCGCACGCGCTTCATCGTGCGCTTGGCCGTCTTACGTGCCTGCGCCGAACCTGCGTCGAGGATATCCCAAACCTGCTGCGGATGCGCCTCAAATTCTTTGCGCTTGGCTTGCACCGGCTCGATCCAGCGTACCAGAGAATCGGCCATGAGCTTCTTGCAGTCCACACATCCGATAGCAGCAGAGCGGCACTCGATGTTCACGCGCTCGATGGTTTCCGGCGGCGAGAACAGTTTATGCCACGCGAAGACCGGACAAATTTCGGGGCGTCCGGGATCGGTGCGCCGCTGGCGCTGCGGGTCCGTCATCATGTTCGCAACCTTCTTGCGAATCTCATCCGGAGGATCGCTCAGCCAGATCGCGTTGTTGTAACTCTTCGCCATGCGACGGCCATCGAGGCCTGGGAGGCGCGGCGTTTCGGTGAGCAGATGGCCAGGCTCGACGAGCAGATGTTCAAATTTGTAAAACTTCTGCAATGACTTTGGAAGCTCGCTCATAGCATTCTCAAAACCGATTCCTCGAATGATCTTCTTGAGCTGCGCCGTCCAGTCATTCCATGCGTAATCGGGCATTACCGGCTCGTCCAGAAAGCTGCCGGTGTGAACGAGCTTGTTAATTTCAAGCCGCGCCTTGCGATTCCTTTCTGTATTTAGCCCTTCGGCGATATCCAATCCAAATTGGTGATTAAATCGACGGACGACTTCGCGGGTAAGTTCGACATGTGGAACCTGATCTTCGCCCACCGGCACGAAATCAGCATCGTACATGACAATGTCAGCCGATTGCAGCAAAGGATAACCCAGGAATCCGTAAGTGCCGAGATCGCGGTCTTTCAGGTTTTCAATTTGCTCTTTGTACGTCGGCACGCGTTCGAGCCAACCGAGCGGTGTGATCATCGAGAGCAATAGGTGCAATTCCGCGTGCTCCAGTATCGACGACTGGATGAACAGCGTTGATTTCACGGGATCGAGGCCCACCGAAAGCCAATCCATCGCCACCTGCAGCGTATTTTCCGCGATCGAAGACGTATCCTCGTAATGCGTCGTAAGCGCGTGCCAGTCCGCCACGAAGAAAAAACATTCGTACTCGTCCTGCAGCTTCAGCCAGTTCGACAGCGCGCCGAAGTAATGCCCAAGGTGCAGCCGGCCCGTTGGCCGCATCCCGCTCAGCACTCGTTTACGTTTTCCCACGCTAGAAATAATCT
>JANWJR010000078.1 GCA_025451835.1 Candidatus Acidiferrales bacterium | reverse complement strand
TCTTGCGGCGCTTAGCTAGGCTTTTGTCTGTTTTTTCGGATGAAGCATGCTGAAGTTAGCACCGCTTCAAGGTTCGGCGAACCCGTCCTCGAGCCCACTGTATCTCGCGATACACATTGCACCAGCCGGCGTCCCTGAATGGGAGTAAAATGGAATTACTCCCGCTCGGCCACCCGGCTAATCTTTCGGCGGCACGACTGCCGGCGCGGAGGCAGACCATGGCGGAAACCAGAATGACCCTGCAAGGAAGTGCGCAAACGGAACAGACAAGTCGCCGTTCCACCGGTCTTGAGTTCGAGCGCCGGTTTACGGATGGAAAAATGTCTCCATTTGACGCGGTCGAATGGGAACGGCGCACCGCACAAATCGGCAATGACAAAGGGCAAGTGATTTTCCGCCAGGACAACATCGAGGTTCCCAAGGGATGGTCGCAAACGGCGACCAACATAGTCGCTTCGAAATATTTTCACGGCAAGCCCAACACTCCTGAGCGCGAAGGCTCGGTGCGGCAATTGATCGGCCGAGTAGTGGACACGATCGTCCGCTGGGGCGAAGAGGGCGGCTATTTCGCAACGCCGGAATCCAAGAACTCATTCCGCGATGAACTCGCGCACCTGCTCGTCGAGCAGAAGATGGCTTTTAATTCGCCCGTATGGTTCAACGTTGGCGTACAGGCCAAGCCGCAGTGTTCGGCCTGCTTCATCAATTCGGTCCAGGACAACATGGACTCGATCATGAACCTGGCGAAGACGGAAGGGATGCTTTTCAAGTGGGGCTCCGGCACGGGCACGAATTTCTCTTCGCTACGCGGCAGCCACGAGTCTCTATCCGGCGGCGGCATCGCTTCCGGTCCGGTGAGTTTCATGAAAGGATTCGACGCATTCGCCGGCGTGATCAAGAGCGGCGGCAAGACGCGCCGCGCCGCCAAGATGGTAATCCTCAACGTGGAACACCCGGATATCGTCGAATTCATCGAATCCAAAATGAAAGAGGAGCGCAAGGCGCACGTCCTGATCGAGCAGGGCTATAACTCGGCGATTGATGGTGAAGCGTACGCTTCCGTTTTCTTCCAGAACGCGAACCATTCCGTGCGCGTCACCGACGACTACATGCGCGCGGTGGAGGAAGATCGCGATTGGTGGACCCATAATGTCAACGATGGCAAACCACTCGAGAAACATAGCGCGCGCGGGTTGCTGAAGATGATGGCGGATTCGGCCTGGCACTGCGGCGATCCGGGCATGCAGTACGACACGACCATCAATCGGTGGCACACCTGCAAGGCCACGGACCGAATCTTTGCGTCGAATCCATGCTCGGAGTACATGTTCCTCGACGACACGGCCTGCAATCTGGCGTCGATAAATCTCCTGAAGTTTCTCGGCTCCAACGGCGTGTTTGACGCCGAGGGATTCCGCCACGCGGTGGATATCACGATCACGGCGCAGGAAATCCTGGTGGACAATGCAAGTTATCCGACGGAAAGAATCGCGCGCAACTCGCATGACTATCGCCCGCTCGGGATCGGGTACGCCAACCTCGGCGCCCTGCTGATGTCGCTCGCGCTTCCCTACGATTCCGAAGGCGGACGCGATTTTTGCGGCGCGATCACGGCGCTGATGACGGGCGAAGCGTACGCGCAATCGGCGCGTATCGCCGAGCGCATGGGTCCATTTGGCGGATACCTGCGCAACCGCGATTCAATGCTCGACGTCATTCGCATGCACCGCGATTCGCTGCGCCCAATCAAGGAAGAAAACGTCCAACCCTCGCTGCTGCACGCAGCGCAAGAATCGTGGGATACGGCTTTGGCGATCGGCGAACGCTTCGGATACAAGAATTCGCAAGTTTCCGTTCTCGCTCCCACCGGCACCATCGGCTTCATGATGGATTGCGATACCACGGGCATCGAGCCCGATCTCGCGCTGGTGAAGCAGAAGAGACTCGTCGGCGGCGGCGTAATCAAGATTGTGAACAATACCGTTCCACAGGCGCTGATGCGGCTGGGCTATTCGGCGGAGCAAGTCTCGCAGATCGTCGATTACATCGATGCCAACGCAAAGATCGAAGGCGCGCCCGGCCTGAAGCCCGAGCACCTGCCCGTTTTCGATTGCTCGCTCACGCCGATGGGCGGCGGCCGCTCGATTTCCTGGCGCGGCCATTTGCACATGATGGCTGCGGCCCAGCCTTTCCTTTCGGGCGCGATCAGCAAGACCATCAACATGCCGGAAGAATCCACCATCGAAGACATCACGGAAGCTTACATCGAGTCTTGGAAGCTCGGCATCAAGGCTGTGGCGATTTATCGCGATAATTCAAAGGGCTCGCAGCCGCTTTCCGCAGCGGCCGGAAAGAAACATGACGAAAAAGCGTCTATCGCAGTCGCTGATCCTGAAGCAGTTGCCACGGCCCCAAAAGTCGAAGTGGGTTCGCCCGAACAGCAGGAGCTTTTTGCCCGCACTCGTCGCCGCAAGCTTCCGAATGAGCGCGACTCGATCACGCACAAATTCTCGATCGGCGGACACGAAGGTTACCTCACAGTCGGAAAATATGAAGATGGCGCACCGGGCGAGATCTTCATCAAGATGGCCAAGGAAGGCTCCACACTTTCAGGCATCATGGACGCTTTCGCGCTGTCCGTATCGATCGCGCTGCAATATGGCGTACCGCTTCGGGCGCTGGTCGACAAATTCGCAAACTCGCGTTTCGAGCCATCGGGCTATACCGGAAACCCGCAAATCCGCTACGCCAAGTCGATCGTGGATTACATCGGCCGCTGGCTCGGCGGAAAATTTATCTCCCAGGATTATCTCGATAAGGATGCCGCGATTGCCGAAGCGGATATCGCGCTAGCGCCCGCCGCTGCGGTTGTTGCAAAGCCAGCGGCTCCGATGGCTACCAAGCTGGACGAACCCGAAACTTCCACGCGTCCGCGAGCCGCAATCGATGACGCGCCCTCGTGCTCGGAGTGCGGGATGCTAATGACTCCGAACGGGAGTTGCTATAAATGCGCGAATTGCGGCAGCACCTCCGGCTGCAGCTAAATCGCGGAATTGCTTGATATTTGGCACCGGACTTTAGACCGCGATGCCGCCGTAAGGGGTGGCACTGCGCGGATTTCCCCCAAGCTGCTAATGCTGCGAACGCGCGAAGTGATCCCGCCGCTTACGATCCACACGCCGGAAGGCCGCACCGTTCGCGCTTGGGACTTCAAGCAAAAGAGAAATCTGGTAATCGTATTTTTGGATTCTGCCTGCGAAGCGTGCGACGATTTTCTGCAGCGGCTCTCGGAGCGAGCGCACGAGCTTCACGAAAAAGAAGCCGTTGCACTGGTGGTTTTTTTGGAATCTCCACCGGCTGTCGTGACGGACATTCTCCCCCGGGGGATTATCGCCGGAGCGGATTTCCCGGGCTTCGCAGCCCGCGCGTTTCTCGGCAGCGATGCGCTGTCGTCCGACGGATTGGGGCGCCGAGGAGTTTTCATAACCGACCGCTACGGAGAAATCTTCACGCAGTGGACCATTTCCGGGCACGAATTCCCTTCGACCGGTGAAATCATTGGTTGGCTCGATCAGATTGAAATCTCGTGCGAGGAGTGCTTTCCACCTGACCAGCCGCTATAGCCGGCCAGGTGAGCGGCAACAACCGCAGACCAACTAGGCGGCGCACGCAGGACGTGACGCGTGGTTGGCAGCATGCTCTTGAGATAAGCGCGCGCAAATAAAAAAGGGGCTCATTCGAGCCCCTTTTCTTGCTCTACCCCCAAGATCCGGTTTCGGCGCGGCGAAACCGGCCCACCCCGGGATAAGAGACAGCCGACGTCTTGGATGCACGCACGATGCCAGAACCAGCATCGGAGAATGCCAACTTCGGCCTTTGGCAACGCAGCACTTAGTAGCTTCTGAATCGAGATTTAGCGGTTGTGCAAATGCCCGGATTCCATTTTTGAAATACGCGGGTCTTTTCTATGTTTCTTGGGAGGGAGGCGAGCAAGAGGTCAGATTCCGATGGAGCCCTGAACGGCGGTTGCCAACACGTCTGTCCATTTCCGCACGTCATCATCTCGCTCGGCCTCTACCATTACTCGGGCGAGCGGCTCGGTGCCGGAATAGCGCAGAACCACGCGCCCGGAGGCTCCTAAGGCAGCGTGAGCTCGGGCCAATTGCCCGGCGACTTCGGGAAGCGATTCGAGCGGCGGCTTGGATCGGACGCGGATATTGACAATCTTCTGCGGAAATATTTTCAGGTCTGCAATGAGCGTGTCAAGCGGACCCGCAATCGAAACGATCGACGCGATTTTCAACGCCGTCAGCATTCCGTCGCCGGTGGTCGCGTCGTCGAGAAATAAAATGTGCCCGGACTGTTCTCCGCCAAAATTAGCGCCGATGCGCTGCATTTCTTCGAGAACGTAGCGGTCGCCGACGGCCGTGCGTGCAAGGCTCAGGCCCGAGTTTTCGAGGGCGCGCTCGAGGCCGAGGTTCGACATAGTGGTTCCGACCACAACGGTGCCTTTGAGCCGGCCGCTCGATTGCAGATATCGACCGGCGGCAAGCATCACGCCGTCGCCATCCACGCGCCTCCCGGAGGCGCTGGCGAAAATCGCGCGGTCGGCGTCGCCGTCAAATGCCACCCCAAGCGCCGCTCCCGATTCCACCACGCGTTTTTCCATCGCTTCCGGGTGCAGCGAGCCGCAGCCAGCATTGATATTCCGCCCGTCGGGCATGTTATTCAACGCGATGACATCGGCGCCAAGTGATCGGAACAGTTCCGGCGCCAGGGCGCTCGCGGCGCCGTTCGCGCAATCAAGAACGATCTTCATGCCGGCGAGCTTTGCGCCCGGTAAGACAGATTCGCGCAACCCGGCAAGGTAATCCTCGTCCAGCGTCGGGTCGGCGTCGAGTCGCGCTGCCCTTCCGGCATGCACGGGACTTTTTGCGGAAAGTATCCAGCGTTCGATTTCTGCTTCCACCGCATCCGGAAATTTCATTCCGCTCGCGGAAATCAACTTGACGCCATTGTCGTGATAGGGATTATGCGACGCCGAGATTACGACTCCGGCCGCAAAATTTTCGCGATTCACGAGCCACGCGACGCCGGGTGTGGTGAGCACCCCGGCAGACGCCGGTTCGGCTCCGGCCGTTTCCAATCCGCGAGCGATTTGTTCGGCAATGTGCGGTCCCGATTCGCGTGTATCCCGACCAATCAAGACGCGCGGAGCGCCCGTGCCCGCGCGCGAACGCCGCAGGTATTCGCCCAGCGCCAGCCCTGCTCGTTCGAGTGTCGCATCGTCGAGCGGATATTCTCCGGGAATGCCGCGAATGCCATCCGTCCCGAAAAGTTCTTTAGGCATGCAATTCGTGTCCTTAGCAGAGTGCAAGATCGAGCACGTGATTCTATCATTGAGGCCCGGAATTACGGGTGCCCCGCAGGCCGTGCGTTCGCGGTCACTATGTACCATGGACGTTGCATGCGGAAGCACAGGTCATATTCCGCCGCCAAGGCTATGCTATCGTAGCCGCATGCCTGTCGAGGAAAGCCGCTTGATCACGACGAGTTCCGCGAGCGCGCGTATCATTGCCGCCGGAATCGTGGTTGCCTTTATTTACTGGGCCTCGACGGTTTTGGTTACGCTAATCGTCGCCGTGCTGCTCGCGTATTTCCTCGATCCCGTAGTGACGTGGATCGAAATTTGGCACGTCCCGCGCGCGCTGGGATCTCTGCTCGTAGTTCTGATCACGCTTGCGCTGCTCGTTGTGGCGGGCGGAGTACTCGTGCAGCACATCGATCAGTTTGGGGCGGACTGGCCCAAGTATCAGGCGCCACTGCGCACGGCCACGGATACGGTTGAGAAGAAATTGGAAATGTTCGAAGCGCGCGTTTCAGAACTCACGCCTTCGGACCACCCCGGTCAACGAATCCTGGAAGTTACTGAATCTCATCCGGTGCGCAACGCGCTGCTCGCCAGACTGAGTTCATTTTATCTATTTATTTTTGCCGCTACCTTCGTCCCGTTTCTCGTATTTTTCATGCTGGCGGCCAAAAGACAGGTATGGCACGCAACGATGCAGCTTTTCCCCGCGACGGAAAGGACGCAAGTGAAGGAGACTCTCGCCGACGTTACGCAAGTACTCCGCAGCTATGTCGTTGGCACCGCGCTCGTCGGTCTCATCCTGATTCTCGCGAGCTGGCTGTTCTTCGCAGGCATTGGGCTGGAATTTCCATTCCTGATTGCGCTCGTCTCCGGAATCCTGAATCTTATCCCGTATCTCGGAGTCGTCCTCGCGTGGCTGCCGCCTCTGCTGATCGGGCTAAAGCAGTTCCATTCCGTCGGACCCTACGTGGCCATTTTCGTTGTGCTCGCTGTTTTCCACGTGTTCGCAGCCAACCTGCTGGTCCCGGCGCTGGTCGGCTGGCGGGTGCGGCTGAACGCCCTGGCGCTCACGGTTTCGCTGCTGTTCTGGGGATGGATGTGGGGCGCGATGGGATTGGTGCTCGCAATTCCCATCACGGCAGTGATCAAGGTGATTTGCGATCACGTCGAAGGCTGGCAGCCCGTTGGCCGCTGGCTCAGCGCCTGATTCCGGCGCGATTCGCGGGTCAAGCGATCCCGTGTATCTCCGTAATTACTTCCGCGAGCGCCCGCGCATCCGTTGCTTCCTGAAATAACCGGATCGCTGCAATTCCCGCGGCGCCCGTACGAATGCACTCTTCTGCATTTCTTACGTTTACGCCCCCGATGGCAATCGTAGGAATCGACACTTCGCGACAGACCCGACGAAGCCGTTCAAGGCCCTGCGGCGCGCCAAAAGCTTTTTTCGAAGGCGTTTCGAACACCGGGCCAAAGAAAATATAATCGGCTCCCGCACTGGCCGCTTCGCTAGCTTCACCGGCATCGTGGCAAGACACGCCCACTAGAAATTTTCCCGGTGCGTTCCGTGCGCGGCACCAGCGCACAACTTCGCGAACCGGAGCGGATTCGCGTCCGAGATGCACGCCGGCAGCTCCAGCAGCAAGCGCGACATCCAGTCGATCATTCACAATTACCCGCGGCGCGCGGTCGGGCGCTTTTGCCGCCCCCGCATCGCGGGCGAGCGAAAACAGTTCGCGCCCCTCTAAATCCTTCTCGCGGACTTGGATCCAATCAACGCCCGCAGCCGCAGCCAAGCGGATTTTTTCGAGCGCGCCTGCGACATTGCCGGAAGGAGCGACCGCTTTCCGGTCGGTTACATAGCAAATGATTGGCCGGCTATTCGTTAGTGGCAACGGCGGAAGTCCGACGGCGGAACGCCTCAAGCGCCCAGAGGACGTTGATCAGCCCGAGGCCAGACATCGCGCCCCGGAGATATGGATTGCTTGCAAAAAGTCCAAGCGAAGGATATTGGTAGAGGTAGTAGTTCACTTCCCAGAGTTCCGACCATGGCACGAGAATGAGCACCAGCCCCAGTTCGAGCCATATCAGCAGCATTACAACGCGCAGAACGCGAGCCATCATTTCAGTATGGGAAAAATCATCGAGGGTTGCAATGCTTACGGTGCTACGACTTTTGCAACGTGGCAATTCTGTCTGCCACGTCGCGGTAATCGATATTTATCGCATATACCTGGCGGAAGCTGTTGAGCGCAGCCGTGGAATCTCCCGCTGCCTCCAGCGTCCCTGCCAGGTCATAGCGTAACGCAAGGATGGTCTCCTGGTCGAGGCCCGGCGTTTCCAGAGCGCGCTGATACCACAGGGAAGCGATCTTCGCCTCGCCCTTATCCATGAACGAAAGCGCCAGCAGCGTAGAGCAATTCATCTCGTAACGGAAAGGCTTGCCTTTCTGTATCGCCTTCGCGACTTTCTGAAATTCTCCAATGGCTTCATCGAGCAAGCCCATCTCGCGATAGGCAATCCCGAGGTTGTAGTGCGTTTCGAGATCTTCATCTTCGTCGCTGAGCTCACCCAGCTCGCTGCGGAATTCCTGAAAAACTTCCGTAAGCTCGTTCAGGTTCTCAATCGCCGGTTGGGAAGTCGAAGCGGAAGGTTCCGTAGCCCGGGCAGACGCCGAAGCCATTTCCGGTTCCGGCGTCGGCGCGTCAAAGCCGTCAATTTCGGCGACGAGCTCGCTGATGAAATCCTCAGTATTTGCAGCGTTGGCTTTTGCTGCTACAGGGGAAGGCTCGGGCGTAAGCTCCAGTTCAAACTCGTTGCTGTGGGCTAATGCTTCCTCCGCTGCGGGCTCTTCTACGATTTCAAATGCGGGTTCGTTTGGAATTTCCGCCGGAACTTCTTCTTGTG
>JANWJR010000077.1 GCA_025451835.1 Candidatus Acidiferrales bacterium | reverse complement strand
TGGGTCATCAACCAGCAGGTCGGAGTAGCCCAGGATTCCCGTGAGCGGATTATTGATTTCGTGAGCCGCGCCAGCGGCGAGCTGCCCGATCGAAACCAGCTTCTCGGTCTGGACCATTTGCGACTGGAAATGCTTCAAGCTCTCGATGGATTCCCGCGAAGCCTCCAGCAGCCGCATTCGGTCACGGTCCACAAGCTTTTGCCTCAAAAACATCAGCAGCGCAGCGACCACCAGTGTGACTTGGGTTACGCCCACACGGAAGGTTCGCACCGCCGGCACATTCACGCTTCGCCAAAGGCACCAAATCGCCATCAGCGGGATCGAAAGCACCGCAGCCATCGCAACTCGCGCGGGCCAGCGATTCGGTTCGCGCGGCGTAACAGGTTCCGGCTCACGTTGCAGCTTCAACCCGTAAGCCACAATTCCTGCCGTGCCAAACCAGACAAAAGAAGCGATAACCGGGAGATCGAAAGGGCTGCCGGTATAGTAATTTTGACCGGAGTCAATCGCCCGATTCGCGATATAGGAGGCCGCCGCGTACAGTAGTGCGGCGCTGAAAAGGTGCGCGTAAACCTCCCTCCACGCGCCACGCGCGCGGGAGAGCAGCAAAGCGAATCCGGCAACCAGTACGATGTTCTCAATCGCCGCCAACTGGTCGTATCCCCAGCCGTAAGCTCCGACCTGAGGAGAAATGTATTGCCACGGAATCACAACGAAAAGGTAGAGGTAGACCCACCAGACCAGGAGTAGCGAAAAATCAAGATATCCGATACGTGTATTTAAGTCGTCGCGATGGTCATGGGGCTTCGCGGCCAGAGCAGCCATCATGGGGACTGGATGGAGGAAGAAAATTACGTCGCCGAGAAAGGGGTTTGGGACGTCTCGACGCAACACGACCTCGAAATAGGTCCAAATGAACTGTCCTGCGAGCCATGCGCCACAGCCGAAAGCCAGGAGCAGCCAGAATATCCTGGCCCTCTTGTCGGACGTGAAAGCGTTGAGCGACAGCCCTATGCACGCAAAGGCGGCTGCGACGCACTGCGCGCCATCTCCGAATGTCGTCAGACCCGGACCTGGCCTAACCGTAAGGGAGACCACGGCATAGCCCCCGACCAGTAAGACCCACGCCACCAAGATTACCCGCGTCGCCGGGGGCATCTTGCGCATGCCATTCAGAGAGGTTGCTGGCGCAAAATTCGAGTTCCGCATTGTCTGGACCGGAGAAAACGGGCTGCTACTGCGATTAAGAATACGGCAGCAGCGCGAACAGCGGTCAAATAATCAAGAATGGGTGCTCTGGATTGCAACAGGAGCGTGGGCTCCAGTTGTTGGGAGTATGAGAGTTAAGCGGTCCCGCTAAGGCTTAGTCGAGTCGTTTGCTTCGCGCTCCGCAACGATCCTCCGCGCGTTCTGGTAGAGAGCTCTTGCCTGGGGAACCAATTCAATGGCCTTTGCGAGCTGTGGATCGTCTTGCAGATCCACTCTGTATCCCGCATCCAGGCCAAACACGCTGGTGAAAACTTCGCGTTTGATGTTGTCTTTGATCCACGACAGATTTTTTTCGATCTGTTCCGGTGTGTACTGAATATGCTGCTGATCGAGGTACTTCTTGAACTGCGCGATCACAGCATCATCGACCACGAAATCCTTGGTCACATCGGGTTTCTGGCTCAGGTAGTAGCGCGTAAAATCGCCGACGCTTTGCGTGAATGGATAGAAGACGTTCCGCCGATACAGGAGCTGCTCGAAATCGTCCGGCTTGGGTGCCGCAAAAACGTCGTCCGGCGTGATTCCGCCACCGCCGTACACCTGGCGCCCGCTGTCCGTCAACTTTACTTCGGGCTGATGCGGGGGCTGAGGATTGTAGTGGTAATCGTAAAGCGTCGTGTTCTTGTAATCGCGCTGAATGAGCCGGCCGCTTGGCGTGTAATAGCGCGCAGTTGTTAGCAGGAGGGCGGTATCTTCGCTGAGCGGGAACTGCGTCTGCACCAGGCCTTTGCCAAAGCTGGTTTCGCCCACGATGAGCCCGCGATCGTGGTCCTGGATGGATCCTGAGACGATTTCGGAGGCCGAAGCGCTCTGTCCATTGATTAACACGATCAAGGGAACTTCTACTCCCTGGTTTCCGCGCACGGCGTAATAGCGGCGCTCCGGGGACGAGCGGCCTCGATGCGAAACCACCAGTTCGTTCTTGTCGAGAAACATATCGGCCATGCCCACGGCCTGATTCAGAAGTCCGCCGCCGTTGTTCCTCAGGTCGATGATGAGGCCGTCGAGCTTGGACACGTCAAGATGCCTGAGCGCGTCTGTCAGGTCGCTGTCGGTGGTTTCGTTAAATGTCGAGACGCGGACGTATCCGATGCCCGGCTTTATCGTTGTGTAAAAATCCACGCCGGGACGCGGAATTTCATCCCGGACCACATTGACCTCGATCGGCTTGGCCCAACCCTCGCGGCCCAGCGTGATTTTGACCGGCGTTCCCTTCGCCCCCTTCAGCATGTCGGCAATTTCCGTCGAGGAAAGGCCATGGCAGCTCTTGTCATCGACCTTGAGGATCACATCTCCTGGACGGATACCAGCTTTGAATGCGGGCGAGCCGACAAAGGGAGCCAACACGATCGTTTCATTCTCACGCTGCGAGATGGTCATTCCCACGCCGTAATACTTTCCTTGTTGCTCCTCGCGGAAGAGCGCGTACTGGCGAGGATCGAAGAAATTCGAATGAGGATCGAGCACGTGAAGCATGCCGGGAATCGCGCCGTCGTAAATTGCCTTATCCGTATCGACCGGATCGGCATAATTTCGTTCGACGACGGAGAGCACTTTCGTGAAGGACTTCACCGAGTCCTGTAAGTCATTCGATCCGGCCGCGGTGGCGCGCACCGCAGGGCCAAAAACGCCGCCCAGAATTGCGGATATTCCCAGGACGACGACGAAAAGTATTGCTCCGCGTTTCGACGACCCCATACTTCCTCACTTTGCGACAAAAATGCAGTATAGCATACGAATTGCGGGGGCTTCGCTGCCCTGGGACGCATCATCAAAACCGCTGGGAGCATCTGCAACGCAAGCCCGCAGCTTTGCTGGCTGAACGTCGCGAACTAAGGGTGAAGGCTTTCGCCGGCCTGGCGTTCAGCAACGATCTTTCGGGCATTTTGATACAAAGCTCTAGCCTGCGGAATCAGCTCTTCTGCTTTCGCCAACTGCGGGTCATCCTGAAGCTGGACTTTGTCGCCCTCATCGAGGCCGAACAGGCTTGCGAAAACCTCATGCTTGATGCTGGTCTGAATCCAGGAACGATTCTCTTGGATCTCGTGCGCGGTATATTTGATGTGTTGCTGGTCCAAATACTCCATGAATTGCCGGAGCACGGAATCATCGACAACGAAATCCCGGCCAATCTGGGGCTTTTCGCTCAACAAATGAAGGGTGAAATCTCCTACCGTATCGTTGGCGGGATAGAACACATTCCGGCGGTACAGCAGCAACTGAAAATCGTTCGGCTTGGGCGCTGCCACGGCGTAATCGGGAGTGATTCCGCCTCCGCCGAAGACTTGCCTTCCGCTGTCGGTCAGCTTTACTTCCGGCTGGTGCGGGGGTTGCGGATCGTAATGATAATCGTACAAAGTGACATTCTTGTACGCGCGTTGAATCAGCCGGCCGCTCGGCGTGTAATATCTGGCCGTGATCAAAAGCAAGCCCGTTTTCTCGCTTAGCGGAAATTGCGATTGCACCAAGCCCTTGCCAAAACTCGTTTCTCCGACAATCAATCCACGATCATGATCCTGAATCGAGCCCGCCACAATTTCGGACGCGGAGGCGCTTTGCCCGTTGATCAACACAACCAGCGGGATCTTGAGTCCCTGATTACCCCGAATCGCATAAAAACGGCCTTCCGGCGATGACCGGCCCCGATGCGAGACCACAAGCTCATTCTTGTCAAGAAACGTGTCGGCGATGCCAACGGCCTGGGTTAGTAATCCGCCGCCGTTGTTCCGCAAGTCGATGATGAGGCCGTCGAGTTTCGAGACGTCCAGTTGTGCCAGCGCAGCCGCCAGGTCGCTGTCGGTTGTCTCGTTGAACGTGGACACGCGGACGTAGCCGATTCCCGGTTTGACCATAGTGTAAAAATCAACACCGGGGCGGGGGATTTCATTCCGAATCACGCTGACCTCGATCGGTTCATCCCAGCCTTCGCGTCCAAGACTAATGCGAACGGGTGTATCCTTCGCCCCGCGAAGCATGTTTGCCACATCGCTTGACGGAAGACCGTCGCAGGACTTGCCGTCTACTTTCAGAATGGCATCGCCCGGTCGAATTCCCGCCTTGAACGCGGGGGAACCGACGAATGGCGCTAGCACAACTGTGTGATTGTTGAGAGTCGCAATTCCCATGCCGACGCCGTAGTATCTTCCAACCTCTTGCTCCTGGAATTGGGCCCAAGCTCGCGGATCGAAAAAGATGGAATGCGGATCCAGGACTTGGAGCATGCCGGGAATAGCGCCGTCGAAGATGGCCTTGTCGGCATCGATCGGATTGGCATAGTTGCGCTGCACGACGGCGAGCACCCTCGTGAAGCTCTTTACCGAATCCTGCATGTCGTCCGAGCCAGCAGCTGTTGCACGGACGGCCGGGCCGTACAGGCCTCCCAAAATCGCGGATATGGCCAAGACGATCACAAACACGAAGGCCCCGCGCTTCGACGACTCCATCTTTCCTCGCTTTGCCCCAGAATGCCGAAAACTACACGAATTAAGCAGTATAGCACATGATTTTCGGCCGTTTGACACGCCTATCTCGCTCTTCTATGATTCAAAAATGCCGCTGGCGCCGGCCGTGGAATCCGAATGCTCAGCATCCCTCATCTAATCCTCATCTTCGTCGTGGCCCTGGTTATTTTTGGGCCTGAGAAGCTGCCTGAACTTGCTCGCACTCTGGGGAAAGTGATGGGCGAGTTCAAGCGAGCCACCGGAGAGTTGCGTTACAGCTTCGAAGATCATTTGCGTGAGATCGAACGAGAAGCCGACCTCCGCAAGATTGCCGCCGTCGTGCCTGAGCCCATTCCTATCGAAAACACCATCGCCACGAAAGCTCCACAGCTAGCCGCAATCGCGGCTGCCGCAGGTTCCGCTGAGGATCGGGAACCCGGGGATCCACACGGAGTGGGCCAGACGACTGCGACGGTGGCGGAAGGACATCCGGCGGTTCCTGCGACCGCGGATCCCGCAGCCGTGGCTGCGCCGCACACGGCGCACAGCCATCAACATTTCGAAGACTCCGATTCGGCTTCGGACGAACCTGCTCGCGACGAGCGTCGTGAAAACCACGAGACCCTAACCGATGGCGGCAGCCGCCCAGCCTGACTCCAACCCGTCCCCCGCCGAACAGGATATCGGCGGGCGCATGTCGTTTTTCGAGCATCTGGTCGAGCTGCGCAAGCGGCTCATCCGCGCGATCATTGCAATCGTCATCGGGATGGCGATTGGTCTTCTGGTCGCGCAGCATTTCGTTAATTTCGTCGTCAACCCCATGCTGGTGGCCCTGCGAGCCAATCACCTCGAGCAAAGACTCTACTACACCAGCCCCGAGGCCTATCTCAGCTTGGTGATCAATCTCGGGTTGTACCTGGGCATCGTCATTGCGATGCCATTCGTGCTGTATCAGATATGGCTATTTGTCGCTCCGGGTCTCTATAAGCACGAACGCAGCGCCGTTGCGGGATTCATCGTTTCATCGATGTTTCTGTTTCTCTCGGGGATTGCTTTCGGCTATTTCATCATGCTGCCGCAGATTCTCAAGTTTCTGATCGGCTTTGCTAACAATGGGCCGATTAAGCCGCTAATAAGTATCAACGAGTATTTCAGCTTGACCTTGATCATTCTCGTCGGACTCGGCGTGGTTTTTGAATTGCCAGTTCTGATTTTTATTCTTTCGCTTTTCGGAATTGTGACGCCGCAATTTCTGCTTAAGAATTTCCGTTATGCACTACTGGTCATTACAATCATTGCCGCGATCGTCACGCCGACGCCGGACGCCACCACCATGCTGATTTTCATGGCGCCCATGGTCCTGTTGTATTTCCTGGGCGTCTTCGTTTCTTATTTGGTGCTGCGGCGCCGGCGCAACCAGGAGCTGGCACGCGGGGAGGCGCATTAGAATGCGAGCCTTGATGAAGTGCGGAGTTACAAGCATGCTCTGTTTGGCGGCGATCTTCGCGGTTGCTGCTTGCGGCCACGACGTTGAACGGGCGAAGGCAGCTTCGGGCACATCGACGGGCACAACTGCAAGCCTCGCCAACGGGGCCCAGACAAGTGCCGAGCAGGCCCGGCCTGCCTCTGCAACTGGGGGCTTCGATGGGGCTGCCGCCTACGATTACACCGCGAAGTTGGTCAGCTTTGGGCCGCGCCCGCCCGCTTCCGACGCGATTCGTCGCACCCAGGATTACATACACACGGAATTGCAGGGCTTCGGGTGCCAGGTGGATGAACATGATTTCCACGCTTCGACGCCAGTCGGCGATCTGGGGATGAAGAACATCGTCGCAAAAATTCCCGGCACTGGGCGGGGCGTGATTTTGTTGCTCACGCATTACGACACCCTGCGCATGGATAACTTCGTCGGCGCGGTTGATGGCGGATCTTCGTCCGGATTGATGCTGGAAATGGCTCGGATTCTGTGTGGCGAAAAGAAACAACAGCCAAACTCAGTGTGGATCGCGTTCCTCGATGGCGAGGAAGCTTTGGTCGATTGGAATAAAGACAACGACAACACATACGGGAGCCGCGAAATGGCCGCGAGCCTCGCCAACTCGGGTGACTTGAAGCGTGTTCGCGCGGTTGTACTTGCCGATATGGTCGGACCGAAAAACGTGAAAATCCGCAGAGATTCGTATTCCACTCCATGGCTTACGAGCCTCGTTTGGAAGACGGCGGGCCGCCTGGGGTACCAGGATATTTTTGTCTCGGGTGAGACTGGAGTTGAAGACGATCACCAACCTTTTCTCGCACGCAAAGTTCCCGCAGTGGATATCATCGATCTGGCTGACTATCAGGCGGCCGGGTATTGGCACACCACCCAAGATACGATGGACAAAGTTAGCGCCCGCAGCCTCGGCATCGTCGGCGACGTAATTCTCGAAACAGTCTCCGAACTACAACAAAAATTCCACTGAAGCCGACCGGGTGGTCGTTAGTGTCAGAATCTCAGCAATTTTCAACAGAGTTTGATGTTTTATTACGGGCAGGGGTGTAGAATCCGGTCAGTTCCATTCCATGTCTCGACAGTACCGAGGTGGCGTCGTGTCACGGTCCGAATTGAGCCGAATGCTGGGTTCAATCGCAGCAGTTTTCACGTCTTACGCAGCCGCATTTTGGCTGCTCACGCTACCGCACCGCCAGTTTAATTTCCTGAGTCGAATTGGCTATGTTTCCGCTCTTTATTGCGTGATGGGAGTGGGGATCTTTTTTTGGGCGAACGTTCTGGCCCCGATTGGCAAAAAGCGGCGGTGGTCTCAGCGGAATTGTCAGTACGCTCCGTTAATCACTATTATTCCCGGATGCGTGTTGTTCCTGGCTGGTGGTTTTACCTGGGCAGTGGCAAATCTCTTGATGTATCAAGCTCTGTTTACGAGATTTTGTCTTGCAAAGCTCCTATATCCGAACACGCATAACGATTCTCCTTTCGAAACGGACTCTCTCATCACGCTGTTTCCCAGGTAAGCTCAATATCCGCGACCGACGGCCCGCACGAGCCGCTGTGATGTGCTACATTTTGCTTTCCACTTATGGCGGTAATTCGGATCAAAAGTTCATCGGGATCGTACGAGGTGCATTGCGCGAACGGGATACTGGCCCGCGCATCTGCGCTTGTTTCGCGCTTGCGCGATGCGACGGGCATATTCATCGTGTCGTCGCCGACGATATGGAAACATTGCGGACGCGCTGCAAGCTCGGCATTTCGCGGACTCGCCCATCGCCAGGCAATCCTGTTTGATGACGCCGAAACGGAGAAGCGCCTTGCGATAGTCGAGGAGCTTTGCCGCGCGCTGATTCATCTGGGTGCGGACCGCCGCGCTGTGATTGTCGCCGTCGGCGGAGGAGTTGTTGGCGACGTCGTGGGTTTTGCGGCTGCAAGTTATTTGCGCGGCGTGCGTCTCGTCCATATTCCCACGACGCTCGTCGCGCAGATCGATAGCTCGATTGGCGGGAAGACCGGCGTAAATCTGCCGGAAGGGAAGAATCTCATTGGTGCGTTTTATCCACCGCAAATGGTGATCACCGATCCGGACCTTCTGAATACCCTCCCGCACCGCGAGTTTCGCTCGGGGCTTTACGAAGTTGTGAAGACGGGGATCATTGCCGACGTTGAACTGTTTGCCTTCCTCGAACGCCACATGCTTTCCTGCTTGCGAAGAGATCCGGAAACCCTTGCGTCCGTCATCGTGCGATGCATTCGCGTGAAAGCGAACGTCATCGGGCGCGACGAGCGGGAAAGCAGCCTGCGGCAGATCCTGAATTTTGGCCACACGTTTGGCCACGCCTTGGAAACATTCACGGGCTATCGCCGGTTCCTTCATGGCGAGGCCGTTGGCTGGGGCATGTGCGCCGCCACGCTTCTCGCTCTCGCGACTGGCCGACTGGCGGCACGCGACGCCGCGCGCATCCTCCGCTCGATACTAAGCGTTGGCCATTTGCCTGCGCTTCCGAAAATTCCAGCGGCGAAGCTTCGCGCTCTGCTCGCTGGCGATAAGAAATCGCGCGGCGGCCGCATCCGATGGGTGCTTCCGCGCCGGATTGGCTCGATTGTCGTGGGAGTCGAGGTCCCGTGGCCCTTGGTGTCGCGCGTCGTTGGTGAACTGCCCGGTATTGTACGAGAAGCTCAAAATCAAACGCGTGTGGCAACGGCGCGTCACCCTGACGCCCGCGTCAGAAACCGTGCCGATTATTCCGCAATACAATGACCGCTGAAAAACACGCTCCGTTCGCAGGCACGCGGCCCCCGGGCGCTCGCGATGAGCGGGAAGCTGCCGCGCGTGTACAGGAAATGTTCAGCCGTATCGCGCCCCGCTACGACTTATTGAACCATTTCCTTTCCTTCTCGCTCGACCGGATATGGCGGCGTCGCACAGCCTGCCGCTTTCTGCCAATCCTGCGGCGTCCGGACGCACGCGTTCTGGATCTTTGTTGCGGCACGGGCGACCTGGCTTTCGCGCTCGATCGCGCCCGCGAGAAAGCGTTGGGCGATCGTTCACGAGGAAGCTTTCCGCTGTTCGGCAGCGATTTTGCACAGCCGATGCTTGATCGAGCGAGGGAAAAAGCTCGTTCAAATTCGCACACAGCGGTTTTCGTTGCCGCCGACGCGCTTAGGCTGCCGTTTGCGGACGCGATCTTCGATCTTGTGACTACAGCTTTCGGCTTTCGCAATCTCGCGAACTATGAAGACGGGCTTCGCGAAATCGCACGAATATTGAAGCCGGGCGGGGAAGCCGGGATCTTGGAATTTTCCGAGCCTAGCCGAGGGCCAATGGCTGGTGTCTTTCGCTTCTATTTCCGGCACATCTTGCCGCGCCTGGGTGGCGCGATCTCCGGGAACGACGACGCGTACGCGTATCTTCCGAATTCAGTCGCAAAATTTCCGCAACCGGAAGAACTGAGCGAATTCATGGAACGCGCCGGTTTCCGCGACATCCGTTTCTCTTCCTGGAATTTCGGCAGCGTCGTCCTGCACTCTGCGAAACGACCTTAGCGGCGATACATCGGGGCAATCGGAGTTTGGGCAGTTTCGCTCGCAGGGGTCGCGCAGCCTAATTCTCAAGGCCGAGCGAGCGGATCTTGCTCAACAGCGTCTTGTACGACACGCCTAACTTTTCGGCAGCCCGCGTTTTATTCCACTTCGATTCGCGGAGGGCATTCTCGATCTTGAACCGTTCGACGTGTGCCACGGCGCGCTGCGACACTTCTTCGAGCGGGCCTTCCCACGCGAAGGTTTCATCGAGCATCCCTCCGGGCAATTGTTCCGCCGAAGGTTTCGCGGCGGGGAGTTGCAGCGCACGCTCGTCGATTTCATCGCCGTTTGAGAGGATCGCTGCACGCTCGATGGCATTCTGAAGCTCGCGAACATTGCCCGGCCAAGGATAGCTGCGCAGCCGGGCCTTGGTCCCTTGATTCAGACGCAGGCCCGGTTTGCGAAACTCCTGCCGGAATCTTTCGAGGAAATGCTCCGCAAGCAAAAGCACGTCTTCTCCCCGCTCCCGCAACGGGGGAACGGTGATAGGCACAGCCGAAATACGAAAATAAAGATCTTCGCGAAACGTTTTCGCCGCAACGGCCTCTTGCAGATTCTTATTCGTAGCCGTCAGGATGCGGACATTCGCGTCGATTGCCTGCGTCCCTCCGACCCGTTCGAACCGCTTTTCTTCGAGCACGCGCAGCAGCTTGCTTTGAATTGCCAGCGGCAACTCGCCGATTTCATCCAGAAAAAGCGTGCCGCGATGGGCCAACTCGAGTTTGCCAAGTTTCCGCGCTCCCGCTCCCGTGTATGCGCCGCGCTCGTGCCCGAAAAGCTCGTTTTCGACCAACCCTTCGGGAATGGCGGCGCAGTTCAGCGCCACAAAGGGCTGCGCGGCTCGCGGGCTCAAGTGATGTACGGCGCGCGCGAAAAGCTCCTTCCCGGTGCCGCTTTCGCCCAGCAGCAACACGGTGGAGTCGGTGGCCGCGACGCGCTGCACCATCTGGCTCGCGTCCTGCATCGAGGGGTGCTCACCCACGATTCGAGGGAAGCCGTAGCGTGCCGAATACTCGCCGCGCAAAAGAATATTTTCCCGCAGCAACTCCTGCTGCTTCGCGCCCCGCTCGATCAATAGCTTGAGATGATCCAGGTCCACCGGCTTCTGGATAAAATCGAACGCGCCTTCCTTCATTGCGGTGACTGCTTCTTCAACGGAGCCATAGGCCGTCATCAGGATGACCGGTAGAGTTGATTCCACTTTCTGCGCCTCGCGCAGGACCTCGATTCCAGAATTTCCAGGGAGTTTCAGATCGGAGAGAACTACGAGGTAGCGGCGCTCGCGAACTTTTCGGATCGCCGAATTTCCGTCCGCGGCCTCCTCGATCGAGTAGCCGGCCCGCTCGAGTGCCTTGCGAAGCATTGCCCGCAGCTCAGCCTTGTCTTCAACGAGGAGGATTGGCTCCATTGCGCAGGGGGACTACTCCGCCCATCCGCGGTCGCCGCCGGCCTTGCGCAAAGCGTCTTCTGCGTCGGATATTGCCTGGTTGTCCGCCTGCACATCCGCTTTCTTTTGGTCGATCTTGGCGGTCTTTTCATTGATGTCGCTTCGCGTAACGCTTTGCATCAGAGCCTTCGTCGGATCGCTGTAATACTGTGGCCCGAGAGTGCCTAGTTCCCGCTGCAGTATATCGAGCTCGGATTGATCCTGATCGAGCTTGTGGTGAAGCTTTGCAAACACCGACCGCCATCCTTTTTCGTCGTTGCCGTCCGGCAACGCGCCGTTCGCCGCCGATGGTCCCGCTGATGCAGACGCGTTTTGAGAATTGTCGGCCGAAGAAGAAGCGGGCGCTTCGCCCACTGCCGAGATCCCGCCCTGCGTGGGGATGTTGTCGTTGGTGAAGACCTTCGCAGCCTTGGGAGTCTCCTTCTTCTGCTCGCGAGCGCGCCGGGCCGCAGCCGCAAGCGAGTCCTGCTGCTTCGCTGCCGGAGCTGTCTGCGATGGCGTGGCGGCGTTCTGCTGTGAGCTCTTCGAAGCCACGGGCGCAGTCGACTGCTGCTGCGGCTGCTGAGATTGATCCGGCTGCTGGCATCGGCTGCTTGCCGGGAGCATGAAAATTGCCGCCGTCGCGGCGAACCACAACACTTTGCGCATCGCTAACATCCTCCTCAGGCGGGTCCCCATTAGTTTAGATGCGAGATACCGAGAGGGGAATAGATACGTCGGAGAACCTGCCCCAAAGGTAAACGTGTGCGGGTCGAGACGTTCAATCGGACCGGTGGAACGCTGCCCGTTCGAGCCGCAGGAGAGAAGCATCAGCGTGCTCGGCGGGAAGGCTCAGCGTTTCGCTGAACGCACGATGTTTTGCCGAAGTCCAGCGTTCGAGCCTGCGCCAGCCAAGGCGGTAGAGTCGGTACTGCAATCCCGTCAGGTGCCGCGCAATCGCTTCGGGCGACGTTCCCGCTTGCTCCAGGAGAACACCGTTCATCTCCAGAACGATAATTGGACGGAAGCGATCGAGAGTCGCCCTCGCACCTCGCAATATCGCCAACTCCGATCCCTCGGCATCGATCTTGATCGAATCCAATCGATTGATCTGGAATCTTTCTCGCCACTCGTCCAGAGACACGGCGTTAACGTTGAGATGTTCTCCCTGCCCCAGGTCGCGAACCGCAGTCAGAGTACCCCAGCCGGATTCGTGACGGGAGGCGGAACGTTCGAATGTGAACGTGCCAGTCTTCTCCCAGATGGCATTGTTCAGAGCGTTCGCCCAGCGGAATTGCGATAGATTCCGCACCAGGCGCTTGTACATCTCCGGGTCAGCTTCAAAGGCCCACACTCGTCCAGCGGCTCCGACGCTGAACGCGGCGGAAACCGCATGAAACCCGATGTGCGCCCCGATGTCTGCGTACGTATCTCCGGGCTTGAGAAGGACTCGAAAGCAGTCGCGTAAATGAGTCTCATACGCGCCGGCCCACATCTGCCTTTGGACTCGGTCCGACAGATCTGTCTCGAATCGCACTCCACGGCAAGGAAACGAAACTCCGCGATCGTTACACAGGCGCCCGACGAGCCTCGCCATTGCATCGGCCAGTCGCTCGCGGCCGCGAAAAGGATGCTCTCCCAAAGCAGAGGTAGCGTTACTTAAGCTGCGCGAAACGACTTCGCTGAACATCTGTCGAGTCTAGATGTGCGCCGCCCCTGAGGCAATCGCTGACGGAAAAGTCTCCTGACGCAGGGGGAGCCACAGCAGAAATTCGGCGCCACCTCCCGCGCGGTTGCGCGCCTCAATGCTTCCACCGTGCTGCAGGGCGACTTTCTGAACGACGGCAAGGCCGAGTCCGGTTCCTTCCGACTTAGTGGTATAGAAGGGCAGAAATATTTTTGGAAGGTCCTGCTGGAGAATGCCGGGACCATTGTCGGCCACGCATATGCGCTGCCATTTCCGGCCGGCGAGGTCTTCCATAGTGCCAGAAATCGTCACGTTCGGGGTCTTCCCGGCATCTCGAGCTGCCTCCGCGCCATTGCGAGCGAGATTCAAGAGCGCCTGGCGTATCAGCCCCTCATCGCCAGGCAATTCCAGAAAATCTCCTTCGCATTGAACAATCGACTGCGGCAAGGCCTCGCGCAAATCCGCTGCCACCCGCTCCGCCAAGACCTGCATGGGCACGGTTTCGTAACAGATTTCGAGCGGCTTCGCGAAACGCAGAAATTCGGTGACCACGTGTGTGAGCGCGCGCGTCTGGTCGAGAATTCGCTCCGCCGAATCGCGCGTATCGCCGGGCTTCGCTTCGCTCCGGATCATCTGCGCGTAGCCGGAAATCGTGGCAAGCGCATTCTTGAACTCGTGAGCGATTCCGGCGGACATTTCTCCGAGCGAGGCGAGATTTTCCTTCCAACGAATCTGCTTTTGCAGCGCGTTAAGCTCCGTCAAATCGCTCATGAGGCACAGTGCGCCGCTAACTTTCATCTCCGGCGGTATTGCGATTTCGGCGTTGGCGCGCGACACCACCCGCACCGCGCGGTAGATCGGAGAAATCGTTACTCCCAGGTGTCGCACCTCGCCCTCGTTTGTCACGTGTTCCACTTCTCCGCGTTGGATCGTTTTGCCCTCGCGAAGGCATGCAGTGAGCATCTGCGCCAGATCGGAGTCGGCGCCAAAGATTTCCTTGTACGAGCGGTAGCGCAGCGGCCGAAGTCCCAGAGCGCTCTCCGCTGCGGGGTTCGTGGAGGTAATTGCGCCCGTGGCATTCACGAGCAGCAGGCCAGTGGGCATATTTCTTGTGACTTCTTCCGTCAGACGCTCCGACTCCTGAGCGCGCTCCTGCGCCAACAAATGAAGCCGTGCGAGTTCCTTCTCCTGCGCTCGAAGCTTCTCGATTACGCCCTGCATCGATGCAGCCATGAATGCAGAGGCATTTTCACTGTC
>JANWJR010000076.1 GCA_025451835.1 Candidatus Acidiferrales bacterium | reverse complement strand
ATTCTCTCGGCGGAGTGATTTACGAAACGCATGATGCTGTTTTCGTCGATCGTGATAATGGCATCGGTAGCAGTTTCCGCTACCACCCGGTAGAGTTCTTCGCTTCCTCTTCGCGCTCGTTCGGTGCCTTTGCGCCGCGGCTTGGCGCGAGACGCCGATGTGCTGTTCCGATCTCGTGACATCCTTCGTCTCCCCTGCGAATGTGAACTCACCGGCATGCCGCTGCTGACGCGCGAGGAAGCACGCATTCGCCGCCGCACGGCAAATATCGACCGCCGCCCGCCACCGTGATTGAGCTTTTACTGGAAGAAGGAGAGGTTTTCTTCCATTTCACCGCTTTCGTCGGACCGGAAAGAGAGGGCAATCCGGCCGCACATACCGAGAAGGGAGATCTATTGTGAATCCGTGCGCGGCAGAGTCAAGGCATGTTCCACGGCTGGGCGCATGTCAGTAACCGAAGCGGCGGTCAATGCGAGTCGGGCGTGGAGGTCCGATGGGGGTGGGTTGCCAAGTATTGGCCCATGCTTGCTGCGAGCTGTTTCATGCCCGTATCAACATTGCGGTCAAGAGCTTCCACGACGTCTGCGACGGACTTGCCCTGGACGGTTTGGTCATGCGCGTAGGAACTGGTCCAAACGGTGGCGCGAGCGGCAGGATCAAACAGTTCTAGATCGAGAGAGAAACGCGCTACCAATTCCGGTTTATCGACTTCATAAAGAGCTAACAAATGGCTGCGAACGACGTAATCTCCTCGCACCGTACTGTTGATGCGCGAAACGGAACGGTACTGCCCCGTGGAACGCAGCGTCCCAACGAGCATGTCTTGAATCATATCGGCGGGAGTCTCGGACCAGCGCTGATCGTCGTAAGTTCCGCGCTGAACCGGGCCGGCTCCGTACACGAGCCGGTCATCGCGATAGAGATGCGAAGTCGCAGGCCGCGCAACCACTAGTGCAACCGGAAGCTGCGTGGAGGCCGCTTGCGCCGGAACCGACGGAACGTCCAGGACATAATACTTGATAGGACGAGGAGCGCCGCAAGCCGACAGAAATCCGGTCAGCAGAACCACCCAAAGGGCTTGCCGGCGTACCACTTTGCTGGCTTCTCCGCTCATTGCGGCGGCGCCTGTCCAGGTTGATGCGGCTTAGGCTG
Source organism: Candidatus Acidiferrales bacterium (assembly GCA_025451835.1). Lineage (GTDB taxonomy): Bacteria > Acidobacteriota > Terriglobia > Acidiferrales > UBA7541 > Palsa-295. Next base: position 12,426 of record JANWJR010000076.1, on the reverse strand, counting down.
GGCGGCGCGAATCAGCGTGTAAGGCCGCGTCTTGATCGTTTCCGTAAACGAGCTCAGGTTTTCCGTAACGTGCCGAAGATTTTCAATGATCTCATCAAGGTTTTCCGCGTTGATGTTCGACGTGCGGTTCAATTGATCCATCACCGCCGACGCGGAGGTGAGCGAAGCGCGGAGGTCCGCGATTGCCTGGCGAAGGTCGGGACGGTCTTCCGCGATCGTGGCGTCGATATGTGAGATTGCCTCATTGGCTTGCGCGGAGGTTTTCTTGAAACTATCCATGAGCGGGCCGAGTTTTTCAGTCGAGCCGTTCAAATGCTCCAGCGCGGAATGAACGACGGGGCGATCTTCCGCAAGCATACCGTTCAAGTCTGCCAGCGTCGCGGATATGTGCCGGCGGTTCGGGTCATTAAGCAGATCATTGACGCGGTCGATCGTCACTTGCAGCGCGGCGGCGCGCCCATTTAAGTTGCTCAAAAGCTCGTTTGCCGAAGGGCCCAGCCCAGCCAGCATAGCCGTCACGTCTGCGAGGCTCGTGTACTCGATCGAACTCAGGGTAGAATCGCGTGCGGCGCGTCGCGCGGCAGCCGTTCCGGGAATGATGCCGAGAAAATTGTCACCGAGCGGACTCGTGCTGGTGATCGTAACCTTGCTGTCCGTCTTCACCGGCACGCCCGGATGCACGCCAAAGTCAATCTCCATCAGTGTGGGATCCTGGGGGGCAGCCCTGACGCTCTGCACGCGCCCAATAGGAGGCCCGCCGGCATAACGCACTTCCGAGCCCGGCCCGAGCCCGCCTGCATTCTTGAAAAAAGCGCGATAGTGAAAGTCGCCTTTACTGAACGTGCCGGAGAGCAGGAACACGGTGGCGATGAGCAACGCCGCGGCGACCAGCACGAATAGCCCAACCAGTGCCTGCTCTCGTTTTGGTTCCATTCCCTTCCTCGATGATTGCGCTCAGCCCGGCAAGGCGGGCGGCAGCTGAGCGCGGGGAGTATATCACGAGCCTTGCAGCCGTCCGATTCAGCGCCGGCGCGGCGGAATCTCTCCCGTCAGCATTTGCAAGTAGTCCATTTCTTCGGACAATTCAGGCTCGGGAACGCGGTCCAGGAACTGCCGCACGCGCGGCTGTTGGCTTTGGCGCAATTCCTGCGGAGTGTCATTCGCTACAATCGTTCCTTTATCGAGCAGGATCATGCGGTCGGCAATCAAAAACGCGCTGGCCAGCTCGTGCGTAACCACAACGATCGTCATACGAAAAGCCTTCTTGAGCTTCAAAATCAAATCATCAATACCCGCGGCGATGATCGGGTCAAGTCCAGCCGAAGGCTCGTCAAAGAAAAGAATTTCGGGGTCCATGGCCATCGCGCGCGCGATCGCGGCCCGCTTCTTCATCCCGCCGCTCAACTGCGCAGGCACGTACGTTTCAAAACCGGAGAGGCCCACTTGATCGAGTTTCAGGCGCACCACGATCTCGATCGTCGAATCGTCGAGGCGCGTATGCTCGCGGAGCGGGAGTGCAACGTTGTCGCCGACGCTCATGGAGCCGAAAAGCGCGCCGCTTTGAAACGACATACCCATTTTCTTGCGCAAGTCATCGCGCTCATCTTCGGTCATAGCCGCAAAATTCTTCCCTCGAATCCAGATTTCTCCTGACTTGGGCTGCTCCAGCCCAATCAGCGCCCGCAGAAGCGTGCTCTTTCCCGAGCCCGATCCGCCGAGAATTACCAAGGTCTCTCCTGCCTGCACTTCGAAATCGATTCCGTGGAGGATTTCGCGATCGCCGTAGTTCACGCGTAAACTGCGTACGATGATGGCCGGACCCGCGAAGGTAGCCGTTGCCTCCGAACTCGTCAGCGAATCCGCGATCATTTTCCTTTGCCGATCCTCAATGCGGTGCCGTGAAATAAAAGAGCGCCGTAAAGACAAGGTCCACAATTATGACCAGGAAAATCGATTTGACCACGGCCGAGGTGGTCGAGGCTCCGACCTCTTCCGATCCCAAGCCGGTCGAAAATCCCTCGAGGCATCCCACAGCCGTAATTACAAGTCCGAACATCACGCTCTTGATCAACCCCGTATAAATATCGCGCAGTACCAAGGCATCGAGCGTCGCGCGCATGTAGCTTGCCCATGTGAAACCCGCGCTCGTCACTCCGAATAATCCGCCCCCGAGCACGCCCATAAAATCGGCCCAGGTAGTGAGGCACGGCATCATCAAAATCATTGCCAGAAATTTCGGCGCCACGAGAAAATGTACGGGCTCGATGGCCATCGTCTCGAGCGCATCGATTTCCTCGTTCACCTTCATCGTGCCTATTTCGGCAGCGAACGAGGATCCCGAACGGCCAATCACAACGATCGCCGTCATCAGCGGGCCCAACTCGCGCGTCATCGAGACGGCGACGGCCGTCGCTACCAAACCCAGCGCGCCGAGCCGCCTCAGCTCGTAGGCTCCCTGCAAAGCCAGAATCGTCCCCACAAAAAAAGAAATGAGCGAAACGATCGGCAGAGCTTCCACGCCGACAATCATCGCCTGATGGATGGCGCGGCTCAGGCGGAGTTTGCGCCCGCGGAAGGGTTCAATAAATACCGCACGAGCAGATTCACCCGTCAACCGTGCAAGCCCGCCAATATAGGCCAGGCTGCTGATCGTGGCTTCGCCGATGTTCTCGGTCAGTGGCATCTGGGAGCCGGGCTGAAAAGATTCGATCCCGCGCCGAATCGAGTTTCCTGCCTCATGATTTCGCGACACGGGGTTAGGACTTCAGTTCCAACCCAACCAATCGTTTGCGCTCCGCAAACGTTTTGCCGAGTGAGGAATCTACTTTTCACAAAAATGCCAAGCGCTTTTCCGGGACTGCTAAGGCCGCCGGGGAACTGCCGCGACCCTCCAGGACAGCACACTCACCGGCTTAATGTGCAGAAGCGGGGCTTGAGCTGGCTCCGCGCAGGGCTTCCTCCTCGGTATCGTATAACTCAAACACCCGAGTGAGGCGCGTAAGTTCCAGCACCTCCCGCACAGTCCGGCTCAACCCGTATAGTGCGAATCCACTTTTCAGATCGCGCGAAATCTTTAGACCTTCCACCAATGACGCCACGCCGGCGCTATCGATGTAATTCACCCTCTGCAGGTTAACAACGACGCGCGGCGATCGATCTTCCTTAAGCAGATCGAGAATCACTTTGCGCAGCCGGGGTGTGTTGTAAAGGGTGATGTCACCCGTTACATCAACGATTGTCGCGTTACCAGATTGGCGTGTAGACGTTTCCATGAGAGCGGCCCGGTGGGGACGTGAGGAATGTTTTGCCAGAGATTCGAGGAGGATGCAATCTCTTTCGGCGCTACGGGCTCCGCTTCCGCGCACCGAACGTGATGAAGGGGCTAGCTGCGGCCGCCGACCGGCGTGTAACTGCGCAGATCGTGGCCGAGATAAACCTGACGGGGACGCGAAATCTTCTGCTCCGGGTCTTCCAGCATTTCTTCCCACTGCGCAATCCATCCCGAGGTTCGCGGAATCGCGAACAGCACCGGGAACATCGTCATGGGAAAACCCATCGATTGGTAAATGAGGCCGGTGTAGAAATCGACGTTGGGATACAACCGGCGCGAAACGAAGTAGTCGTCTTCAAGCGCGATGCGCTCGCATTCGAGAGCGATTTCAATCAACGGGTTCTTACCCATCACGTCGAAGACTTCGTATGCGATGTGTTTCACAATGCGAGCGCGCGGATCGTAGTTTTTGTATACGCGGTGGCCGAAACCCATCAAGAGTTTCTCGCCAGCCTTCACTCTCTTAATGTATGCGGGAACATTGTTGATCGAGCCGATCTCGACCAGCATCCGCAAAACGGCCTCGTTGGCACCGCCGTGAAGCGGACCGTAAAGAGCGGCGGTGGCCGCAGCCGTGGCACAGTAAGGATCGACGTGCGAACTCCCCACGCCGCGCATCGCCGTGGAAGAGCAATTTTGCTCGTGGTCTGCGTGCAAAATGAATAGGACGTCAAGCGCCCGCTCAAGCGTCGGATTGGCGCGGAATTTTAGCTCCGTGGTGCGAAATAGCATGTTCAGAAAATTGCCACAGTAACTCAACTCGTTGTCCGGATACACAAACGGCATGCCCAGGCTATGCCGGTAAGCAAATGCCGCAAGAGTCGGCATTTTCCCAATCAGGCGATAGGTTTGTTTGCGGCGGGAATCGGCGCTGAAAATATCCTTTGCGTCTGGATAAAAAGTCGAAAGCGCGGCAACCGTCGAGATCAGCATACCCATCGGGTGAGCATCGTAGTGAAAGCCGTCGAGAAATTTCTTGATGCTCTCGTGAATGAATGTGTGGTGCGTGATATCGTAGGTCCATTCAGTAAGCTGCTTTTGAGTCGGCAATTCGCCGTACAGAATCAGGTAGGCCGTTTCAAGGTATGTGCTTTTCTCCGCCAGTTCTTCAATTGAATAGCCGCGGTATCGCAGAATGCCTTTATCCCCGTCGATGAACGTAACGCGGCTCGTGCATGACGCCGTGTTCGTGAACGCCGGGTCGTAGCTCATTATTCCGAAATCGGAATCTTCGACTTTTATCTGGCGGAGATCGAGTGCGCGGATGGTTTCGTTCTTCACCGGAACTTCGTATTGGCGGCCCGTGCGGTTGTCAACGATCGTCAGGGTGTCGCGGCGATTTCCGGGCGGCGCCGGGGAGTTTGCCATTGCCTGAGCCTCTCAAACTGCGGCAGATAGATGGGGGCGCTCAATGCGCACACCAAACCCTAAATGTACACTAAATCCAGGAAAGCAAGAAACCTGTTTCTCAAGTGCTACCGTATGGGAAAATCTACGCTGCCATACGGTATCGTATGGTTTATCGACGAAGGGAATCGCGCCTTGCGACGCGAGAGCGAGTCCGGGAGGAAAATGCGATTCCACTCACCATTGGCCGTTATGCTAACGCGACCCGGATTTGACGGGTGCGTCCTGCGCAGGCTCTGCGCCGGGCGCTTCCATCGGCGTACCCAGCTCAGAGCGATTCCTTCCGTGGTCCTTGGCGCGATAAAGAGCCTCGTCGGCAAGCTGCAACAGGGTCTGCGGGTCGAACGGTTGGGCGTTGCTGCTGACCGCGACCCCCAGACTGGCGGTGACATACACCTCACCCGATTTGGTAGCGACCGGGGTCGCTGCGATCGCGAGCCGGATCCTTTCGGCAAGTCCCAGAGTGCCAAGAGAATCAGAAGCGGGCACCACGATCAGGAATTCCTCGCCGCCATAGCGTCCCACCGTGTCGTAGGCTCGAATCGAGGCGGACATCCGATGCGCGGCCTCTTGCAGAACAGCGTCACCGCAAAGATGGCCGCGGGTGTCGTTCACATTCTTGAAGTGATCGAGGTCGGCGAGAACAATTCCAAAAGATCCGCCTTCGCGAACCTGACGGGCCCATTCACGGCGCAGCGCATCGAGAATCACTCCGCGATTTGCCACACCGGTTAGAGCATCGTGCGTGGCACGAAAGCGCAACTGGTCGCGCGCGTCGATCAACTGGTCCTGTAAATCCACAATGCGCTCGCCAACGTGCAACCGGGCGCGGAGCTCCTGAGCGTCGAAGGGTTTTGTGAGGTAATCGTCCGCGCCAGAATCCAGGCCTGCGAGCATGTCTTCCTTCTGGCTCCGCGCTGTCAAAAGAAGAATATAGATGTAGGGCCGGTCCGCATGCTCCCGCACGCGGCGGCACACTTGCACGCCTTCCATGCCCGGCATCATCCAGTCCAGGACGGCCAGGCGCGGGGCACTGTCACCTTCCAGAATTGTCAGCGCCTGCTTGCCATTTTCCGCCAGCAATACTTCGTATCCCCACTTCGTCAGGAAAACCTCGAGAACTCGCCGCGAAACCCGATCGTCTTCCGCAATTAGAATTCGCCTCTTCCCATTCAAAGCGGTGCTCATCGTGGCGCTCAACTCCGCAGCTCTCCACCAATCTTGCAATCGCTATCGCCGGCGTGCACAAGTGACCGTTGAAATCTCGCCGTGAAATGAAATGTGCTGCCATGATCCAGTTCGCTCTCGACCCATATCAATCCTCCCATCAATCCCACCAGTTGTTTGGCAATCGCGAGCCCAAGACCGGAGCCGCCGTATCTCCGCGTTGTAGAACCATCCGCTTGAGTGAAAGAATCAAAGATTACTTGCAGCTTTTCATTCGCAATTCCGATTCCCGTGTCGCGTACTTTGAAGTGCAGGGTTACGCTGTTTCCCTCCTCAGTTTCTTTGCAAGCTTCGAGGGTTACGCGGCCTCGCTCCGTGAACTTGACGGCATTTCCAAGCAGGTTCGCCAGCACCTGGCGCAGTCTTCTGGCATCTCCCGTCAGCCAGAATGGAATGTCATCGTTCACCTCTTCACAAATCTCCAAAGTCTTGGCTCGTGCTTCGTTCTGTGCCGCCTGCAGTGCGTTCTCAATGGTGTCGCGAACGGAAAAATCGATGGAAGCCAGATCGAGTTCCCCGGCTTCGATTTTCGACAATTCCAGAATGTTGTTCAGCAGCGTCAAGAGCGAGTCGGCTGATGTTTTGACCATTCCGAGATATTCGCCTTGCTCAAGCGTTAGCTGGGTACTGAGCGCCAGTTCGGTCATACCCAATATTCCGTTCATGGGAGTTCGAAGCTCATGGCTCATGTTTGCCAGAAATTCGCTTTTCGCGCGGCTTCCGGCCTCGGCTGCGTCTTTCGCTCGCACCAATTCTTCCTTTGCGCGCTGGCGATCGGTGATATCCAGGCACGTCACCACCGCTCCCACGACTTTCCCGCTCTGGTACATCGGGTGAGACCAAACCTCTGCGGGGAAACCGGTGCCGTTACTGCGCCAGAGAAATTCGTCAACGATGTGAATGCTTGTCCCTTGACGAAGAGCACTGTGGATTTGGCATTCCTCTCGAGAATGCGGGGTGCCGTCCGCATGCGCGTGGTGTATGGCCGCGTGCATCTCTCTTCCTAACAAATCCGCCGAATTCTGAAGGCCCATCAAGCGCAGGCTCGCTTGGTTACAGAAAATGCATCGTCCTTGCAAGTCGATGCCAAAGATCGCTTCGCCGGTCGAATTGAGCAGTAGGCGCATTCTTTCTTCATTCGCTTCGAGTTGGACATGAGTCAGCTCGCGCTCGGTAATGAGACTGCCCAGAAACAATCCGGTGAGTGCTACAACGAGAATCAGAGCCTGCGTAAGTACCAGCCCGTGTACATTCGCCGGAAAAACCCAAAGAATCGCCATGATGCCAATATTCAGCAATGCGATACCCGCCGAGCTGCCGCGCAGCCCGCGGCGGACCGCGATCCACGTGATGGGAAGGAAAAACACGTACAGAAGTTCCCCGCTGCGAGTAGCGGCCCACCCGAAAACAATCCAGAGACAGATCAGGATGCTGGCGGCTTGCGCCGCAGTTTCCAATTGTCTGTTGGTGACGGTGCGGCGTTTTGTTCTGGGGATGCTCTCAGAAGCGGCCCGAAGCTCGCGATGCTCGAACTGTTCGGAGCGCTTTTGCAACCACGGTACGACGTACAGGAGCAAGAAGGGAGTGAGGCAAATAAGCGCGACGAGGTCCCCTACCCACCAATTCAGGATCGCCCTTGGTAAATCCGAAAAGCGCAAGGCTCCGTCCATTGCAAGGGCGGCCGTGCCCACCGATGCAACGAACAAAGAGGCCGGGCAAATAATCAGGATGTATGAGAAGACATCCCGCAACCGCAATTCAGAATCGAATCGCAGGCACTTTCTGATGATGACGGCGGCCGCGGCGTACCCGCCGGTGATAACTGCGTTGCCCAGCCAAAAAGTATAGGTAGATGGGGGCTGGTGGTAGTTAATGACGGAAGCGAGAAGCCCTGCAGCCAGGCCAAGCGGAACGTAGCCGAGCCCAAGGCCGACAAATGCCGCCACCGAAAGGCCCGCCGGCGGATACCACGCGCTGACGCCCGTCCATATCTGAAAAAAATGCGTGCTGCGGTCGAGAAGGAGATACAGAACAACGAACCCGATCTTGCAACTCCAATTCCACGGATTTAGCCACGCCGACTGGAACTTGATTCGCAAGACTGACGCCGCGTTGGGCCGTTCATCGCCAACTTTGCCAAACAGTCTCAACTGGACACCTTCCGCACATGCATATCCAGTTCCGCATTCAGGCGGCTCATTTCCTGCTCGACGGCTATGAAACGATCGTTCGCGGCGTCCCACTCATGCGCGGTTGCGGATGCGCTCATTCTTTCTATGGCGCCTGAAACCATGCGGCCGCCAAAATGTGCGGAGGATCCTTTCAGAGTATGCGCCAGTTCTGAAAACCTCGCCGCATCTTTCCGGGCAATTGCATCCCGCATTCCGTCCAGAAGTTTCGAACACTCTTCTTCAAACAAACATGCCAGCTGGTACAGAAGATCGCGATCACCTTCGACAAGCTCCAGGGCTTCCGCCAGGTCAAACGCAGATCTTGATTCGTTCTTCTCGCAGCGCGAATCGCCTGAACTTTCCGAGGCGCTTGGCAGCGCCAGGTTGTGGATGGATGCGAAGAGTTCCTCAATCTTAATGGGCTTCGTGACGTAATCGTCGGCTCCCGCCTGCATGCATCGCTCGCGGTCTCCCTTCATCGCGTGAGCGGTCACCGCAATAATCGGCATGTGGGCTCCCGTTTCTTTTTCACCTTCGCGAATAATGCGTATTGCTTCGAGGCCGTCCATTTCCGGCATTTGAAGGTCCATCAAGATCAGATCGATGGCCTCCCGTTTCAGCGCCGCCAAAACCTGGTGGCCATTTTCCGCAACCAGAACCGTATGGTGATGTTTTTCAAGCAGCCGGACTGCCAGCGTTCGATTCACGAGGTTGTCTTCCGCAAGAAGAATTCGCATTTTGCGATTTCCTTCGGGCGATCCCGTTGTGCGCGCGGACAAGTTTTCTCCAGAGCCGCTTTCGACTGGCCTAGCAAGCGCCGTGAGAAGTGCATTGAAGAGTTCGGATGGCTGCACCGGCTTAATCAAGTAACTGGTGATTCCAAGACGGCGGCACCGCTCCGCTTCTCTCGATCGCGTGCTCGAACTCAGCATCAGGATTGGCAAATGGGAGAAGTCCGGAATCTTGCGGATTTCTTCGGCGAGGTCGAAGCCATCCATGCCTGGCATCAGCACGTCACTCACAACGAGCGCGAATTCCGTCCCGCGGTTTCGCATGCGTCTAAGAGCCGCCAGCGCGGCGCGCCCGCTTTCGGCCATCTCGGGATCGAGCCCCCACTGTGACAGCATCTCGCCGAGAATCAGGCGGTTCGTTTCGTTGTCATCCACGACCAGGACCCGCACTCCGCGCAGCGCGTCGGGCTCCGCCGAGATTTGCGGGAGGCGTGCGGCGGAGGACGCGCCGAACCGCGCAGTGAAATGGAACGTGCTGCCGCGTCCGCTCTCGCTTTCGATCCAAATCGTTCCGCCCATCAGTTCGACCAGCCGCTTGGTAATTGCCAATCCCAGACCCGTTCCGCCGTATTGCCGCGTTGTCGATCCATCCGCTTGGGTGAACGCCTCGAAAATCAGGTCCTGTTTGTTTTTCGAAATTCCGATGCCGGTGTCGCACACCTGGAAATGGAGCAGCACACCGCCGCTGGCGTGATCCTCGCCGGCTACTTGGAGCACCACTTCTCCTTTTTCCGTGAACTTCACCGCATTCCCTACCAGGTTGACGAGCACCTGCCGCAGCCTTCCGGGATCCCCGGCCAAGGAATCGGGCACGCCAGCATCGATTCGCCATGCTAGTTCCAGACCCTTCTGGTGTGCGCGAAGACCCAAAGTCTTCATAGTTGCCCCGACGGCGTCGCGTAATCCGAAATCGATTGGATCCAGTTCGAGCCGCCCAGCTTCTATCTTTGAGAAATCCAGAATATCGTTCAACAGCGCCAAGAGAGAATCTGCCGAAGTCTTTGCCATCTTTAGATATTCGCGCTGCTCCGGCGTGAGGACCGTATCGAGCGCCAACTCAGTCATGCCCAGAATTCCGTTCATGGGAGTGCGAATCTCGTGGCTCATGTTGGCGAGGAATTCGCTCTTGGCGAGGCTGGCCGACTCGGCGGCTTCCTTCGCGCGCACCAGTTCGCCTTCGCTCCGCTTGCGATCGGTAATGTCCCTCGCGGTCATACAAATCGTCCGCCAGTCCCCATCCGGCGACTCGATCGGATTCACGCGCGCGAGGAACCAGTGCGTTTGCGATTGAACGGGAGTTGAGTATTCAAGACTCTCTCCGAGACCCGTCTCCAATACACGGCGAAAAACTTCGATGAGCGACTGGGCGGCCTCTTCTCCCACAACGTCTGCGGCCCGCCGGCCGATCAATTCGTCTTTAGGCCGGGCAAGTAACTCTTCATTGCGTGTCCAGACGTTCCGGTACGTGGCATCTGCGTCAAACTCGAAAACGACTTCATCGATCGAAGAAACCAGAGCTTGCAGGCGTGCTTCGCTCTCGCGCAGCTCCTGTCCCGCTTGTTTTCTTTCGGCAACCTCTTTCTGCAATTCGTGCGTGCGCTCGTCCACCCGTTTTTCAAGTTGGCCCTGGGACTGCCGGAGATCGGCCTCGCGACGTTCGATCTGAGCAAGCATTTCATTGAAGCGGTCGAACAAAAATCCCACTTCGTCCTGGCTGCGCTTCGTCGCACGAATCGAGTAATCCTTGTTCACAGAGACGGCGAATGCGGTTCGCGCCAGCTCCAAAATCGGTTCCGAAATAGCTCGCACAAGGCGGAAAGACACGAAATAGGTCACGAACAGAGTCGCCAGTACAACGATGAACACGACCTCCGCAAGATTCTTAATGCGCCCGTTCAGCGCATCGAGGTCTGCTTCCAAGTAAATGGTTCCGATTGCTTGATCTTCCAGGCGTATCTGTCGGAAAACGATCCGGCGTTTCGACACCACCGAAACGCCATCCGATCCGGGCTTGGCGGGAAAAAAATCCGCGCTTACGTCGTGGCGGCGATAGCTGGCCAGTATCGAGCCGTTGCGAGCGTAGACGCATGCTTCCACGATATGCGGCTGGGCGCTGAGCGAATCCAGAGTTTCTCGCGCCGACTTCGCGTCCCCGAATGCAAGAGCGGCCGTAGTATTGGATCCAACGATTTCCGCTAGCGTGGCAAGGGCGTCCGCCTGTGAGTGGCGAAAAGTCGAGATGTCGTACGCCCCGAAGATCGAACAGGCCAACAGAATCGCCGCGCCACAGGATACGAGTACGATGCGGCTCAGTTTTTGCCGGATGGATATGTCTGCCTTCTTCCGCATATTATTCGCCCCCTGCCCCTCGCGGAGGGTCGTGTACGATGGTGGCGAGCGCTAGCAGCTTCGAGCTGATTCTTAACCCCGCGCGCGCTGCGGCATCTGGGTTAATCGTGAAGTGAACGTCATGGTCTTGCATCGTAAATTCGATCATCCCGCCTGCCGTCGCGAATCCTTCTGAGTCCCCCACCGTCAGCACATCGTGTTTGCGTAGATCCGCGAAAACTTCCGGAAGGTGGGGAGTTTCTGACGCGCTGATGAAAACGATTTGGCAGCCAGAAATCTCCGCCGGGTGGGGATATCTCACGAGCATTACCGGATGTTCCTCTATTGTTTTTCCGAGAAGAGTGTCGTTCAAGACTTTTCCAAAGGGATCGGCGCCGAGAACACAGATCGTAAAGGGATAGGGTGGGGCGGCAAGCTTGCTATCGTTCCAGTCCACAAACTTTGCAAAGTTATAGAGAAACGCCGCCTTCACCTGGTATTCATTTGCGGGAGCGTTCTGGGCCGTTGCCACCGTCGGGACGAATACCATGAAACAAATTACTGCAAGCATCCGGCGCCTCAGAATTTTGGTGCAAGCCGAGACAAACTTGCCGCGCGAAGGCAATTGCCTCCCATCTGTGATGCGCTCATCGCAAAACTGTTTCCGACGCACTTCGCTCCTTCTTCAAAATCCACAGGTGAGCGTTACGCAGGCCGTGTTTGATTGCAGCGGAACTCGCGCTTCCCAATCGCATGGAGGGATTCCGGGCGATGAATGCCGTACAATCCCGCATCGAAGTAATTGCCCGGCAGGCCGAACGTCGACACCCCTAAAGCAGCCCTTTTCACTATTGGACTTCCAAGGCAAGCTTCTCCCTCTACCGTTTCAATCGGCCTTTTGAGCATTTTCTTTAACGTGTGGGACGAATCGGCCAACGCTCGGCTGCGGCGAGAGTAGCCGCCGCCGAAATGAAGCGGCGACCGGAACTAGCGGCCGCCGCATCGGTTAGTGAATCAGGTAAAGAAAAAACAGGCGGCAGGTGTGCGCCTTCGGCTTCTTTCATGAAGGTCAGGCCGTTTTCGTGGCCGTCCCAGTCGATCGAGAGTACATCGCCCAGCGAGACTTGCTCGGTGGCCAGCAAACTCGCCAGCGGATACACCACGTGCCGCT
>JANWJR010000075.1 GCA_025451835.1 Candidatus Acidiferrales bacterium | reverse complement strand
CCGGATCGCTGAAATAATTGGCCACGCCTTCGGCGCGCAGGAACGGCAAGTAAGGATATTGAAGGTCGCGTTCGCGCCAGGCCAGCATGGGGATGTCGAGCGTGACCACGATGGCCTTGAAGCCAGCGGCCTCTGCTCGCCGCACAAAACTGGCTGCCAACTCCGCATCCTTGCTCCAATAAAGCTGGAACCACGCGATGCCGCCGCCGAGCGCGCGTGCAACTTCTTCCATCGTGCGCGAGCTGACCGAGCTTAATACCATTGGAATTCCGAGCGACGCAGCTGCGCGGGCGACCGCTACTTCCGCTTCGGGATGAATGATGCCTTGAACGCCGACCGGCGCCAGCAAAAGCGGCGCGGGCAGGGAAGTGGCGAGGATTTCCGTGCGCAGGTCGCGCTGCGAGACATCGCAAAACATTCGCGGGACAAGCTTCCAGCGATGGAAGGCTTCGCGATTCGCGCGAATAGTTTCCTCGCCGCCGGCGCCACCTGCGACGTAATCGTAGGCTTCGGGTTTCAAAACTTCCTTGGCGGCTTGTTCGAGGAGCGAAAGAGAGACGGGAACCGAGATACGGCTGCCTGTTAAGCCGCGCTCGAAGATTTCAGATTGACGCTGATTGCCGCGAAAATTCGGAATCGAAGATGCGTCTAATGGTGACGGCACGCGAAGATTATACGGATGCGGGAACCGGCGAGCGAGAAATTTTCTCCGGCCGTCTCGTTGACTGACGCAAGCCGATCAGGTCAGGCTTTGCCGCGGCTGAACGCGAATCTGGCGCCCGTGCCCACCAAGCTAAATGCGGTTTCTCGCCGAGCCGTCGGAGGGCGCGGTGCAGCAGTGTCGCGTTCACCCGAGTCGTCAGCTGACTCGATGCTCCGAGGCGCGCCGCTGCGGAGAGTCTCGTGCAAGAGTTCGCGCAGGCGCATGCGAGCTTTGTGCAACTGCGATTTGCAATTCCCAACCGAGCATCCCAGGATTCCGGCGATCTCCTCGTGCCGGTAGCCCTGCACGTCGTGAAGGATGAACATCTGCTTGTATCCCGGCGGCAGTTGATCGACGGCGCGTTGCAGATGCACGCGATCGATCGAACCGTTCAGCCTCAGGTCCGGACCGCCAAGCTCTGGCGCTCGCTTTCCGGTTTCTTCGTCCGGCTCGACGCTCTCGTCGAGCGAATCCACCGGCAAGGTCTTCTTGCGCAGCTTCATGAGCACGATGTTGACCGTCAGCCGGTGCAGCCATGTGCTGAAGGCGGAGTCGCCGCGAAATGTGTGGATCTTGCGGAATAGCTGCAGGAAAGCATCTTGCGTGAATTCTTCGGCCTCGGCCGGATTTCCGATCATCCGCAGGCACAGCGCATAGACCCGCCGGCTGTGGGCGCGGTAAATTTGCTCGAAGGCCGCGGCGTCGCCTTGCTGAGCCAAACGAATTGCGCGCGCCTCTTCCATGCGCGGCGATTCCGATTCTGTTTGTGATGTTTCTCTCAACGTATTCCCCAGCCACCCGCGTTAGCCACCAGAACCCTTAAGCGCAACAACCGGCGAACACGGTGTTACGGATTTTCAGATATAAGCACCAGTCCCGTATGAATAGACGTTTCTCGCGGGTTTTTTATTCCATATTTTGAATTTCAGGTAAAAAATCCAGCCTGCAGGCGGACATCCGGCGCAGGGCTGCTTCACACCAAACACGCTGATAACTTGGACGTAGCTCGGCAAGTTTTGGATTCAACTTTTTGCGTGAATATTATGTTTCAGCCAGCTCGGAGATGGCGAGAAGTACCAGAGGCCGAGAGGATGTGCGGAATATATCCCTCGAGATTCCTGGGGACGGGGTTCTAGCGCAAATCCTTGAGGATTTCGCGAGCGGCGTTGGCACCCGAGGCTCCAGTGATGCCGTTGCCGGGATGCGTACCGGACCCGCAGAGATACAGGTCGTCGACCGGCGTGCGGTAGCGCGCCCAATCGAGCACCGGGCGCATCGTGAAAATCTGGTCGAGGGCCAGCTCACCGTGGAATGGATGGCCTCCGGTGAGGCCGTAGATGTCTTCGAGGTCTTTCGGCGTCAGGAGTTGCTGGGCGAGGATTTTTCCGGGTAGATCGGGAGCGTACGCGGCGATGGTTTTGATGATTGTCGAGGCGAGCGCGTCGCGCTGTCGCGACCAATCCGCGCTTTTCAACCGATACGGAGCAAATTGCATGCAGATGGACATCACGTGCTTGCCGGCGGGTGCGAGCGAGGGATCCGAAATCGTGGGGATCATGATATCGAGATACGGTTCGGTCGAAAATTCGCCGTACTTTGAATGATCGAACGCGCGTTCGAGATAGTCGATTCCCGGGCCGATGTGAATGCGGCTTGCCAACGCTGCGTTGCCGTCCGAGGAATTTTTCAGCGCTGTGAACGTTGGCAGCGCATCGAGCGCGAGATTCATTTTCGCGACCGTGCCTTGCGAACGATAGTGCTGCATTCTTGCGAGGAAGCTGGGCGGTAGGTGAACTGGATCGAGTAATCCAAGGAAGGTTCGGCGAGGATCGACGCCCGAGATCACTGTCCTTGCGGCTATTTCTTCGCCGCTCTTGAGGATTACACCGGTTGCCGCGCCGCTCTTGACGAGAATTTGTTCGACTTCCGCACCGGCGCGAATCTCCGCGCCGGCTTCTTTGGCGGCTGCGGCCATTGCGAGAGTGAGCGCGCCCATGCCTCCCCGTGGCATGGCTGAGTTACCGACTGGAAACGGATCGGCCGCGGCTCGCAAAAGCAGCAGAGCAGTTGAGCCCGCGGACCAAGGTCCGAGAGCCGCGCCGAAAATTCCGCGCGCGGCGATGACGGCGCGCAGAAGATCCGTTTCAAAAAATTCCGCCACGAAATCGGCGACGGCCATCGGCCCCCATCGGACCAGCTGCATCATTTCCTTCTTGCCGAGACCACGAACTTTACGGCCCAACTTTAGAAGTTTCCAAATGTCTCCGCGGGATGGCTTTTCGATGACGGGCGGGGTGAGCGCAAGCAATTGCGCGGCGATTCCAGCAGCGCGAGCGAGGCCTTTCTGAAATTCAGAGTACGCCGCAGCGTCCTTCTGTGAAAATTTGGCGACTTCAGCGGCGGAGTGCTGCGTGTCGGTGTAAAGCGTGAGCGCGCGGCCATCGGGCAACGGCGCGAAAATGCGGACGGGCGATTCCAGCTTGACCAAGCCGTGCCCCGCGAGATTCATGTCTTTCAAGATGGACGGAAGCGGCGGGCCTCCTGCATGCGCCAAAGTGGAACAGCGGAAGCCGGGATAAAATTCTTCCGTTACGGCGGCACCGCCGACAATGCCGCGGCGTTCGAGCACCAGCGGCTTATGGCCCTTCCGCGCGAGATAGAACGCGGTAACGAGCGCGTTGTGTCCTCCGCCGACGATCACGATGTCGCGTGCCGCCACGATTCAGTTTCTCCCCGTATCTTTCAAAATTTCGAGAGCCGCGAGACGCCCAGGGCCGCCCATGATTCCGCCGCCGGGATGCGTTGCCGAGCCACACATGTAAAGTTTCTTGAGGGGAGTGCGGTAGCGCGCCCAGCCGGCCGCGGGTCGCAGAAAAAAAAGCTGTTCGAGCGAGAGTTCGCCTTGAAAGATATTTCCCTCCGTGAGTCCCGTGGTGCGCTCGATGTCGAGCGGCGTGACGAACTGCTTTCCGATGATGATGTTCCTGATATTCGGTGCGTACTCGGCAATCGTGTCGATGACGGTGTTGCCGAAGGCCTCCCGCTGCTCGTCCCAAGAGCCCACGTTCAATTTGTAGGGAGCATATTGCACGAAGCAGGAGAGGATGTGTTTTCCCGGAGGCGCCACGGATGGATCGGTCAGCGTGGGAATCACCATGTCAATATAGGGACGACGCGAGAATTCGCCGTACTTCGCCTGGTCGTACGCACGCTCCATGTATTCCATCGAAGGCGAAATCGACATCGCGCCGCGGAGATGGCGGCCCGGGCCGGGCAGGCATTTGAAATCCGGCAGTGCATCGAGGGCCAGATTCACCTTCCCAGACGAACCGCGGAATTTGTAGCGGCGAACTTCGTCGAGAAAATCGCCGGGCAGTTCGCGCGATTCGATGAATTTCAAGAACGTGAGATTCGGATCGACACTCGACGAAATCACATCCGCGTAAATTTCCTCGCCGCTCTCGAGCGCAACGCCCTGCGCCGCGCTATTCTTCACGATAATTCGCGCTACGGGCGAATCCATCCGAATTTCAGCGCCCAGCTCGCGGGCGGCGCTCGCGATCGCGTTCGAGATACCGCCGGTGCCGCCTCGGCTGAATCCCCACGAACGAAACGCGCCGTCAATTTCGCCCATGTAATGATGCAGCAAGACGTAGGCCGTGCCGGGCGAACGAATTCCAAGGAACGTGCCGATGATGCCAGAAGCGGACATCGTTGCCTTGAGGACGTCCGTCTCGAACCATTGATCGAGGAAATCCGCAGCGCTCATGGTCATTAGCTGGATCAAATTGTAGCGGTCTTCGGAGGCGAGCGATTGGAACCGCTTTGCGAGGAATGCGAGCTTTTTCAAATCGCGTGGATCGAGCGACGTTGGGTCGGGAGGAATCATCCCGAGGATCGGCTTCACGAAGCGGCACATCGCGACCATCGACTTGCCGAATTCTTCGTAGGCTTCTGCATCGAGCCTGGAATGGCGCTCGAGTTCGCGGCGCGTCTTGCCGTGATCGTTCACACGCCAGAGGTAATCGCCGTTTTGCATGGGCGTCATCGTGCCGTCGAGCGGAAGAATTTCGAGGCCGTGGCGGGGAAGATCGAGATCGCGAATGATTTCTGGGCGAAGCAGCGACACGACGTAGGAAAAAACGGAGAATTTGAAGCCCGGTATAATTTCTTCGGTAACGGCGGCGCCGCCGAGAACGTAACGCCGCTCGATCACCAGGACTTTTTTCCCCGCGCGAGCGAGATACGCGGCATTCACCAGGCCGTTATGGCCCCCACCGATCACGATTGCATCGTATCGTTTCGCCATGGCCGCTCTTAGCAGGGTCCTCGGGATGCGGACGGAATGGAGTGCGTGTGTTTCGCGAGACGCAGCATTCTACAAATGTCCGCAGGGACTCACAAGAAAGAAACGCGGCGAGACACTGACCGGTAGTCATGGGAGCCTCATAAAAGTAGCCGAAAATCGCAGTCAAAATGTCCGGCGCGTCCGGCTTTACCTTGCAGAAGTTGCGGCGCGCACACTATAATTCGCCCGCCGGAGAATTCGAATTTCGCGCGACACAGGAGCTGCCGTGCCGATTGGGACCGCCTTTCACGACCGGACCTCGCGACTGTGCGAAAGCATGAACTATCGCGAATGGTCGGGCTACTACGCGGTGAGCGTTTACGAGATGCATCACGAGCACGAGTACAACGCCATCCGCAACGCATCCGCGCTGATCGATGTTTCGCCGCTTTATAAATATCTGGTTAGCGGACGCGACGCGACGAAATTCGTGAATCGCGTGATTACGCGCGACATCAACAAAGTGAAAATCGGGCAGGTGATCTATTGCTGCTGGTGCGACGAGCAAGGCAAAGTGATCGATGACGGCACGATTTCGAGGCTCGATGAAAACCTTTATCGCTGGACGGCGGCGGATCCGAGCCTGCGCTGGTTTCACGAAAATGCGCTGGGACTCGATGTGGCGATCGAGGACATCTCGGAAAAAGTGGCCGCGCTTGCGCTGCAAGGTCCAACCTCCGGACGGCTTTTGAAACAAGCCGCCGAAGCGGATATCGCGAACCTGAAATACTTCCGGTTGACGCACGGAAAGATCGGCGGTATTTCCGTCGATATTTCGCGGACGGGATACACGGGCGATCTCGGCTACGAAATCTGGATACCCTGGAACGATGCCGGCAGAGTTTGGGACGCGCTCGTTGAAAACGGCCGGCAATTCGATTTGCACCCGGCAGGAATGGTAGCGCTGGACGTGGCTCGAATTGAAGCGGGGCTGATTTTGATCGAAGTGGATTATTTTAGCAGCAAGAAAGCGCTGATTGAATCGCAAAAATACTCGCCGTATGAGATTGGCCTCGGGAAGCTTGTCGATTTGAAGAAAGAACATTTCATCGGACGCGCAGCCCTGGAAGAAGAAAGCCGGCGAGGCCCGAAGCGCCTGCTGATGGGGCTGGATGTGAATTGGGACGACGTCGAGCGCCTCTATGACGCAATCGGCCTCGCTCCGCAGGTGCCGAGCACGGCCTCGCGAGTGCCTGTGCCGGTATATCGCGGCGGGCTTCAGATAGGCAAGGCAACTTCAACGACTTGGTCGCCGACGCTTAAAAGAATGATTGCGCTGGCGAGTTTGCATCGTGAGCATGCCGCGCCGGGCACCGAACTACACATGGAGCTGACAGTTGAAGCCGTGCGGCACAAGGTTCGCGTGACGACGCATGACTTGCCATTTTTCAACCCGCCGCGGAAAACCGCCACACCAGTGGGATAATGCTGGCCGGACAACGGCGGCCCAAAGGAAGGAATCACCACACGATGAACTACAGACCTGCCCTCACCCTTTGCGCATCGAATTTCCGAATCACACGAATCTGCGTCGTACGTGGCGCCTCTCGCGGCTCGTTTTTTGTAGCGCAGCGACATTGCTGGTTGCCGCGTTTTTCGCCGCGCCGAACCTTGCGAGAGCCGGGCCGAAAGCTGCCCAAGCAAAATGCCCGCCCGCAGCACGCCAAGACGACACGGTCGACATGCTGCACGGCGTTTCGGTGCCGGACCCGTATCGCTGGCTCGAGGATCAGAACAGCGCGGAAACACGTGCGTGGATCGACGCGGAAGATAAATGTACCGCGGAGGCGCTCAATGGACTGACAAGCCGCGAGGGAATTTCCGCGCGCCTTGAAGCGCTGTTGAAGGTCGATTCCTTCGGCCTGCCGATGGTGCGAGATGGAAACTACTTTTTTGAGAAACGGAACTCGGATCAGGACCTTTACATTATTTACAAGCGGCGCGGCGCTGGCGGCGCAGACGAAGTGCTGGTCGACCCACGTCCGATGAGCGCGGACCATTCGACCAGCGTGGCGCTCCGCGACGTTTCGCGCGACGGCTCGCTCGCGGCCTATGCGGTTCGCGCCGGAGGACAAGACGAAGTCACGATTCACTTCATCGATACGAACACGCGCAAGGTCCTGGCCGACCAACTTCCGCGCGCGGTTTATTTCGGCCTTTCGATCGAGCCGGACAAAAGCGGCGTGTACTACTCGCGGACGACGAAGGACGGTCCGCGCCTGTTCCACCATGTGCTGGGAATGCCGGCGGAATCCGACAAGCTGATTTTCGGTGAAGGATACGGGCGCGACAAAATTGTGGGTTCCGATCTGTCCGACGACGGCCGCTACCTTGTGATCCAGGTGGTTTATGGTTCGGGCAGCGTGCGCAGCGACCTCTACATCGCGGATCTAAAGAACGGAACCAATGTGCGGCCAGTAGTCAACGATACGAATGCGCTTTTCTTCGGCCACGAGGCTGGCGGAAAGCTCTTTATCCGGACCAACTGGAATGCGCCGCATTGGCGCGTGTTCGCGGTGGATGCAGCGAATCCGGCACGCGCTGCGTGGAAAGAAATCGTTCCGGAGACGGACACAACGATCGAGAGTGCTGGTTTTTTTGGCGGCAAAATATTCGTGCAATACGTGAAGAAGGCCAGCTCGGAGGTGAAGGTTTTCGAACCGGACGGAGCGGCGGAGGGCGAAATCGCACTCCCGGGCATTGGCTCGGTGTCCGGCACGGCCGGCAGATGGGACCAGAAACGGTTATTTTTCGGATTCGAATCGTTCAACGTTCCGGAAAGCATTTATAGCTACGACATTGCGAGCGGCAAACTCGCGGTGTGGGCCGCGCCAAAAGTTCCGCTGAAGAGCGACGCGTATACAGTCGAGCAAGTTTGGTACGAATCAAAGGACAAGACGCGCGTGCCGATGTTCCTTCTCTACAAGAAGGGAATTCCGCACGATGGAGCACGGCCGGTGATGTTGACGGCTTATGGCGGTTTCGATGTGAGCTTGACGCCGTCGTTTTCGGCCGAAGCCGTTGAATGGGCTGATGGCGGAGGGATTTTGGCGCGGGCCAACCTGCGCGGCGGCGGCGAGTTCGGCGAAGCCTGGCACCACGCCGGAATGATGGGAAACAAACAGAATGTCTTCGACGATTTCGTCGCGGCGGCGGAATGGCTGATCGCCAATGGTT
>JANWJR010000074.1 GCA_025451835.1 Candidatus Acidiferrales bacterium | reverse complement strand
TCGATCGTTCCGCCGCCGAGGAAGACGAAGCTGTCATCGCTCGCCGAAGCATCGTCGATGGACTTTGACAAGGTATAAGTGACCAGAAATTGCAGGCCGTTCGAGAATTCCTTCTCGGCTCGAATCTGCAAAGCGTGGTAAATCGAGTTCGCGATCGGCGGAGAATCGCCTTGAAAGCCCGCGTATTGCGGGAACGGCAGCAGAAGCTGAAACGCTGAAATGGTGGGACTCGAAAGCGCGCTAGTTGGATCGGTAATGAAGCGGTGAGGATCGCAGGGCGGGCCGGGGCAGAAAAATGGATTTGGCACCAAATTATTAAGATTCCCAATCTGCAAGGGCGTCATACCTGCGATTGCCGAAGCCGGCAGCCGGTCGTTCTCTCGGAATCCACCGAGGTAAAGGTGTGTTCCTTTTTTGCCAACGTAAGTTGCATCAAGAAGAATCCGTCCGGGCAATTCCTTCTGGATTCCAAAGCTCCAGGCCTGCTCGTATGGAGTGTTCAGGCTTTGCTGGCGAATCGGCCCAACCGCAGTCTGTCCGATGTCGTTGAAGGATCCCAGAGAGTTTCCCGGCGGAAGCGGCACTCCTCCTGATGCCGTGTTTTTCAAAGTATTGAACGGTGTCACGTGGTCGCTGTTCAGAGTTGTGATCCAGGGCGGCTGGATATCAAACCCCTGGAAACCCCATGGGCCAGTGCCGGAGGCACCGCTTCGCGGCGTCGAAAAATAAATGCCGTAGCCCCCGCGTACGACGAAGGTATACGGTAACTGGTAGGCGAAGCCAAACCGGGGCTGAATGGCCTTATAATCCGGATAGTAATTCGAGCGGTCGTTGGGACTGGCGAATACCTCGGCTCCATGCAGAGTGGGGAGTCCGGGCACTTGTATGGGAGCGATCACATTGGGATCGAGCCAGTTCATGCGGTTGAAACGCTCGGTGCGAGGCGTGTTGAGCTCGTAGCGAAGGCCCAGGTTGAGCGTGAGCTTGGGCGTTACGCGATAATTGTCCTGGATAAACGCGGCGTATTGAAAGCTTTCCGTGCTCACAAAATTGACGAAGCCCACCTGACAGGGCGTACAACCGCCCGCGCCCGTTCCCGGAGGCCCCACTCCAATCAGGAAGCTTGCGAGTCCGTCGCCTCCCGTGCTGGTGTTGTCCGGCTCGCTCGAAACGCCGGACGTGCCGGTGAAATCGAAATTAAAGTCTCCGGCCGGCCAGCCCGGGTTGTCTTGATTGATCTGGTGGAGCCGCCATTCGCCGCCGAATTTCAGTTCATGCTTGTTATGCACCCAATCGAGTGTTCCGTTGACAAAATGCGTAACGTCGCCTTCTTTCGCAATACTGAAGGTTTGCGTGCCTATATTGTTTCCCGCAGGAGATCCGTACCCGCTGATCTGAATTGCGGGAATTACGCCGAAGCCGTGCTGATTTAGATAGGAGGGAAATCCCAATTGCGAGAAATCCTGGGCGATATTTGGAAATTCCCCGCCAATCCCCTGTTGAAATGAGAAGGCCCGCTGAAATCCATAAGTCGCGGTGAGGATGAGCGTAGGGCTGAAAGTATGCGTTTCGCTCATGGCGAAAATATGCGCGGATGCGATGCTCGGTCCAGACGTACACGGATCGGCAAAGTTCTTGAAGCAATTAAAAGACGCAGAACTGGCGTTATCCTGAGAGTACTTGGCGCTCAAGAGATCGCGCTCGCTGAAACGCTGGTCGATTTTGATGTCGAACTGTCCGTTCGAGTTCGTATTAACGCCCGAACCAAACCAGTTCTGGTTCTGGAGGCTGTTCAGGTCGGTGGCATTTGAGGTAGGCATGGGGAAGAGCTGAATCAATTTCGCAGCTACGGGATCAATCAGATTGCCTGGTCTGGCGGGCAACTGAAAAGGCGTGCCGATCAAATTGGGATTACCGGGGCTTTGATACGTGGCCAAATTATTGAAGGGCACAAAGTTCGAGCGTACCGCTCCCGGGCCGGCACCGTTGGCCGGATCGGGATTTGAGTTGAACACTCCCGTATAAGGATCCCAAATCTGGCCCGCCGGAGCCGAGCAGAGCCCCTGGGCGTTGAAGCTCCCGCCGTTCGCACCGCACAATACTCCAAAGTTGCCCGATCTCTCGGCCGGCGTGGGCACGCCAGCAAAACCCGATGTGAACTGGCTTAAGCGAGTGCCTTCATAGTCGAAAAAGAAGAAAGTCTTGTCCTTACGAATTGGGCCGCCGATGGTGCCGCCGAAGTTATTCTTTTTCAAAGGCGGGATGGACAAGCCTTGCTGATGATTGAACCATTCATTGGCGTCCATCACGGAATTGCGGAAAAATTCGTAAAGACTGCCGTGAAACTGATTGCTTCCCGACCGGGTTACCACGTTTATGATCGTGCCGCCGGCGAAGCCGTACTCGGCGCTGAAATTCGTCTGCTGGACCTTGAATTCCTCGATCGCATCGATGGAAGGGACATATAGCACGTTCATCAGACCGCTGTTCTGCTCGAAATTCGTGGCTGTCGCGCCGTCAATCAGCATGTCAGCGGTTGAATTGCGGCTGCCGTTGGAATTGAAGTTGATGGGCGATTGGCTTCCCGGCACGTTTGTCGGAACGACGCCCGGAGCCAGGTACACGAGGTCGGTGGCATTTCGCGTAATCAGGGGCAAGTCGTTCATGAATCTGCGATCCACCACCTGGCCCGTGACTGCGTCCTCGGTTTGCAACTGCACGCTGTTGGTTTTAACTTCCACTACAACGGTTGGGGCCCCGATTTTGAGCGAGAAATCGATGGATATGTTTTGACTCACATCCAGCTTAATGCCGTCTTGGTTCTGGCTCTCGAATCCCGGCGCTTCCACGGAAATTTTGTAGGTACCCGGAGGAACCGAACGCAGCAAATACCTGCCGGTCGAGTCGGTAGCTCCATTGAAAGCGAAGCCCTTATTCTCGTCGACTAAAGTGATCTTCGCCGAGGGTATGGAAGAGCCCGAAGGGTCGGTGACAACACCCGTGATCGAGCCGGTGTACAACTGGGCGCGCACCGGATAGACCACTGTTAGGACCGCCAACGATAGTGCGAAACAACCCAGCCATACCGCAATTCGGAGTAGCCATTTTTGTGTTGATACGAACGGCATATTCGCGCGCATTCCCGCTGAGTTATACATGAACACCCCTGTTCTCATGGCGCGCCCAAACGGCAGCCCCTGAGGCATCGCCCCTGTTTTATTAAACTTTATTAAAGGCAATACGCCCGTTGGCTCAGCCTGTCAATAAAATAAATCAGCCACATTAAGGATATTTCAGGGGGAAGCCTTAGGACAATGTGCGCGTGGATTCCCGAACCACGAGTTCCGGAGCGAGTTTCCGATGCGTCGCTTGGTATTCCCTTTCTTCCGCGGCGGCGTTGATTCCTTCCATCACGATGCCCACCGCCGCGCTTCCCAGGGCCTCCATCGGCTGCCGCACCGTGGTGAGAGACGGAACGGACAGGCCGGCGGGAATCACGTCGTCGAAACCGATCACCGAGCAATCTTCCGGCACCCTCAGCCCCGCTCGTGCAAGCGCGCGAATCGTGCCGAATGCGGTCATATCGTCAAACGCCATCACGGCCGTGAACCGCTTTTTTCGCTTCAGCAGTTCCTCGGTAAGGCGGAAACCACCTTCGAACCCGGAGTTAGGATCGAGAGAGTCCGGCAGGTCGACAACCAGCGCCGGATCGATCTCGAGTCCCACCGACCGCGCAAACGAACGCACGGCCCGCCAGCGCGGAACGCTGTCGATGAGCATCTTCGGTCCGCGAATAAACGCGACTTTGCGATGGCCCAGCGAATAGAGGTGCTCCATTGCCAGATGCGCTCCCGCTTCGTTGTCCACCATCACTGAACTGACGGACGCCGTGCGCAGTTCGCGCCCGATCATCACCGCGGGAATATTTCGCTTCTCGATATCCGCCAGCAGATCGATATCCACGAATAGCCAATTCGCCACGATCACCAGCCCCTCGATGGGCCTCGCCAGAAGCATTTCCAGGTATCGCTCGAAACGTCCGCGCTGATTGTGGACGTCCGTAAGGATCTGCACGAAAGAGGCCTGATACAGCGAATTCTCGATCCCGCGAAGAATTAGTGTGCAATAGGGATCCGTAATGTCGAAGACCATCACGCCTACTGTATGGTTGCGTTTCGCTCCCAGAAATCGAGACAGGAGCTTCGGCCGATAGCCGAGTTTCCGGGCGGCTTTCTCGATGCGATCCTTGGTGGTGGGTGGGATGTAACGCGCCAGCGGCGCATTGTTCAAAACGATCGACACCGTGGCGGCCGATACGTCGCTTTCGCAGGCGACGTCACGAAGCGTAATGGCCGAGTTCTTCTTCCGCCTGCGACGCACAAAGCCTCCGGCGCGGAACCGCGGTGGGACTCCCTTTCGAGCGTCCGCAGCACATCTTTATCACAGTGGGGCGGACGCGAGCCAGTTCCTCGCGACGACACTCTTCCGTGGAAATTGTCCGAAGAAACGAAAAATCTAGACGCGGGGAATTTGATTGACGTTCCAGCCGCCGCCGATCGCTTTGATCAGCAGGACGCTGGCCGTCATGCGGCGCGTGAGAATATTCAGGGACGTCACTTCGTCCCCGAGCGCGGCGCTCTGCGCCGTGATCACTTCCAGATAACTTGTAACTCCGCCCTTGTAGCGATTCGTCGACAGTGCGACGGAATGCTCGGCCGCCGCGACGGCGGAATCTTCGGTATCCGCTTCCGTTTGCAATACTCGCAGAGCCGCCAGGTTATCTTCCACTTCCTGAAACGCGGTGAGCACCGTCTCGCGATAATTGGCGACGGACTGATCGTGAGCCGCCTGCGCTTGTGCGGAAATTGCGTGGCGCCGGCCGGCGTCAAAAAGAGTTTCCACAGCCTGGGGCCCCACCGCCCAAAATCCGCTGGGACCTTGAATCAGCGTGCCCAGCACGCCACTCTCAAATCCGGTCGAGCCCGTAAGGGTGACCATGGGATAGTAGGCGGCCTTCGCAACGCCGATCCGCGCGTTGGCTTCCTGAACCCGCCTTTCCGCCGCGGCAATGTCCGGACGCCGCTCCAGCAGGTCGGATGGAAGTCCCGGCGGAATTGCGGGCGGCGGCGTGGTCAAGGGCAGCGGCGACAACTTGAAAGTTGCAGCAGGCTTGCCAATCAGCACCGCGATCGCGTGTTCGAATGCTGCTCGTTGCACATCGACATCCGTGTCTTGAGCGCGCGTGGTTTCCAGTTGCGTCTCCGCCTGCGCCACGTCCACGCCGGACGCCAGACCTCCGTTGTAGCGGTTTTGCGCCAGCTTGAGCGCCTGCTCGAAGGCAACCACCGTCGAATCCAGCAATTTCTTCTGGGCGTCGAGCCCGCGCAACTCGAAATAATCCGTCGCAAGTTCGGCGTGGAGGCTCAGGCTCACCGATGCAACGTCGGCTGCCGTCGCCTGCGCTTCGGAGCGGCTTGCCTCCACTGTGCGGCGCACGCGTCCCCAAATATCCGGCTCCCACGAAGCGTCAATGGGGATCTGAAAGTCTGCGTAATTAATCTTCGAGGTCGTTCCGCTCAGCGGCCGATTGCTGGACAGGTGGTTGCCGCTGACCGAAGCGCCGCCCGTAACGGTCGGGTACAGCCCCGAGCGCGAGATGCGAACGGCTTCGCGCGCTTGAACGAATTGCGCCTGTGCTGCTTTCAGACTCTGATTCGCGGCAGTAACCTGATCCTCCAGGTTGTTGAGCTGCGTATCGTTGTAAACCCCCCACCATTTTCCCCGCGCGATTGCGTCGCTTGGTTGAGCGGGCGCCCAATTTTCCGCTTCCTTGTACGAAGTAGGGACTTCGGCCGAAGGTCGGACATAGTTCGGCCCCACGATGCATCCGCTGAGTAGAAACACAGCGAGCGAAAGCCAGGCCGCCCAGGAAATCCCCCTCTTACTTGCTTCCATAACTGACTCGCCAGATCGAATTCGAACCGTCGTCGGTCGCCATGAGTGACCCGTCCTTCGCCACCGCGACTCCAACCGGGCGTCCCCACACTCGGCCGTCGGATCGTACGAAACCGGTAAGAAAATCCGCGTACTCGCCCGCCGCCTTTCCGTCTTGCAAAGGAACGGTGATCACGTCATATCCGGTCCGAACTCCTCGATTCCACGATCCGTGTTCGGCTGCAAAAATCTGGCCGCGATACTTTTCGGGAAATCCTTCGGCTTCGTAGAAGGTCAATTCAAGCGAAGCGTTATGCGGTTCGAGGAGCACGTCGGGAACGATGACTTTATCCTTCAACTCCGGATGCTTTCCCCGGAGGCGCGGGTCCTGATTCCCGCCCGTGTAATACCACGGCCAGCCGTAAAAGCCGCCTTCCTGAACGTGCGTGATGTAATCGGGAGGCAGATTATCGCCAAGATCGTCGCGCTCGTTCACCGAGGCCCAGAGTTCGCCGGTATGCGGGTCGACGGCGATGCCCACCGCGTTGCGTATTCCCGATGCATAAACACGGAGATCCGAACCGTCTGGATTCGCTTCGAGAATGTCCGCGCGATGGAATTCCTGGGGATGCGTGTCGGGATCATCCACATTGGAATGTGAACCCACCGAAACGTACATTTTCGTGCCGTCGCGTGAAAATGCGATGTCCCTCGTCCAATGCCCTCCGCCGCGCAACCGGCCGCCTCCGGGCAAGTTCATAATCGCTTCTTGCGGCCCGCGCGCTTTCATATCTCCGTTCGCATATGGAAACCGGACAACGGAATCCGTGTTTCCGACGTACACATATTTTGGATCCGGACCCGGCGGATAGAACGCGATACCAAAGGGCTGGTGAAACCCGGTAGCGAAAACTTCCGATTGAACAGCCTTTCCGTCCTTTGAGATTCCGCGAAAAACTAGAATGCGGCCGGGCTCGCTTTCTGCCACGAAGAGATCGCCGTTAGGCGCCGTGCGGATCAGGCGTGGATTCTCGAGGTTTTCAGCATACAGTTCGACTTTAAAACCTCGCGGAGCTTGCGGCCACGCGTCCGCGGGCCGCGCCACCAATTCTGCCCCGTGGTCCGCGGACGGGCTGGCGTACGGCTGCGGAAGATCGGCCGCAGTGATATGGTGAATCCGGCCGGGCTTCTCGCCGCGATAGTCAGTGAATGGGCTGTTGGCGGCAGGCGCGGTCTGGGCTGAGGAGAATTTCATCCGCACGATGAAAAGCGCGCCTGAAAGAATGATGGCAATTAAGATCAGCTTCTTAACGTTAGAACGCATCGCTTTCCGCTCCTTTCCGAACATGATCTCGCACTATCCCCGCCGGGAATTTCTGCTTACCCTTGTCCCGTAAATTCGTTCGTTAATTCTCGCTCTTTTCGTCCGTCCCAATCGGTGCGGATTCGCCATTCGATTGAGCCTCAACCACGCGAACTTTCTCACCGGGCAACAGCGAGTCGGGAGGGTTCACGATCACAGCATCGCTATCCGCCAGACCGGAAACCACTTCGACCTCGTTGCCGTAGTCGTGGCCCAGAATGACGCTTTTAAGCTGTGCCCGGTCGCTGCCGTCCACGATACCGACCTGCAATCCCTGCGATCGAAAGATCAAAGCATTCACCGGCAGGATATACGCCGGAGACTCTGTTGGCAGCTTCAAGTGAACTTCCGCATATGCGCCGGGCAGCAGCTCCCCGTTCGGGTTGCTGAGGTCCACTTCGACCAGAAGGGTTCGCGAAGCCTGGTCTATTGAATCCGCGGTTCGCACTAATTTCCCTTTGAACTGCCGGCCGGGGAATTCAGCCAGGGTCAAATCCGCCGTGAGCCCGGGCTTCGCCGCTTGCGAGTACTGCTGCGGGACGTTGATGTAGACGCGCAAGGTCTTTGTCGAGGCGATGTGAAACAATTCCTTCGCGGTTCCGCCGGTGGCGCCGGCGTCGATCAGGTCTCCGATATCCGTGTTGCGCGCCGTGATCACGCCGTCGAACGGCGCATAAATTTTCTGGAACGATTGCGTCTCCTGCAGGCGCTTCACATTTGCCTGGGCGGAAGCAACCATCGCTTTCTTCGATTCAAAATCGCCTTCGGCGTTATCCACATCCTGCTTGGCGACGGAATCGGTGTTTTTCAGATCCTGATAGCGTGTGGCCGTAATTTGCGACAGGCGGTAATTGGCTTCCGCCGTATTCAAATCGGCCCGGGCCTGCTGGAGCTGCTGATCCACTTCGGGCGTCTCGATTTCCGCGAGCAACTGCCCGGCCTTTACGTGCGCTCCAATATCGGCGTACCACTTCTTCAGATAGCCGCTGGTCCGCGCATAGATCGGCGAATCAATGAAGGCCTGGATATTGCCGGGAAGGACGATTTCTTGCTGCGGCGCTCCGCGTTTTGGATGGATCACTGAAACCGTGGGAATCGCCAGATCGTTCGTCTCAACCCGCAACGCCGCTCGCGCTTTCATGCGCGGAACAACCCCCGCGATTACAATCACCGCGATCATCGCCAGCACCAGCACGGCAATCCACCATCCGCGTCCGGATTTTCGCGCAACCGGGCGTTCATCCGAACTCTGCGGTGCATCTCCTGGCGGTGTCGCGTAACTCATCTGGTCCTCTTTATCCATTCCTATATTACTTCAGCATTTTCGGTTGGACCGCTAGTTCGTTGCGCGTTCGGCTTTTTCTTGCCTCGATCGATGCACCAGACTAAAGAATACCGGCACGAAAAATACCGTAGCGACGGTGGCAAGCAGCAAGCCTCCGATTACCGCCCGGCCCAAAGGCGCATTCTGCTCGCCGCCTTCTCCAAGTCCGAGTGACATTGGAAACATCCCGATGATCATCGCCAGAGCCGTCATCAGCACCGGCCGAAAACGCGTGAAGCCCGCATCGATGGCTGCTTCCATCGAATTCTTGCCCTCGGCCAATTGTTCCTTCGCAAAACTGACCACCAGAATGCTGTTGGCCGTCGCCACTCCCATGCACATAATTGCGCCTGTCAGCGCGGGAACGCTGACCGTGGTCCGCGTGATGAATAGAAACCACACGATCCCCGCCAGCGCGGCAGGTAATGCCATCAGAATCACCAGCGGGTCGAGCCACGACTGGAAATTGACGACGATCAACAGGTAAACGAGCAATATCGAAAACACCAGTCCGCCCAAAAGTCCCTCAAACGAAGCCTGCATCGTTTGAATCTGCCCGCGGGTGATAATTTGGGATCCTTTGGGCAATTGCTTTTTCGCGCGCTCCACAATTGGCGAGATAGCCCTGGCAAGACTCCCCAAGTCCCGCCCTTCCACCGAGCCGTAAATGTCAATCACGGGCGTGATGTTGTAATGCGACACGATCCCCATTTCCGAACCCCGGCTGAATGACGCCAGGCTCGCCAGGATTTGCGGCTTGCCCGCGCCGCCATTGGTGATCGGAACATTTTCCAAATCCTGAAGCGAATCAACCTTGTACTGCGGGGTCTGCGCCACGATGTCGTAGCTCACCCCCGTTTTCGGGTCCAGCCAGAATGTCGGAGAAGTCTGGAAGCTTCCGCTAAGCGAAATCAGGAGATTCGTTGCGACGTCTCGTTGCGTCAAGCCCACCTGGCTTGTTTTCGTGCGATCGACATCGATGTGAATCTTCGGATAGTTGAAGGGCTGCTGGATTCGCAGGTCCACCGCGCCTGGAACAAATTTCAACTGATCCATCAGTTTTTCGGCGAACGCCCGATTGGCTTCGAGTTTTCTGCCGACCACCTGAATATCGATCGGCGCGGGCAAACCAAAGTTCAATATCTGGGTCACAATGTCCACCGGCAATTCATAAAATTCAACGCCGGGAAAATCATGAGAGAGCGTCGCGCGCAGTTCGCGAACGTACCCGGCCGATGGCCTGTGTTCTTTCGCCAGCTCCACTTGAATGTCCGCGTCGGAGGGCCCGATAGGCGCCGACGTGCTGTACGACAAATTGATTCCGCTATACGGGATCCCGATGTTGTCGATGATGCCGCTCAGTTCCGAGGCCGGGATGTGTTGCCGGATATCCCGCTCGACGCGGTCGCATAGCGCCGCCGTATCCTCGATCCGCGTGCCCGTCGGCGCGCGCAGGTGAAGTTTGAACTCGCCGCTATCCACCGAGGGGAAGAAGTCCTGGCCCACCAGAGGCAGCAATCCCGCCGAAATCACGCACGCAGCCAGGAAGCACGCCACGAACGCCTTCGGCCGCTTCAGGCAAGTAATCAGCGTTTCTCGATATCCATCTCGGAAGCGCCCGAACCATTCATCGAATTTCAGTTGAATCTTGACGAACGGGTTTCGCGAGCGCCGGCTGGTTTCGGCGCGCT
>JANWJR010000073.1 GCA_025451835.1 Candidatus Acidiferrales bacterium | reverse complement strand
CCGAAGGCAATCATGTGATTATAGCAGGGAGGTTCGACGGCACAGTGCGCGCCAGATCCCGGGTTGAAATCCAGACCAAGGCCATAGTGACAGGCGAAATTCACACCCCCTGCTTGATTATAGGAACGGGCGCGCTCTTCGATGGGCAATGCCACATGCTGCGAACCGTCGAGGCCGTGCCGATAAACATTGCAATTCCGATTCGCTCGCCAGGCACTCCAGGTCAAAGCGATTCGTCACTTCCGGAATCCTAGACCTATTCCCCATTGCCGCTGGGTTCGCCCATCCCTTGACTGCCTCTCGCATGGGCGAGTCTATGTGATGGCGCAGTCGAGCGCCCCGCCGCGCTATAATCGTCAAACTTATTCTTGAGGAGGGAACTCGCCTTTGGCAGAACGCGTCCGTTTGACGGAAGCGGCCAAGGCTGCGGGTTGAGCAGCTAAGCTGAGTCCCAGTTTGCTGGACTCTGTGCTGAAGCGGCTACCGCAGTCGGCGGATCCGAATTTACTCGTTGGATTCGATACCAACGACGACGCAGGGGTGTATCAACTCACTGCCGAGCTGGCGCTGGTGCAGACGGTAGATTTCCTGACGCCGATCACAGACGATCCCTACCTTTATGGCCAGATCGCCGCCGCGAATTCGCTAAGCGACGTGTACGCAATGGGAGGAAGGCCGATTTCCGCGCTGTCCGTGCTCGGTTATCCGGCGTCGGGCGATGCGAACGTCCTCGAACAGATTTTGCGGGGAGGGCTTTCCAAGATGGAGGAAGCGCGTTGCACCGTCGTCGGGGGGCATTCCATTCGCGATGATGAAATCAAATTCGGCTACGCTGTTACCGGGTTGATTCATCCGCACAAAATCTGGCGCAATGTTGGCGCGAGACCGGGAGACGTTCTGCTGCTGACGAAATCGATTGGCACCGGAGTAATCTCAACCGCGCTTAAGCAGGGCCACGCCGAGGAAGCGTGGCTGGCTGACGCGGGTTCTTCAATGGCGCGTCTCAACCGGGATGCCGCCGATGCGCTTCATGAAGTTGACGCAGCCAATCCCGCCGAGCGGCTCGTTCACGCTGTCACGGACGTCACGGGATTTGGATTGCTCGGCCACGCCCGCGAAATGGCCACCGGGAGCGGTGTATCGATGCGAATCGACCATGCGCGAATCCATTATTTGAATGGCGCCGTGACCGCCGCGGGCGGTGAATTTTTTTCCGGCGGCATGAAAAATAATCGTGAATTCATCGAAGGCTGCGTCCGTTTTGCCGCTTCCGTTTCCGACGAATTTCGCGCTCTTCTCTTCGACCCGCAGACTTCCGGCGGCTTGCTGGTTGCCGTCGCGCCGGAAGCGGCCGACGCCGCATTGGCCGCGTTTGCCGGCCGCAACATCACCGCTCGACGAATCGGTGAAGTAACCGCCAAGCGGTCTCCGCTTCTCGAAGTCGCCTGACGGCCTCGCAATCGTGTACACTTTTTCTTCTTCGACTCCTGCATGGATACCATCACACACGGAATCGCCGGCGCGCTGATAGGAAAGGGATATTTCTCCGACCGCCAGGGACGCGTCGCTACCTTTGCGGCCGCGCTCGGCGCTGTTTTTCCCGACTGCGATGTCGTCGCCGAGCTTTTTTCGCGCGATCCGCTCGCCGTGGTGAAATATCATCGCGGGATTACGCATTCGTTTGTGGGGCTTCCGTTTTTCGCGGCGGGTTTGGCATGGCTTACGTGCGTCGTGGCGCGGCGCCTGCGAATCGAGTCGCCATCGTGGAGCATGCTCACGCTCATTTACGCCATCAGTCTCGCGAGCCACATCTTGCTCGACGGGCTGACGTCGTTCGGCACGCGCATGTGGACGCCGATTTCGCAGCAGCGGGTCGCGTGGGACTGGCTTTTCATCATCGATTTCACGTTCACCGCGATCCTGCTCACTCCGCAGATTTCCGCGTGGGTTTGCGGCGACCGCGACAAGGCTTTTCGCCGGGGAGTATGGATGTGGATTGTATTTTCGGCCGGCGCCGCGGCTGTGTGGGAACTCGCGAGGACGATCGGTTTTCCATTTCGCCCGTGGATCATCGCCGTTTGGAGCGGGATATTCGCGATTTTGTTTCTGGTGCCCGCTCGGAGCGATTGGGGATATCGCATTCGCCGAGCGACTTGGTGCCGGGCGGGCGTTTACGTCACTCTTGCGTATGTCGCGGCATGTGGCATGGCGCATTATTCTGCGTTGCGACGTGTGAAAGGTTTCGCGTCAAACAACGACGTGACAATCAAGCGCATAGCGGCGCTGCCTATGCCGCCTTGCCTTCTCGATTGGGGCGGAGCGATTCGCACGACGAGTGGCGTGTATCAGTCGCACTTCGATCTGCGTGATGCAAACGGGCCTGCATTTCGTTTCAGCGGCGATTCGCCTCGCGATGAATATACGATTCGCGCGATGCAACTTCCTGAAGTGCGGCTTTATTGGACTTTCGTGCGCTTTCCTGTGATCCGAACGTCGAGCGAAGACGGACTTCACATCGTGGATTTTCTGGAGAACCGTTTCATCACGCGGCGCAAGAATGAGATTCCGCCCTTCTCGTACCGCGTGGCATTTGACGACGGGGCAAACGTGGTCGAGGAAGGATGGGAGCAGAACGGTGAATGGCTGAGGCGGCCCGAGAAGATCGTCCCGCCGCACGAAAGCGACCCGTCGCCTCGGAAACAACCATGAAAATATTGATCTTCAGCGATATCCACGGCGACTTACGCGCCCTCGAGAGGATCGTTGCGCAGCCTGCCGACATTTACATTGCCAACGGCGATCTTTCGAATTTCGGCAAGATGCTCGACCGCTGCGGCGAGGTGTTGAAGGCGCTGGGGCAGCGACTTTGGGTCTTGCCGGGTAACCACGAGACACACGCTGAAACGCGAGCCTTATGCGAACGCTACGGCTTCGTGGATTTTCACCGCCAGTTACGCCAGCTCGAATCGAAGGGTGGAACAACACGATGGGCCGGACTCGGCTATAGCAACCTCACGCCGTTCAACACGCCCGGAGAATATTCCGAAGACGAAATCGCCGAGGCACTCAGCGCTTTCGAAAAAGCCACGCCGCTTTATCTCGTCGTTCATTTCCCGCCCCATGATACGCAACTCGATGAGTTCGCCACCGGTAAGCACGCCGGTAGCCCGACACTCCGTGCCTGGGTGGATCGGGTTCAGCCGGCTTACCTCTTCTGCGGTCACATTCACGAAACCGCGGGCAAGAGCGATCGCGTCGGCGCAACGCAGTGCTTCAACGTCGGCAAGCAGGGCTACATGTTTGAATTGTAGCGGCCGGGTGTGCGAGGCGGGCTGATGCCTTGGCGGATTCGCGAATCGCATGCAGCGAACTATTTGGGAGTGGCAGGATAAATCACGAGCTGGCGATGGTCGCCGGAGCCTTCGCTTTCGGTGCGAACGCCGGGGGCGCCGTTGAGTTCGAGATGGATGATGCGCCGCTCGCGCGAGGACATCGAGTTGAATCGAAATGCCTGCCCGGTTTCGCGGACTCGTTGCGCAGCGACGCGCGCGGAAAGCTTGAGTTCTTCGAGCCTGGCAGCGCGGTAATCACCACAATCGAAACGCACGCGGTCGTGCAGCCGCGGATCGAGGCGCAGCCAGCGGTGCGCGATGTGCTCAAGAGCCAGCAGAAGCTCCGCATTGCGTTCGAGCAGCAAGTCCCGATCGTCGCCGCTAAACGCGACGACAACATCTGCCTCGCCACCTGGGCCTGATGGAGCGGATATCTCGCAGGTCAAGGCGATTTGCATTTCGCGAATTGCAAGGTCGAGAAAGCGCTTCAGCTCTTCCATCGCGCGCTCGCGGTCGAGCGGAGGGATTTCCTGCGAACGCGGCCGCGCTGTGGGGTTCCCGCCGGAATCAGCTGGAGGGCGCATCATTCTTTTTCTTTTTGTTCTTGAATTTACTTCGCGTCGGCAGCGGATCGGCTTTGTTCAGGTAGTATTGCTGTCCTACGCCGACGAGGCTGCTGGTAAAAATATAAAGGTTGAGGCCAGCCGAAAGATTAAAAAAGAACGCAGCGAAGAAAAGCGGCATCCACTGCGTCATCTTCTGCTGGGCGGGATCGACGACGGCCGTTTGCGGCGTCATTTTTGTCATCGCATACATCGCTATGGCCATGGCCGCGGGCAGAACGTAGTACGGATCTTTCAGCGAAAGATCGTGAATCCACCATATCCACGGCGCGTGGCGCAGCTCAATCGCACCGGTCAGCACGCGTTCGAGTCCCCACCAGATCGGCAACTGCACCAGCATGGGCAGGCAACTTCCGATCGGCAGCGGATTTATCCCGTGCCGCTGGTACATCTCCATCACTTCTTCGTTCATTTTCCGCTTGCGGGGATCGTTGAAGGAATATTTCTTGTAGCGGTCCTTAATCGCCTGCATTTCCGGCGCGACCTTCTGCATTTTCTGCATCGAGCGCCAGCTCATCATTTTGAAAGGAAACATAGGGATATTGATGGCGATCGTCAGCAGCACGATTGCCCAGCCGTAGTTGGGAACATATTTGTGAGTCCACTTCATCGCATAGAAAAGCGGCTTGGCCACGATGCTGGTCCAGCCGAAACTGACCAGATCGTCGAGGGGCGGCTTGAGTTTGCTGAGAAGGGTGAGATCCTTCGGACCGACGTAAACGTGCATCCGCAACGGCGATGCAGCGGCAGTCCCGGCCGCCATTTCTGCTTCGGGCTCGTTCTCCTGTTTGTTATCGACGGTAATGGTGTGCTGCCGGGTCCAATGCCAGAGTGAAAGGTCGCCGCCATCGGGCACAAATGCCGCGGCAAAAAATTGATCTTCGATGCCGGTAAATTCCAGAGGGCCCGATTGCAGGTACGGCTGCGACTGATTGCCGGAAACGCCGAGCTTTTTGTACGCCAAGACGGTTGTCTTGCCGTTTTCCTTGTAAAACACGCTGACGAGCTGCGAGGCTTTGGCAACGGCCTTATCACCGAAGCCGCCGCGCCAGGCGATCGCCGCCGGCAGCGGCTTGCCGTCGAGCGTCACGGAGACGTCGAGCGATGTTTCGTAGCCCTGCGTGAACCCGAGCTTCTTGGTTACATTGAGATGGCCGTCGCTCCAATGATATGTAATTTGCGCGGGGGCATGCAGCGGCCCGCCGGTTGAATTTGCGGAGCCCAATGTTACTTGATAGAGCGCCGAATTCGCTTTGGCTTCGAGCTGCGGATCGGCGAGTAGCAAGGAAAATGGCCAGCCAAGCTGCGCGGCGGAATCGGGATTCACCAACTCGAGGGGACGCGGGGGCGTTTGGTCGTCCAAGTACGTCTTCAAAGTCCAGCTACGAACCGCGGCGCCGCGATTTGAAAGCTGCACGCGATAGAGCGCGCTCTCGACGACCGCTGCTTTTTCCTGGGCCTCTTGAACGACGGGAATGTTGATCGGAGCGGCATGTTCAGGTGTAGCGGCGACCGCTTGCTGCGAGACGCTTGTCTGAGGCGCAACCGCGACCTGTTCCGTACCCTTCGGATTCGGCGGCGGGACAGGCGGCTTGAAAAAGTGCCCCCAAATGAACAAGACGCCGAGCGCGATGACAACGAAAAGAATCGCCCGGAGCTGGTCGGACATTTCGTTCACGCTGCCGGCTTCTCCCCGTCGCGAGCGATTGGTGCCCCGAACGATCGCTGAGACCAAGCGCGGCCCTGCGATTCATTTCCGGAGGCCGAGGCATCCGCGTTCGCAAAAACCGCGCCAGGAACTGGATCGAAGCCGCCCTTCGTGAAAGGCCGGCATCGCCCGAGCCGCTTGATCGCGAGAATGAAACCGCGGCGCGCGCCGTGGACCGCGACCGCTTCGCGGGCGTACTGCGAGCATGAAGGATAGAATTTGCAAGCTCCGCCGAGAAACGGCGAGAGAAATGCGATGTAGAAGCGAACGAGCAACAGCAGAACCCAGGCGCCTGCGGAGCGAGCGCTGCCAGCTATCCCGCGGGCTTCTCGCGCAACGGGGAGGCAAGGTCCGCTCGTGGAAGCAGCTTCAGCAGGTCGGCCGCCAGCCACGGAAGTTCCGCCGTGGCCGCTGAACTGCGCGGATGAATGACGATGTCCCATCCCGAAGCGATCTCCTGTCGGTGCAGCCTTACGATTTCGCGGAGGCGGCGCCGGATGCGGTTTCGCCGAACCGCGCCGCCCAGCGCCTTCTTGATGCTCCATCCAAACCGGCTGATTTCGAGGCCATTCGCACGAAGAAAAACACTGAACTCGCGGCTCGACCGGCGGCGGCCGTCGCGATACACCGCATCATACTCGCTGCGGCGCACCAGGCGGCATTGACGCGGAAAATCCAGCCGCGACAAATCAGACACGCGTGAGACTGTGACGCCCTTTCCTGCGGCGTTGCGCAAGGACTTTTCTTCCACCCTGGCTCTTCATGCGTGCGCGGAAGCCGTGCTTCTTATGGCGGCGGCGCACATGCGGTTGAAACGTGCGTTTCGGCAACGATCTCTCTCCTCAACTTCGGTTCTCGTGTAGTCAGTAGCGCGCGGTTTCTACGGCCGGTTTCTTGCCTTCGCGGCGCACCAGCTCTCATTCATCCGCGCAACAGTCACGAATCGCGGACCTTGGCGAAACGGCTAGTTTAGTCGACCCACGAGGAACGGTCAAGGAAGGTACGAAGGTGGGCGTGGGAACTGGATTGTCACTTCGTGTGCCTCTCACGGGACTGGGGATTCTAAACGAGGCGCGGAATCATCAAGTCTGCGCTACTGCTCGGAGGGAGCGTTGCCGAATTTTCGTGCGAGGGCGTCGAGGTAGCCGTCTGCAAACTCGGTCCGGAAAACAGTGCGGTAGAGAATTCGCGCGAGCGGATTGCCCACCGAGTCGTTCTGCGTAAGCGAGATCTTCGTGCCGCCATTCCATGGGTCGAGGTTGAAAATCCAGACGATTGTGCCGTTTGACGGAAGGCCCAGGAAGCGAAACATGATGTGTTGCGGCGGAATGCTTTCCACTACTTCCATTTTCATAGCGCGGCCGCGCCTGGTTGTGAGGCGATAGGTGGCGTGGCCATTTTCATCGGGAAGACGGTCACAACTTTTTAGATCCGGGCGCCACGACGGCTCAGCGGGGCAATCGGAAACGGCCCGCCAGATCGCGGGCACTGGCTGATTGATTTCCACGTCGCGGGTGAACGACTGCTGACGTGGCAGAAGCAGGCCAATCACAACGAAGATGACGATGCAAAATATCATGAGACTAATAACGATCCACAGCCGCCTCATGGTTCGCACCGGCAATTTATGAGATTGCGCGTGAGTTTATCTCCTGGCGCAGGTCGGCGCTGAATTGTTCGAGCGGGCGTGGGCCAAGATCGCCCTTCGAACGATGGCGCACGGAGACAGTGCCCGCTTCGGCTTCCTTTGCACCGATGATCAGCATGTACGGAATTTTTTCAAGCTGGGCATCCCGAATTTTGGCCTGCAACTTCTCGTTGCGCTCGTCGAGATGAACGCGAAAGCCGGCGTCGCGCAGATGCTGGGTGACCTTCTTCCCATACTCCTCAAATTTTCCGCTCACGGGCAAGACGGCCGCCTGCACTGGAGCGAGCCAGGCGGGGAACGCTCCTGCGTAATGCTCGATCAACACACCGAAAAATCGTTCGATCGAACCCCACAGCGCGCGATGCACCATCAACGGTTGATGCCGCGAGCCATCTTCGCCTACGTATTCGAGATCGAATCGCCGCGGCAGGTTGAAATCGAATTGCACGGTCGTGAGCTGCCAGGGGCGGCCGATCGCGTCGACCAGCTTCACGTCAATCTTTGGGCCATAGAAGGCAGCTTCGCCCGGGATGTACTTGTACGGGACGTTCATCCGCTGCAGCGTGGACGTGAGCGCGTCCTCGGCGCGTTTCCAGTCTTCCGGAGTCCCGGCGTAGATCTCCGGGTGTGACGGATCGCCCCCGGAGAGCTCGACTTCGTAACGGTCAAAGCCGAAAACGCGCAGCACTTCCCAGGCAAATTCGACGCAATCCTGCACTTCCTTTTCGATCTGCTCGGGCATGCAGAAAATATGCGCATCATCCTGCGTAAATCCGCGGACACGGAGCAGTCCGTGAAGCACGCCGGAGCGTTCGTAACGATACACCGTACCAAGCTCGGCGAGGCGAACCGGCAGCTCCCGATAACTCCGCAGCTTCGATTTGTAAATCAAAATATGGCCGGGGCAATTCATCGGCTTCAGCTGATATTCGGCTTTCTCAACTTCGATCGGGCCGAACATGTTCTCGCGGTAAAAATT
>JANWJR010000072.1 GCA_025451835.1 Candidatus Acidiferrales bacterium | reverse complement strand
AGAGGGACTGCTTTTTGAATGTTTGGCGCAAAATTCGACGATGCGCGCTTCGACCCAGAATCTTTCCGCGCGATCCGCCGCGATGAACGCGCAATGACCGCCGTGCCGCACGGTGGTGAGTTGAATACAAGGATTTTCGCGAATGGCGGAAATATCGAACGAGCCGTGCGGAACAAATGGATCATCTTGCGCGGCCAGAATCAAAGTAGGGCGGCGGATTTGGCCGAGAACCCGCTTGGCGCTCGATTGCGCGTAGTAATCGTTCGCGTCGCGAAAACCGCAGAATTTCGCGGTGATGACATCATCAAACTCGCGCACCGATCGCACGCGCGCAAGGCCTTTCAGTTTGGCCGCCGGATACCGGTCCGGGAACAAACGAGCTTTGTGTCTCATGCGGCGCTTGAGGCGCGCGACGAAATGGCGCTGGTAGATAAAATTTTGCCATTCGTCGAGCGCATCGGCGCATGCCGCGAGATCGAGCGCCGGGGCTACAGCGACGATTGATGCGAGCTCCGGCGGCGCGGAGCCAGCCATGTCTCCCGCCATTTTCAGGACGAGATTGCCGCCCATGGAGAATCCCGCCGCGGATATCTCCAGCAAGCGATCTCGTTCGATTAATTCGCGTACGACCGCGCCTACATCGCCGCTGAGGCCGGAGTGATACAGCGTGGGAGTGAGTTTCTC
This sequence comes from Candidatus Acidiferrales bacterium, assembly GCA_025451835.1. Lineage (GTDB taxonomy): Bacteria > Acidobacteriota > Terriglobia > Acidiferrales > UBA7541 > Palsa-295. The sequence continues at coordinate 21,481 of JANWJR010000072.1, read as the reverse complement.
GGTGCCGCCACAATTGCGCTGATTCAAGCGGATAACACTGAAGCCCGCGCAGAAGGCCTTTTCCGCAGCGCCCAGCATGTAGCTGGAGTCACTCGATCCCTCGAGGCCGTGCAACAGGACGATCGCCGGATGCTCGCGCGGATCCTGCTGCCAATGGCATTCGCCACGCACGCGGGTACCGGGTTCGGTTTCGAACAATCGAGGCACGCTTCGGCCGAGACGCGGAAATTTGCGCGGCCAGAAGTTCGCCGCAATGGTCATCGCGTGGGGATTTCGAATGGTCCGAAGAGGGATAAAGTCCATCGCTCGCTTTATGGTAGAGATTCCGCGCTGAAGGCGCAACTTGCCGCGAAGGCTGCATGCCGCGTGAGCCTTGATTTCGCGTATCGATACGCCTAGAATGGGCGATTACACATGGATGAAATTTGTGATAAGCAAATGCTTTTTCAGCCCAGCGAATTCTGCTGGGCTTTGCCGTTTATAGGCGCGTTTGGCGCGAACAGGAGAATGAATGGTTGTTGATGCGGCAATTCCAGAAGGGCTGACGTTTGACGATGTGCTGCTGCTGCCGGGCAAATCGTCAATCCTGCCGGCGCAGGCAGACACGCGGACGCACGTGGCACGCAAAATCGCGCTGAATATTCCCATCGTTGCGGCGGCGATGGACACGGTTACAGATTCGCGCCTGGCGATTGCAATCGCGCGGCAGGGCGGCATTGGATTCATTCACCGCAACATGACGATCGAGCGGCAGGCCGAAGAAGTGGACAAAGTGAAGCGCTCGGAAAGCGGGATGATCGTGGACCCGGTGACCATCGCGCCGGAAATATCGGTCCGCCAGGCGCTGGAAATCATGACGAAATACAAAGTTTCGGGACTTCCGGTGACGCGGGGTCAGCGGCTGGTGGGAATCATGACGAACCGCGATCTGCGCTTCGAGCGCAATCTGGATCAGGCGGTGAGCGCCGTGATGACGAAAGATAATCTGGTGACGGTTCCCGTGGGAACGACGCTCGAAGAAGCCGAGAAAATATTGCAGAAGCATCGCATCGAAAAGCTGCTGGTGGTGGACAAGGATTTCAATCTGAAGGGGCTGATTACCGTCAAAGACATCCAGAAAAAAATCGAGTTCCCACTCGCAACAAAGGATGACCACGGGCGATTGCGCGTTGGCGCGGCGATCGGGGCGACGGGCGACTACCTGGAGCGAGCCGAGGAGCTGGCGAAAGAAAGTGTGGACGTGGTGGCGATCGACACCGCGCACGGGCACACCACGCGAGTGATGGAGGCGATTCGCGAGATCAAGCGAAGACTGCCGGAGATGCAGGTGCTGGCAGGAAACGTGGCGACGGCCGAGGGCACGCGCGATTTGATCGGCCTGGGAATCGATGGGCTGAAAGTTGGCATCGGACCGGGATCGATTTGCACCACGCGCGTCGTGACGGGCGCGGGAGTGCCGCAGATCACGGCGATTATCGAATGCGCGCGCGCCGCAAAAGGCTCCGGGGTGCCGTTGATCGCCGATGGCGGAATTAAATTTTCAGGGGACATCACGAAAGCGATTGCGGCCGGAGCCGCGGTTGTAATGATCGGAAGCCTGTTTGCGGGAACGGAAGAATCACCCGGCGAAACGATTCTCTACCAGGGACGGACGTTCAAATCGTATCGCGGGATGGGATCGATTGGCGCGATGGAAGCGGGCTCGGCCGACCGCTACGCGCAGGAAGACGCGCCGAGAGGAAAATCGGTGCCGGAAGGCATCGAGGGGCAAGTGCCGTATAAAGGATCGCTCTCCGCGCTGGTCGAACAGCTTGTGGGCGGCCTGCGGAGCGGCATGGGTTATGCGGGCGCCGCGAACCTTGCGGAGCTACAGGAGAAAAGTAAATTTATCCGGATTTCGCAAGCAGGACTGCGGGAAAGCCACGTTCACGATGTGATCATCACGCGCGAAGCGCCAAATTACCGACTCGAATGAAGACGCGCGGCGAAGCAGCCATTTCTTTTTTCTCTTCGATGCGCGCCGGCGACGCGCGACACTTCTAAATGCAGTGGCTCTCAAGATGGTGGCCCGCGCTCGCCTGGGCGGTGGTAATTTCGATTTTCTCAACCCATCTGTTCACGTCCGACAACACCGGCAGCATTATTATTCCGATCCTTCACTGGCTGTTCCCGCGTGCCTCGCCGGCGACGCTTTTCACGATGCATCATTTCATCCGCAAGTCCGGCCACTTTACCGAGTATTTCATCCTGAGTCTTCTGATTCTGCGCGCGATTCGCGCCGGGCGGCATGGCGTTCATCTCACGTGGGCCTTTATTGCCATCGCGCTGGTGGCCGGATATGCTTCGCTCGATGAATTTCACCAGCGATTCGTTCCGGGGCGAACGCCAGCGGTGGCCGACGTGGTGCTGGACACGATCGGCGGAGCGTCAGCGCAAATCGTTGCGGCACTGGTCGTGCTGCTGGGGGACGCGCGCGCGCGGCGATTCAGCCAGTCAGTAAACTCGCAAAAGACCGGCAATTGGAATTCGCGTTGAAACATCGTTCATCCGAAAGGAGCGTTACATGTCGCGTCGCACGGCAATTTCATGGCCTTCTCTCGCTGTATTCCTGCTGATGCTTTCATTCCCGGCGCTCGCCGCGGAACCGCTGCAATACGAACTGCACTTCGAACGCCCGAACACTCATCTGCTGGACGTCACGATCCATGCATCAGACCTGCACGGGCGAGCCGTGGAATTCGCGATGCCAGACTGGGCTCCAGGCTCTTACTATCTCGAAAATTATGCCGCGAACGTGCAGCGATTTCGCGCGCTCGGTGAAAACGGCAAGGCGCTCGGGTGGCGCAAGACGGACAGCCAGACATGGCGAGTGCAGCTTGCCGGCGCAAACGCCGTGGCAATCGAATACCAGGTTTATGCGAACACGCTGCAAAACAACATCGCACAATACAACGAGCGGCACGCGTTCATCGGCGGACCGTCGGTATGGATGTACCTGGTGAACGGCAAGGAGCGGCCGGTGACACTGTCGATCGCAGTTCCCCCGGGCTGGAAGGTGGCGACGGGGATGGAACACACATCCGCCAGCACATTTCGAGCGACGAATTACGATTGGTTCGCGGACGCGCCGCTAGAACTTTCCGATTTCGCTGAAAAGGATTTCCAGGTGCTGGGCACGACTTATCACGTGATCGTCCACGACGTGGAAGGCAAAACGGATTTTTCCACATTCGCTGGGGATTTGCAGAAGGCTGTTGCGGAAATCGTGCCGATATTTCAGCCGGTGGTGGGAGGCGGGCAGGCGGCCCCGTTCAAGGAATACTATTTTCTCTTTCACATCTGGCCCAAAGCGGGCGGAGGCCTGGAGCATCTCAATTCAACGCAAATCGATTTTTCGACCGACTGGGATTCCACCGCCCCCGCGGGTCTCTATGGGACGCAGTACGATCTAAAACTGTTCGTCGCAGCGCATGAATTCTTCCACGCATGGAACGTGAAGCGACTTCGTCCCCGGCAGCTCGGCCCATTCGATTACTCGCAGATGGTGCATACGCCTTCGCTATGGATCTCCGAAGGCCTGACGAGCTACTTCGGTTCGCTTTCGCTCGAGCGAGCGGGGCTGATTACTCCGGCGGAGTATCTCGACGGCATCGGCAAACTCATCACGAAATTCGAGCAGGAGCCGGGCCGCGGCGAGCGCAGCATCGAGGACACGAGCTGGGATACCTGGTTCAATCGAAATACCGTGACGCAGCAAAATAATCTGGCGAACACGAGTTATTCGTACTACGACGGCGGGCAGATCATGGGACACATCCTCGATTTTGCGATCCGGCAGAGCACGAATAATCAGAAATCGCTCGACGACTGGCTGCGGCTGATGTATTCGCGCTACGCCCTGCCCAAGCCCGGGTTCGAGCCGGAGGATGCAATTCACGCCGCGTCGGAAGTCGCCGGGACGAATATGGAGGAGCTTTTTACGCGCTACATCAGCGGAAAAGAGCCGATTCCTTACGAGAAATACTTCGCTTACGCGGGGATCACCGTCGAGAAGAAGCTCGATAAGGACGCGCCGTGGCTGGGCGTGGAAGATGAGAAAGCCGAAAACGGCAATGCCACGTTACGGAACGTCAAACCCGGCAGCCCCGCCGAAAACGGCGGGCTCGACCGCCAGGACGAGATTCTCGCGATAGACGGACGTTCGGTCGATTTCGATACTTTCGAGAAGACTGTAGATAAGCACAAGCCGGGCGACACGATACGCGTGACGGTGCTGCGATTAGGCCATTTGAAAGAGGTTCCCGTGACACTCACGGCGAGCCCTTACTACACATACACGCTGAAGCCGATGGCAAATCCGTCGGCAGCGCAAAAAGCCATTTACAGCAGCTGGCTTGTGATGAAGTGAACGCCCGCTCTGGCAGCCGCGGCGACGCCCGCAAGTCGTAGGCGGCATGTTCGCGATGGTTCAATGCCGGCGGAGCGGACGCTTTGGCTTATATCGTCGTCGTGCCTTCGCTGTTTTTGGCGACGATGCCGGCGGCCTATGTGCCTGCGCGAAGAGCATCCCGGATTGCGCCAACACAAGCTCTGCGGTACGAGTAGTGAGTTGTTTTCTGAACGGCAGATCCGCCACGCACGCTTGCGGAAAACACACCTCCGCGTTTATCGCGGAATAGACCCCGGAGAGCCAAAAAAAAAGAGCCCGCTCGGCGCGGGCTCCTTTTTTTATAACTTTCGATGCGGACTGCGGGAGCTTACTTCTGCGCTGCCGCCTCTTTTTCTTCTTCCGGAGCTTCCTCGGTTTGCCGCTTCCTGGTCTTCTTTTCCTTCTTCTTCAGGTTCGAGCCGATGAATTCCAGAATGGCGAGCTCCGCACCGTCGCCTATCCTCCAGCCGGAGCGGATGATGCGCGTATAACCGCCGGGACGGTCGGCAAAGCGCGGCGCGAGATCGCTGAAGAGTTTCTGGGTCGCGCCGGGAGTCATGAGGAATGCGGCCGCCTGCCTTCGCGCGTGGAGCGAATCGCGCTTGCCAAGCGTAATCATGCGCTCGGCAAGAGGGCGAGCCGCCTTGGCGCGGAGCACGGTGGTCTGGATGCGCTCCTTCTCGATCAGGTTGGTGACAAGATTGCGCAACACGGCGCGGCGATGCGCGGGTTGCTTGCCGAGTTTGTGACCCGATATGAGATGTCTCATGGTTTAGTCCGCGGCCTAGAGGGCCGATGCGTCTCCTTCAGGCGGCGGAGGCGCGGTCTGGCTCGGAAGGGGAGGCCAGATGATGCGACCATGCTCGTCAAACTTCATTCCGAGAGCCAGGCCCATCTTTACCAGGATGTCCTTGATCTCATTCAGCGATTTACGGCCGAAATTTTTCGTCTTGAGCATTTCGGACTCGGTTTTCTGAACGAGCTCGCGGAGGTTTTGAATGTTGGCGTTCTTCAAACAGTTGTAGGAGCGCACGGAAAGCTCGAGTTCCTCGACCGAGCGGTCCAGATATTCCAGACGCGGATCGCTATAGTTTTCAGGGGCTTCTTCGGGCAAGTCCGGCTGCTCTTCGAAGTTGATGAAGATGCTCATGTGGTCCTTGACGAGCTTGGAAGCCAAGCCGATGGCGTCCTGGGGCGTGATCGCGGCATTGGTCCAGACTTCCAGCGTGAGCTTCTCGTAATCGGTCATCTGCCCGAGGCGCGCGGCTTCCACGGCGTAATTCACCTTGCGGACCGGGGAGTGGATCGAGTCGATGGGAATGTAACCGATCGGCAGATCCTCGTCGAAATTGCGGTCGGCGGCAACGTAGCCGCGGCCGTTCTTAATGCGCAACTCGAGTTCGAGCTTGCCGCCCTCGCTGACCGTGGCGAGATAAATGGTTTTGTCGAGCACGGCAATGTCGGCGTCTTCCTCCAGTTTGGCGGAAGTGACCGGCCCTGGCGTATCGACAGTGATGGTTATCGTCTTGGACTGGTCCGTATTCAGCTTGAGCGGGACCTGCTTGAGGTTGAGGATGATGTCGGTGGCGTCCTCGACAACGCCGGGAATGGGCGAAAACTCGTGCAGCACTCCCTCGATTCTCACGGCGGTAATCGCGGCGCCTTCGATGGAACTCAGCAAGGCGCGCCGCAGCGCGTTTCCAACCGTGGTTCCCCAACCGCGCTCAAAAGGCTGCGCGGAAAACTTTCCGTACTTGTCCGTGAGTGACTCGGGTTCTGCGGCCAACCGCTTTGGTTTCTGAAAGCCTTTCCACATCTTTACCATCCTCCCGGCCCGCCCGCGGCGGACCATCCATCAATCAATGCAACTAAATCCTGAGCGTTACTTCGAATAGAGCTCGACGATGAGCTGTTCGTTCATCGGCGGCGTCTGGACGTCTTCGCGGCGCGGCAGGGCCACGACGCGCGCTTTGAAATTTTCGCGGTCGATATCGAGCCACGGCGCAACACCCTGGGTGTTCGCCAGGTTGCGCGCTTCCATCACCATGGCGTTCTGGTGCATCTTTTCCTTGAGGGCAACCTCATCGCCAATCTGTACGAGGTAGCTGGGGATGTTGACCTTCTGCCCCTTGACGCGGATGTGCCCGTGCAGGACGAGCTGGCGCGCTTGCGCGCGCGATCCGCCAAACCCGATGCGGTAGACAACATTGTCGAGGCGCCGCTCGAGCGTTACCATCAGGTTTGCGCCGGTGGGACCTTTGGTGCGCTCGGCCTTCTCGAAATAATTCCGGAATTGGCGCTCGAGCAGGCCATAGGTACGCTTCACCTTCTGCTTTTCGCGCAATTGCACGCCATAGCCGACCATCTTCGGCCGCCGGGCCTGCCCGTGCTGGCCGGGCGGAAAGTTACGCTTCTCGATGGCGCATTTTTCTGTAAAACACCGGAGACCTTTCAAGAAGAGCTTTTGCCCTTCCCTTCGGCACAGCCGGCAAACTGCTTCACGATGTCTTGCCAAGTGCTTCTCTCCTTTTGCTTCGCTGCAAAAACTTTACCGAGCGTCAGACGCGCCGGCGCTTGGGCGGGCGGCAGCCGTTGTGCGGCACGGGCGTGACGTCCTTGATGGCGTTAATATGCAACCCCGAGGACGCCAGCGCGCGAACCGCGGACTCACGTCCCGCGCCGGGTCCCTTCACACGCACGTCCACCGACTTCATTCCATACTGATCGCGAGCCACGCCCGCCGCCGTCATGGCCGCTTGCTGCGCGGCGTACGGAGTGCCTTTGCGCGAGCCTTTGAAGCCGACCGAACCGGAGGTGGCCCAGCTCACCGTGCGGCCGTCGGGATCGGTCAGCGTGACCATGGTGTTATTGAATGTCGCGTGGATGCAGACGACTCCGTGAGGCACCACGCGCTTCTCTTTCTTCTTGCGGAATTCCTTCTTCCGCTTGGTCGGTTTCGCTGCGGCTGCTGGAGCTGCGGCGGCAGCGTCCTTAGGTTCTTTGGCCAAGTTCTTATTCTCCTCGTCAGACCCACCTAAGCTGCAAACTCGGTCTTACTTGCGAGCCATCACTTTTTTCTTGGTGGCGACTGCGCCCTTCCGCGGACCTTTCCGGGTACGCGCATTGGTGTGCGTACGCTGGCCGCGAACCGGAAGATTCCGGCGATGGCGCGTGCCCCGGTACGCCTGAATTTCGATCAATCGGCGGACGTTCATCTGCATTTCCTTGCGGAGATCGCCTTCGACGCGGCCTTCGGATTCGATGGCTGCGCGGATGCGAGTGACTTCCTCTTCCGTAAGGTCCTTGATCTTCTTGGTGTGATCGACTTTGGCCTTTTCCGCCAGCGATTTTGCGCGTTGATGGCCGATGCCGTAAATGGCCGTCAACCCAATCCACAGCCGCTTGTTTGGCGGAAGATCCACACCCGCGATACGTGCCATATTATTTTCTCCCTAACCCTGGCGCTGGCGATGCTTTGGATTGGTGCAAATGACGCGCACCACGCCGCGCCGGTGGACGATCTTGCACTTCATGCAAATCTTTTTTACCGAGGCCCGAACTTTCATTTTCCACTCCGTTTCTTTCCGTGCTGCGAGATCGCGCCCCCGACCGAAGCGACGCGCTACTTGTACCTGTAAACGATGCGGCCGCGCGTCAAGTCGTATGGGGAAAGCTCGACCGCGACCCGGTCACCCGGGAGGATGCGAATGAAATTCTTCCGCATTTTTCCCGAAATGTGCGCGAGGACTTGATGCTTGTTCTCGAGCTCGACGCGAAACATGGCGTTCGGAAGCGGCTCGACAACCGTGGCCATCACCTCGATAGCGTCTTCTTTCCCACTATTTTCGTTGGGCTTCTTTTTTTCCGGTTCCGGTCGTCTCGATCTAGCCATTTGCCCCTGTCTTGAATTTCACCGAATGCATCCGCCTCTACCAAACGGGTCCCGTCGCTTCCTTCGGCCGCGTCAGAATCCACGGACCGTTCGCCGTGACGGCCACGGTGTGCTCGAAATGCGCCGAATCGCTGCCGTCCGCGGTGACCGCGGTCCACTCGTCTTCGAGAACCCGCACCGCCGCGCCGCCCGAATTCACCATGGGCTCGATCGCCAGAACCATGCCTTCCTGCAACCGGGCGCCCTGTCCCGCTGTTCCGTAGTTCGGAAGCTGCGGATCTTCGTGCATGCGCGTTCCAATTCCATGTCCGACGAACTCGCGCACCACCGAGAACCCATTCTTCTCGACCCATTGCTGTACGGCCGAGGAAATATCGCCGAGGCGATTCCCAGTCCTGACTTTCTCGATCGCCCGTTCGAGCGATTCGCGCGTGACACGCAGCAACTTTTCGCGTTCGCCGGCAATTTTGCCCACAGGAACCGTCAGCGCGGCATCCGCGTAGTAGCCCTCGAGCTCGACACCGAAATCCATCGACAGGATATCGCCATCGCGGAGCCGCTTGGCCGCCGAAGGAATCCCATGCACGATTTCCTGGTTCACCGACGTGCAAACCGAACTCGGATATCCGCGATATCCCTTGAATGCCGGACTTGCGTGATTCCGCCGGGTATACGTTTCGGCGAAGTCGTCCAAATCCTTCGTCGAGATTCCGGGCCGGACCATGGTCCGCATCTCGTCGAGCGCGCCCCAGACAAGCAGCCCCGCGCGATGCATCTTCTCGAGCTCTGCCGGCGATTTACAGATGACCATCTCGCTTGTCGTCCGTCCGGCGCACGATGCCGAGCAATTCGCGATGTACGTCTTCGACCGGCGCGGTGCCGTCGATCACTTCCAGCACGCCGTGGTCCCGGTAGTAGTCGGCCAGTGGCTTGGTCTGCCGCTCGTAGGCCGCCATGCGTTCCCTGACGATCTCGGCGCGGTCGTCCGCTCGCTGGATCAGTTTGCCGCCATCGTTATCGCAAATGCCGGCGACCCTCGGCGGCCGCTCGTACACGTTATACGTTTCCCCGCCGACGCTGCACGTCCAGCGCCCCGCCACGCGCCGCAAAAGCGTTTCGGCGCTGACGTGAAACTCAACAACCAGCGGTTTGCCGTAGCCGAGCCGCGCCAGAATGCGGTCCAGATGCTCGGCCTGCGGAATGGTTCGCGGAAACCCGTCGAAGATGAATCCGCCGGCGCAATCCCGGAGCGCGATCCGCTCTTCGACCATTCCCATCACGATCGCATCGGGAACGAGCTCGCCGCGCTCCATCATCGGAGCCGCCATCCGGCCCAGTTCCGAGCCGCGAACGACAGCGTCGCGAAGCATGTCGCCGGTGGAAAGATGCGGCACGCCAAGAACGGCGGCAAGGCGTTTCGACTGTGTCCCCTTGCCCGCGCCAGGAGGACCAAGAAAAATCAACGCCCGGTTGAGCGACATCTTCACCGCCCGCGAACCAGCATCAACGCCGGCTCCGTACCCGGCCCTTCCTGACAAAGCCGTCATAATTCCGCATCACCAACTGGGCTTCGAGCTGCTGCACGGTGTCCATGGCCACGCCGACCACGATCAGCAAGGAAGTGCCACCGAAGTAGAATTGCACGCCCAGGCCATCGAGCACGAAGCGCCACATATGATTGTCGAACCAGGTCCCGAGAGCGCCAGGCATGTGTTGCAAGTGAATGCCGGAAATCAGCCACTCGGGGAGCAGGCACACCACGGCCAGGTACGCTCCGCCGACGAACGTCAAGCGCGTCAGAATACGGTTAATGTGTTCGGACGTATTGCGGCCGGGCCGAATTCCGGGAATGAATCCGCCATACTTGCGCATGTTGTCGGCAAGCTCCGTCGGATTAAAAATGATGCCGACGTAGAAAAACGCGAAAAACACGATCAGGATGACATAAATCAGCGTGTACAGCGGCTCGCCCCAGCTAATCTGCCGGGCAAATTTCTCGAAGAACGGCGAACGGTTCTTCATCATTAAGCCAAGCGTTTGCGGAAACGTCAGCAGCGAACTGGCGAAAATGGGGGGAATCACTCCGCCGGAATTCACGCGAAGCGGCAGGTAGGTCATCTGCCCGCCCATCACCTTTCGGCCCATTACGCGTTTGGCGTACTGCACGGGGATGCGGCGCTGGCCACTTTCCACGAAGACGATAAACGCCACCACGGCCGCCATCAGCACAACGAGCGCGATCAGCGCAATCGGGGTGAACGAGCCCCATTGCTGCGTCCTGGCTTTATCCCAAAGGTCGCCCACGGCGCGCGGCAAGCCAACAACAATGCCCGCGAAGATAATCAGCGACATTCCGTTGCCGATGCCGCGGTCGCTGATTTGTTCGCCGAGCCACATGATGAAAGCCGACCCGGTCGTGAGAGTCAGGATCGTCATCAGCGTGAAGCGAACTCCCGGATGATACACAAGCGACTGCCCGGAAAGACTCTCGCGTTGGAGCGTCAGGGCGATGGTGAATGACTGGAACACGCTCAAAATGATCGTCAAGTAGCGCGTGTACTGGGTGATCTTCCGGCGGCCGAGGTCGCCTTCCTTCTGCAACCGTTCCAGATACGGCCAGACCACCACCATCAATTCCAAGATAATTGCCGCGGTAATGTACGGCATGATGCCCAGGGCAAAGATGGTCAACCGGCGGAAGTTGCCGCCGCTGAAGAGGTCGATCATGCCGAGCACCGAACCCTGGTTCTGATTGAAGAGCTGTTCGAGCAACTCCGTGTTGATTCCGGGCGTGGGAATAAACGCGCCGAGGCGGTACACCCCCAGGATTGCGAGCATAAACAGCACGCGGTTTCGCAGGTCCGGCGTGCTGAAGATATTCCGGAATGCCTCGACCAGTTTCCTCATGCTATAACTTCGGCCTTCCCTCCGGCATTTGTAATCTTTTCGTGCGCCGACTTGCTGAAAGCGTGCGCGCGAACCGTCAATGAAACCGTCAGTTCGCCATTGCCAAGAATCTTCACGCCGTCACGCTTCGCGCGAACGATGCCGTGGACGAGCAAAGCTTCCGGCGTCACGGTTTCGCCCGCGGCAAACGCGTTCAGCGTGTCCACGTTAACGACTGCGTAGGTTTTCGGAAACGGGCTGGAAAAGCCGCGCTTCGGAATCCGGCGGTGCAGAGGCATCTGGCCGCCTTCAAAACCCGGACGCCGCGAATAGCCGCGACGGGATTGCTGGCCCTTATTGCCAGCGCCAGAAGTCTTTCCCATCTTCGAGCCCATGCCGCGTCCCACGCGCACCTTGCGATGACGCGAGCCGCGCGGCGGCTTCAGATTCGATAAAGTCGGTTTGACGGCCATCGCTAGCTCTCAATCTCCACAAGGTGGTGCACTTTCGCGATCATGCCGCGAATCGTGGGCGTGTCGGGATGCTCGATTACTTGCTGCATGCGACGGAAGCCGAGGCCACGAATGGTCTGGCGCATATCGCGGGGGCAGCCAATGAAGCTGCGGACCCACTTGATTTTCAGCGTTTCCGATTTTTTCTTGGTCATGGTCTGGTTGTTGCGGCGACTACACAACCGCCGCTTCTTCCGCTCCCTTGCCGCGGGATTCCGCCACCTTCGCCGCATCCTTCAAATGAAGCAAGGCATCGAAGGTGGCCTTGATCACGTTGTGCGGGTTCGATGTGCCGAGAGACTTCGTCAGCACATTCTGAATGCCGGCTACTTCCATCACCGCTCGCACCGGGCCGCCGGCGATCAAGCCCGTGCCTTCCGGGGCGGGCTTGAGCAGAACTTGCCCCGAGCCGTAACGGCCGAGCACCTGATGCGGAATCGTGGAACCTTTCAGGTTCAACTTCACCATGTTTTTCTTGGCTTGCTCGATGGCCTTTCGAATCGCCATGGGAACTTCGCGGGCTTTGCCCATTCCGAAGCCGGCGTGGCCGTTTTGATCGCCCACCACCACGAGCGCCGAAAAACTGAGATTCTTGCCGCCTTTCACGACTTTGGTGACGCGGTTGATCGAAACCACCTGGTCTTTCAAGTTCGACATATTCGTATCCAGGTGGCGGCGAACAGAAAGAGTATCTTTGAGCTCTTGTTTCGGCATGGTTTTCAGAACTGCAGGCCCGCCTCCCGGGCCGCTTCGGCAAGCGCTTGCACGCGGCCGTGATATTGGTATCCGCCGCGGTCGTAAACGACTTTGTCAACGCCCTTGGCGCGCGCTCGCTCGGCAATCATCTTGCCGACAACCTTGGCGGCGGCGATGTTGCCACCGCCCTTGATAATCTTGCGAACTTCCGCGTCGAGCGAGCTCGCGGAGACGAGCGTGCGATTCGTGCGATCGTCAATCACCTGCGCCCGAATGTGTTTCGTCGAGCGATGCACGGCCAGGCGAGGCCGTTCCGCGGTGCCCGCGACTTTCTTGCGCATGCGGCGGTGAATTCTCCGCCGGTGCTCCTCGCGCGATAATCTTCGTACGGGTGCTGCCACGCTGGTTCTCCTTCCGGATTACGCCGCCGACTTCGCGCCGGCCTTGCCGGCCTTCTTCTTGAGCCGCTCGCCGGTGATACGAACACCCTTCTGCTTGTACGGGTCGGGCGGACGCAACGCGCGAAGATTTGCGGCCACTTGCCCCACTCGATTCTTATCCGCCCCGGAAACTGTCATGTGCGTTTGCTTCTCGACCGCGATCTGAATGCCTTCCGGAATCGGAAACTCGATGGGATGCGAGTATCCCAGCGCCAGAACCACATTCTTGCCCTTCACTTCCGCGCGGTACCCGACACCGACAATATCGAGATCCTTCTTGAATCCAGTGGTCACGCCGGTTACCGCGTTGGCCACGAGCGCGCGCGCGAGTCCATGCAACGCGCGGAATTCTTCTCCGTCGCGCTTGGCCACGAGCGTGCCGTCTTTCTGCTCGAAGTGAATTCCGCGCGGCAGCGGCACGTGCATCTTGCCCTTGGGGCCTTGCACTTCCACGGCTCCGTCGTTGATTGCAACCTTGACGCCCGACGGCACTGGAATCAGTTTGTTTCCAATTCGCGACATAGCTTTCTCAAGTCCTCGTGATCAACTGGGTTTGTGCTACCAGACTTCGCACATCAATTCGCCGCCAACGCCATGTTTGCGAGCGGCCTGTCCGGTCATCAAACCGCGCGGCGTGGAGATGATGCAAATTCCCATCCCGCCGACAACCTGGCGAATGCCCGTCTTTCCGACGTAGCGCCGCGAACCAGGACGCGACACGCGCTTGAGGTCGGTGATCACGCTGCGGCGGTCCGGCGTGTACCGCAGGAAAACGCGCAGCGTCTTTTTGCCCTTCTGCTCTTCCACTACTTTGTAATTCGCGACGTAGCCTTCATCCTTCAGGATGCGCGCGACTTCCACCTTCAGTTTCGAGGATGGCAGGTCCACGCGCGGATGCTTGGCACGCGAGGCATTGCGAATTCGCGTCAAAAGATCGGCAATCGGATCGGTGGTCATTCAATTTTTCCTTACCAGCTGGCCTTCACGACGCCGGGAATTTCTCCCTTAAGCGCCAGGCCGCGGAAACAGATACGACACATCTCAAACTTGCGCAGAAAGCCGCGAGCGCGTCCGCAGATCCGGCAACGGTTTCTCTGGCGTATTTTGTACTTCAGCTTCCGCCGCGTCTTTGCGAATTGGCTTGTGCGGGCCATTCTGGATGCTCTCCTTACGCCCCGCCCTGAGCTCGGAAAGGAACGCCGAGCAGCTTGAGCAGCTCGCGCCCTTCTTCATCGCTTCGGGCCGTCGTGGTAATCGTAACGTTCATACCTTTAATTTTGTCCACCCGGGTGTAATCGATCTCCGGGAAGACCAGTTGATCCTTCAAGCCGATTGTGTAATTCCCGCGGCCGTCGAATGAATTGGGCGCCAGGCCTTTGAAATCGCGCACGCGGGGCAGCACGATCGCGGCCAGGCGGTCGAGAAACTCGTACATGCGCTCGCCGCGCAACGTAACCATGCAGCCGATGGGCATGCCCTTGCGGATCTTGAAATTCGCGATGGACTTCTTCGCGCGCGTGATGACGGCCTTCTGTCCCGCGATCTGTCCAAGCTCCTGCGCGGCCGTATCGAGCAGCTTGACGTTGGCGCTCGCTTCGCCCAGGCCGATATTGATCGTCACCTTGGCAACGCGAGGCACGGCCATCGTGTTCGTATATCCAAAGCGCTTCGAGAGCGCCGGAACGGCATCCTTGCGGTACTTCTCATGCAGACGGCTAGCCATTTTCCTCGATACCCTCTTGTTCGCGTACTTCGCTTTGTTTTCTTACTTCGCGTCTCGCGTGAATCTTAATTCTCAAACGTCGTATTGCACCGGCGGCAAGTGCGCGTTTTGGTTCCGTCGGGCAACGTGGCGTGTCCGGCGCGGGTGTGCTTGCCGCATCCCGGACAAACCAGCATCACGTTCGAGACGTGAATCGTGCCTTCCTTCTCAAGAATGCCACCTTTGACGTTTTTCGACGGGTTCGGGCGCGTGTGCCGCTTGATCATATTCACGTGCTCTACGGTGATGCGGTGCTTTGCCAGGTCCACCGACAGCACTTTGCCCGTCTTGCCCTTCGACCGCCCGGCCATCACTTTCACCGTGTCGCCGTGCCGAATGCTCATCCGCAGCGCTTTTTCTTTGGGTTCTCTCATCGTTACCACACTTCCGGAGCGAGCGAGATAATCTTGGTGAACTTCTTTTCGCGGAGCTCGCGGGCCACTGGCCCGAAGACGCGCGTCCCGATCGGCTCGTTCGCGTCGTTGATCAGCACAGCCGCGTTATCGTCAAAGCGAATATAAGTGCCGTCTTTCCGCCGCTGTTCCTTTCGCGTGCGCACCACCACCGCGCGCACCACCTTGCCCTTCTTCACCTGGCTGTCCGGCTGCGCTTCCTTCACGGCAGCGGTTATGACATCGCCAAGTCCGGCGGTCAGCCCTGCATCTCCGCCAAGCGGAAGAATACAAGTGATCTGGCGCGCTCCGGAATTATCGGCCACCGTCAGCCACGTCCTCATCTGAACCATGATCGTGCTCCCTGAGTGCTACTTCCCGCTCACGCGACGCGCGTCGAGCGCATCACCACTTCTTTCAAACGCCAGCGCTTCAGCTTTGATAGCGGGCGCGTGGAAACGATGCGCACCGTATCGCCGAGGCGCGCTTCTCCGGACTCATCGTGGGCGTAATACTTTTTCGCTGACCGCACCACCCGATGATAGAGCGGATGCTGAGTCGCGCGGATGACCTTGACCACAATGGTCTTCTGCATCTTGGCGCTGGTTACCACGCCTGTCAGTTCCTGCCGCGCCCCTCGCTCGCGAACGTTTTCGGGAGTCGGTGTCTGTTCGTTAGCCATTACGCTTTCCTCAATTCGGCCGCGCGCAACATCGTCTTCACGCGCGCCAGATCCTTTTTCACTTCTCTCAGCTTCTTCAAGCCTTCTGCTTGTCCCGTTGAAAGCTGGAAGCGGAGACGGAAAATCTGTTCGGCAAGCTCGCGTTCGTGCACTTCGAGCTCGCTTTTGCCCAGGTCGCGGAATTTTTCAGCATGCTTCCGGGCCATCAGAGTTCCTCCACGCGCGTCACGAACTTCGTCAAGATGGGCAGCTTGTGCGAGGCCAGCTTCATCGCTTCGGTGGCCGTCGCCAAATCCACGCCCGCCATTTCAAACATCACGCGTCCTGGCTTGACGACCGCCACCCAATGCTCCGGTGGACCTTTACCCTTGCCCATGCGGGTTTCGGCCGGCTTCTTGGTGAAAGGCTTATCCGGAAAAATTCGGATCCACAATTTTCCGCCGCGCTTGATGAATCGCGTAATCGCCACGCGCGCCGCTTCGATTTGCCGGTCGGTAATCCAGGCCGGCTCGAGCGCTTTCAGCCCGTATTCGCCAAACGCCAGCGAGCCGCCGCGCCAGGCTTTCCCGGTACGCCGCCCGCGCTGCTGCTTGCGGTACTTTACTTTTTTCGGCATCAACATAATTGCTGACCCCTAATCTCTGTTACTGGTCTCTGTTACCGACTCTCGTTAGACTTCCGTGGTGGTTCCAGGCTTGCCGCGCTGCGGAACCTTCTCACCTTGGAATACCCAGCACTTCACGCCAATCACGCCGTAGGTCGTGTGAGCCTCGGCGGTGCCAAAATCGATGTCCGCACGCAGGGTCTGCAGCGGCAATCGTCCCTGCAGGTACCATTCCTTGCGGGCGATTTCCGCGCCATTTAACCGCCCCGCGACACGCACCTTGATTCCCTTGCAGCCAAAACGCAGCGCTGAATCCACTGCTTTGCGCATCGCCCGGCGGAACGCCACGCGTTTTTCGAGCTGCAGCGCGATCGACTCCGCCACCAGTTGCGCATCCAATTCGGGGCGATGCACTTCCTGAATATCGATATGCACCTCGCGCTTGGTGCGCTTCTGCACTTCGTTCTTCAGCTTGTCGATTTCCGAGCCTTTGCGCCCAATAATGATTCCCGGGCGAGCCGTGTAGATTCGGATCACAAGTTTGTTGGCGGCCCGTTCGACGTCAATTCCGCTGATGCCCGCGGACTTCAGCCGGTCCTTCAATTGCTTTCGCAGCGCGACGTCTTCGTGCAGCAAGTCGGCATAGTCGCGCTTGGCGAACCAGCGAGACCTCCAGCCTTTGTTGTAGCCCAGCCGAAACCCGTACGGATGTGTTTTCTGCCCCAAACGGACCTCCTACTTCTTCTTTTTCTGCGCGTCTTTGGCGCGCTTTTCGATTGCCTTGCGGGCCTTGCGCACCGCGCCCTTCACGCCTTTCGACGCCCGCGCTTCTTCGGCAGCCGCTGCAATGCGATCCTGCGCGGCTCGCTGATGTTCGGAGACTTCCACAACGATATGGCTGGTGCGCTTCTGGTAGCGGAAGCCACGGCCCATCGGAGCGGGACGCATGCGCTTCCAGCGCGGACCTTCGTTGACGAAGCAGCGCGTCACGAAGAGCGCGTCCACATCGAGCGATTCGCCGGAATCCTCGGCTTTGCGTTCCGCATTTGCGATCGCGCTGCGCAAAGTTTTTTCCACGTCCTTGGCGACTCTCTTTTTCGTGAACCGCAGCGTTTGCAGCGCTTCTTCGGCGCGCCGGCCGCGAATCAGGTCGATTACCAGCCGGGCTTTCTGCGGCGAGACGCGGACGAATCGCGTGTTCGCCATTCCCGCAATCTGAGCCGGAGTTTGAATCGCTGTCGCCATGGTCTACGCCTTTGGCGCCGGCGCTGCTGCTCCGGCGGCTGGTGCTGCGGGAACGCCTGCTGCCGCCGCGGCCTTTTCGAGCGCCGCTTTCACGGCGTGGCCCTTGAACGTGCGCGTCGGAGCAAACTCCCCGAGTTTGTGACCTACCATCTGCTCGGTGCAGTACACCGGGATAAACTTCTTGCCGTTGTGCACGGCGATCGTGTGGCCCACCATCTCGGGCAGAATCGTCGAGCGGCGCGACCACGTCTTGATGACTTTCTTTTCGTTCCGTCCGTTCAGGGCTTCCACTTTCACGCGCAGGTGGTCGTCGATGAACGGCCCTTTTTTCAGTGAGCGAGGCATCAGTGTTCCCTATTCCTCCACGCGACGCAATTTGATGTATTGCGCGCGGCGAACCTTGCGGAATCCGCGGACCGGGCCCGGCACGCGATGCGAAAGCGGGCAGAACGGGCAAACAAACCGCGTTCCTGACGCGTGCGGCGCCTTCTCGACAATTACGGCCCATCCGGCCCGGCACAACCGAAATAGCACCTGGGGCGGCGGTATGAGTTTCGAGGCGATTTTCACCGCGGGCTTGGTCGCACGCCGCGAAACTGCTTTCCGCGGACGCGCTGTGCGCCGTGGTGCACGCCGAGACGATCGTGTGGCTGTCATAACACTCTCAATTCCCCGCCGCGCCGGGTTCATTATTTTTTTTGCTCCTGCATCAACACTGCGACTTGACTACGGCTTGCGCCGTTCGACTATCAACCGGTCGCTCGGACGCTTCTTTCGCGTCTTCGCGCCCAGGGTAGGAAACCCCCAGGGAGTTTGCGGGTGATTGCCTTTCACGCGGCCTTCACCGCCGCCGTGCGGGTGATCCACCGGGTTCATGGCTACGCCGCGAACCGTAGGACGCTTGCCGTGCCAGCGCGTGCGTCCCGCTTTCCCGTACGTCACATTCTCATGATCCAAATTGCCCAACTGGCCGACGGTGGCCATGCAATCCACGCTGAACTTCCGCGTTTCGCCGGAGGGGAGCTTCACCAGCGCCACATCGCCTTCCTTGCTCAGAAGCTGCGCCGCTCCGCCGGCCGCGCGAACCACTTGGCCGCCTTTTCCCGGATGGAGCTCGAGGTTGTGAACCATCGTTCCGGGCGGAATGTGCCGAAACGTCAAAGCGTTCCCAGGCAGAATGTCCGCGCCTTCGCCGTTTTGAATGGTCATGCCGACTTCCAGGCCCACCGGCTGCAGGATGTAACGCTTTTCGCCGTCCGCGTAGTGCAGCAGGGCGATGCGCGACGAACGGTTCGGATCGTATTCGATCGCGGCTACCTTCGCCGGAATGCCTGTCTTATCGCGCCGGAAATCGATCGCGCGATACCTCCGCGCGTGGCCGCCGCCGCGATGCCAGGAAGTCACTTCGCCATGCGAATTGCGTCCGCCGGTGCGCTTCTTCGCTTCGGTCAGCGACTTTTCCGGCGATTGCTTGGTGATCTCGCTCTTGTCGAGCATCGTCAGAAAGCGCCGTGATGGTGTGTACGGTTTGAATGTTTTCAGTGCCATCGTTGCCTCTTGCCTTCGCGAAAGCGCCGCCGCTTTCGGGCCTTGCCGGGATTACAAATTCTCGGCGTACTCGATCATCTTTTCGCCTTCCGCCAGCCGCACGTACGCTTTCTTCCAATCGCGGCGATGCCCTTCGGCGCGGCCACGGCGGCGGAACTTGCCGTGAAAATTCGCGGTGCGGACGTGATCGACTCTCACTTTGAATACGCGCTGCACCGCTTCCTTGATCTCCGACTTCGTGGCGTCCTGGGCGACTTCGAACACGACGGTGTGCTGCGTTTCCTTCACGCCGAGTCCCTTTTCGGTGATGATTGGGCGCCGAATAACCTGGTAAAGCCTGCTCGCCATGGCCTATTCCTTTTTCCCTTTCGGCTTTGCCTTCGGCTTATGTTTCTTCGCGGCCGTGTGCTTTTTTGCCGTGGGCTTGTGCGTCGCGGCTTTCCTCGCGGCATGCTTGGCCGGCGCGTGCTTTGCCGTAGCGTGCTTTTCTTGGGTCCGCTTCTCGGACGCCGCGTGGGCCGGCTCGATCTGCACGGCGGGTTCCGATTTGTCCGCCGACAGCGAACGACTGAGTCTCGCCGCCGCTTCGCGCGAAAGCATCAGATGATCGTGCCGCAACAGGTGATACGGATCGATCGCGGTTGAAGCAATCAGTGTTACGCCGTCCAGATTGCGGCTGGCTCGCTCGAGATTGAGGTTCGCGCCGTTTTCCACCAGCAGAATCGTGCGCGTGTTGCCATCGAATTTGTCGAGCGCCTGCCGGAACGGCTTGGTCTTGTGCGAGTCCAACTTCCATTCCTCAACGATGGTCAGCTTTTCGTCGGCCAGCTTTGCCGAAAGCGCCGAGCGGAGCGCGCCCAGGATCATTTTTTTCGGCAACGCGTAGGCGTAGCTTCTCGGCGTCGGGCCGTGGACCGTACCGCCATGCCGCCAGAGCGGGGAACGAATTGACCCAACGCGCGCCCGGCCAGTACCCTTCTGCTTCCAGAGTTTCTTGCCCGAGCCGCTTACTTCGCTCTTGTCCTTGGTCTTGTGCGTTCCGGCGCGTTCGCCCGCGAGATAGTGCCGCACAGCTTCGTGCAGCAAGTGCGAGTTGACCTTCGCGCCAAACACATCGTCGGCCAGTTCGATCTGCCCGACCGTCTTTCCATCTAGACTTTTTACGTCCACAACCGGCATCGTCGCCTCGTTATCAAACTTTGGGACCGAGTTATCGGCCGCGCTTGGCCTTACGAATAAAAATGTAACTTCCCGCCGGCCCCGGCACCGCGCCGCGCACCAGCAACAGGTTCTCGTCCAAGTCAATTCTCACGACGCGCAAACTCTGCGAGGTGACGCGCTCGTGGCCCATGTGCCCCGGGAAATGCTGGCCCTTCCAGACGCGCGAAGGGAACGAACTCGCACCGATCCCGCCGGGTGCGCGGTGAAACATCGAACCGTGCGACGCATCGCCACCGCGATAGTGCCAGCGCTTCACGCCGCCCGCGAATCCCTTGCCCTTGCTGACTCCGGTAACATCCACGAACTCGCCGATTTTGAAGCCGTCCACCAGGACGCGATCTCCGGCTTTCGTTTCATCCTTCGAATCCTCGAGGCGCACTTCACCCATGTGCCGCATCGGAGCGACGCCAGCTTTCTTGAAATGGCCCGTAAGCGCCTTGGTGACCCGCTGCGGCTTGATGAATTCCACCAGGCCAAGTTGCACCGCGTCGTAGCCATCTTTGTCTTTGGTGCGCCGCTGCACCACCACGCATGGACCGGCCTGCAGCACCGTGCATGGGACGGCTGCGCCGTCTTCGGCGAAAATTTGCGTCATGCCCAGCTTGATTCCGAGTATTCCGTTGACCGCCATTTCGTTCGCTCTTTCCTTCTTGTTTTTTCTGCTGCGAGTCCAGCCAGGACCCGGTTATTTGGCCGCTCTTGCTTCGCCGGTCTTACTTCGTAGTATGTTCCCGTCCGAAGGCTTTGATCTCGACGTCCACGCCGGGCGGAAGATCGAGCTTCATCAGCGCGTCCACCGTGTCGGGCGTGGGTTCGAGGATATCGATCAGCCGCTTATGCGTGCGCATTTCAAATTGCTCGCGCGATTTCTTGTCAACATGCGGCGACCGCAGCACGGTCCAGCGGTTGATGACCGTCGGCAGAGGAATCGGGCCCGCGACGTCCGCGCCGGTGCGCTTTGCCGTGTCCACAATCTCTTTCGTCGATTGATCGAGAATGCGATGATCGTAAGCCTTCAAACGAATCCGAATTTTTTCTCCGTTGGGCATGGGTTACTCGATGATCTCGGCGACGGCGCCGGCGCCCACCGTGTGGCCGCCTTCGCGTATCGCAAACCGCAAGCCCTTCTCCAGCGCCACCGGCGTGATCAGCGATATCTCAACCGATATGTT
>JANWJR010000071.1 GCA_025451835.1 Candidatus Acidiferrales bacterium | reverse complement strand
ATCTTCTTCATTCCGTCGCTCCGCTTGCGCATGGATTGCCGTTCTCCCCGGTAGCAAACAAAAAGGCCGCGTCCCTGGTTGAGGTCCGCGGCCTGTTGAATGCCTTGCTTCGCTTTTTTCTTAGCTTCAGTCTCCGTCGCGAGCAGGCTTCAACAGGCCGCTGTCCCGATAATAGGAGCGGTATCCAAAATTGAAGCTGCTAAATCGCGTTGAGAGCAAGCTCTTCATGATTACGCAAGGACTTTACGAAACTAACGCGGAGGTGTCAAGGGTTCCCTCCATAAAATATTCTTATGGTGTGTTGCATAAGTATAAATTGGACTAAATGCGGCCAGGTAGCTTTCAATGACATGGCTGCGCGAGAACGAGCGCGCAGGGCACCGAGGCCAATGCGAAGCGACGCCATAAAAAAAGGACTATCCCGCGCGCCGGCGCGCGCGATGCTCAAGGCTACGGGCCTTACCGACGCCGACCTCGCCCGCCCGTTCGTGGCCGTGGCCAATACGTGGACCGAAGTAACGCCCTGCAATCATCACTTGCGCCGGCTTGCCGAAAAAGTGAAGGAAGGCATCCGCGCGGCCGGCGGAACGCCCGTGGAATTCAACACGATCGCCGTATCTGACGGCATCTCGATGGGCACGCAGGGCATGAAATCGTCGCTGATTTCCCGCGAAGTGATTGCGGATTCGATTGAAGTCTTCGTTCGCGGACACCTATTCGATGGCGTGGTGGCGATCTCCGGATGTGACAAGACGATCCCGGGAACGATCATGGCTTTGGCCCGATTGAACCTTCCGTCGTTGATGTTCTACGGCGGGTCGATCGCTCCCGGCCGCTTCAAGAATCGCGACGTAACGATACAGGACGTGTTCGAAGCCGTTGGAGCGTGCGCCGCCGGGAAAATGACAGAGGAAGAACTGACGGACCTGGAAAATCACGCGTGTCCGGGCGCGGGGGCATGCGGAGGACAATTCACGGCCAACACGATGTCGATCGCCGCGGCAATGCTCGGCATATCGCCGGTGGGCGCAAACGAGATTCCCGCTACCGATACCCGAAAAGAGCAGGCCGCTTTCGATTGCGGGCGATGGGTGATGAGACTTATTCGCGATGAAATCCTTCCGGAGTGCGTCCTTACGAGCGCGTCGATTGAAAATGCTTTTGCGGCCGTCGCCGCAACCGGAGGCTCGACAAACGCCGTGCTGCATCTGCTGGCGATCGCCCATGAAGCGGGCATCCCCTTCGATCTGGGCGCTTTCGATTGCATTTCCGCGCGGACGCCTTTGCTGGCCGACCTGAAACCGTTCGGCAATTTCGTGGCGACCGACCTCGAGCGGGCGGGCGGCGAGCGCCTGATCGCCAAGCGCCTGCTCGATGCCGGCCTGTTGCACGACACGCTGACGGTCACAGGCCGCACGCTTTTCGAGGAAGCGCGCGAGGCGAAGGAGGCCTCGGCGCAGCAAGTCGTTAGACCTCTGGCAAGCCCGATCAAGCCTCACGGAGGAATCGCCATTCTGCACGGGTCGCTGGCTCCGGAAGGATGCGTCATCAAGCTCGTGGGGCACGAGCGGCAGAAGCAATCGGGCCCGGCGCGCGTTTTCAATTCCGAAGAAGCCGCTTTCGATGCGGTGCAAGCGCGGGAGATCAAGCCGGGAGATTTCGTGGTGATTCGTTACGAAGGGCCCAAGGGGGGGCCAGGGATGCGCGAGATGCTGGGCGTCACGGCGGCGCTTGTGGGCCAAGGCTTAGGCGATACCGTTGCGCTGATTACCGACGGCCGATTTAGCGGCGCGACACATGGATTGATGGTCGGACACGTTTCTCCGGAGGCCGCGTGCAGCGGCCCGATCGCGCTGCTGCAGGATGGCGACCGCGTCACGATTGACGTCGAGGCGCGCCGTCTGGATGCCGAGGTCGATTGGAATGCGCGCCGCCGGGGTTGGCAGCTTCCTGCGCGCCCCGGAGTCACCGGCGCATTTGCGAAATATGCCCAGTTGGTTTCGTCGGCATCGGCGGGGGCAGTGACAAACCATTTCAGATCGGTTGTTAACAGCTAAAGGAGATTACATGGCGAAAATGTACTGGCAGGCGGACGCGGATACGGAAACACTGGAGGGAAAGCGCATTGCGGTGCTTGGCTACGGCAGCCAGGGCCGCGCGCACGCGTTGAATCTGCGCGATAGCGGGTGCGATGTGCGCGTTGGGCTGCGTCCCGGAGGAAAAACCTGGGCGCAGTCGACCGAAGACGGTTGGAGACCGGAGCGTCCCGCCGATGCGGTGGGAGACGCGGACATTGTTGCAGTGCTCGTGCCGGATATGGCCCAGCCGCAAATTTATCAGGAAGCGATCGCGCCGAAGCTCAGAAAAGGCGCGATGCTTCTCTTCGGCCACGGATTCAATATCCATTACGGTCAGATCAAGCCGCCTGCCGAAGCTGACGTGACCATGGTTGCGCCGAAAGGGCCTGGCAATCTTGTGCGGCGGCAATTTGAAGCGGGTGCGGGCGTTCCGTGCCTGCTGGCGATCCATCAAGACGCGTCGGGTTCGGCGTTCGCGCGGACGCTTGCCTACGCCCACGCAATCGGCGGCACGCGCCCCGGCGTTATCGAGACAACCTTCAAAGAAGAGACCGAAACCGATCTCTTCGGCGAACAAGCTGTTCTTTGCGGAGGCGTGACGGAACTGATGGCGGCCGGATGGGAAACGTTGGTCGCAGCCGGATACCAGCCGGAGGCGGCGTACTTCGAGTGCCTGCACGAGTTGAAGCTGATCGTGGATTTGATCTACGAAGGCGGCTTCGCGCAGATGCTGCGATTCGTCAGTGAGACGGCGAAATATGGCGATTTGACGCGCGGGCCGCGCGTGGTGGATGCACGCGTTCGCGAAACCATGAAGAGGATTCTCGCGGAAATTCAATCGGGAGAATTCGCGCGCGAATGGATCGCGGAAAATGCCGGCGGGCGCCCGAAGTACAACGCTCTGCTCAAAGAGGACCTCGAGCACCCAGTCGAAAAAGTGGGGAGGGAATTGCGCGAGCGAATGTCGTGGCTTCAGCCGAAAGCGGAAGTTGCGCGGATCGCACGATGAATGGAGCGCAACACCTGATTCAAGCCCTCGAACAAGAGGGCGTGGACGTGATTTTCGGATATCCGGGCGGCGCGATCATGCCTGTGTATGACGCGCTTCTCGATTCGAAGATCCGGCACATTCTGGTTCGCCACGAACAAGCCGCGGCGCTGGCTGCCGACGGATATGCCCGCGCGACCGGCAAGGTTGGCATCTGCATGGCGACTTCTGGCCCGGGCGCGACGAATCTCGTGACCGGAATCGCCAACGCATTCATGGACTCGGTGCCAATCGTCGCTATTACCGGACAGGTCCCAACCTCGCTACTCGGTACCGATGCGTTTCAGGAAGTCGATATTTTCGGGATCACGCTTCCAGTTGTGAAGCACAGCTTTCTGGTGGATTCGGCCGACGGTCTCGGGGAAGTCGTGCATGAAGCTTTTCGAATCGCGGCGACCGGGCGTCCTGGCCCCGTTCTGATCGACTTGCCGAAAGACATAGCGAACGCGGTAGCGGAATTTGCCCCCGCGCCTTCCCATGGGGCGGCCATCTCGCTGAAACCCGCGTACAAAGACATCACGCGAGCGGCGGAGCTGATGCGGCAGAGTTCGCGTCCGGTGATATATGCGGGCGGCGGCATCGGAATGGCTCGTGCGGTGAGTGAGTTCCGGGATTTTGCCGAATTGACGGGCGTCCCAGTAGTGGCAACGCTGAAGGGTCTCGGTGTTTTGCCACCTTCACACGAACTGTTTCTAGGCATGATGGGCATGCACGGAAACCAGGCCGCGAACTTCGCCGTGCAGGAAAGCGATCTGCTTATTTGTATCGGCGTGCGATTTGACGATCGCGCTACCGGCAAACTCGCCACGTTTGCGCCGCACGCGCGAGTGTTGCATATGGACGCGGACGCGTCCGAAATTGGCAAGCTGCGCGCCGCGGATGCGGCAGTTGTCGGCGATATTCGCTTCGCTCTGGCGCAACTTGCTTTTGTGCTGCCAATTTCTGAGTGGCGAGAGAAATGTGCGGCCGCGAAGGCGGAATATGCCTGGAAATATCAGCGCTCATCCTCCGGCGAGATTGACGCGCGTTATTTTCTGAAGCGTTTATCGGAGTTGGCTGGCGAAGACGCGGTGGTAACGAGCGACGTGGGGCAGCATCAGATGTGGGTCGCGCAGCATTGGCAGGTGGCGCGGCCGGAAAACCATCTTTCGAGCGGCGGGCTGGGCACGATGGGATTCGGGCTCCCTGCTGCAATCGGCGCGCAACTGGGACGGCCTGACGCGCTCGTCATTAATATCACCGGCGACGGTTCCATCATGATGAACCTGCAGGAGCTGGTAACGCTGCGCCGCTACGATCTTCCGGTCAAAATCGTGCTGTTTGACAATCAGGCGCTTGGGATGGTGCGACAATGGCAGGAACTATTCCACAACGAGCGATACAGCGAAGTGGATCTTTCGGACAATCCTGATTTCACGGCGGTCGCAAAGTCCATGGGGATTTCTTCTTTTCGCGCGGAGCGGGAGAGCGAAGTGGAACCCGCCATCGGGCGATTGCTGAATGAAAGCGGACCGGTCCTGGCACACGTTGCCATCCATCCGAAAGCGAACGTCTGGCCGATCGTCGGTCCGGGGAAATCAAATTCCGAGATGTTGGAGGAGGAAGCGCGATGAACACGTTCACGTATCAGATGCGCGTCAGGCACAGCGAAGGAGCGCTGGTTCGCATATTGGGGCTAACGCGGCGGCGGCGCTTCGACGTGATTCAGTTTTTCGCGCAGCCGTCACCGGACGGCGATTTTATGGACATCGAAATGACCGTGCGCTCGGCGCGGCAGGGACCGACGCTGGCGCGGCAGCTCGCGAATCTGTTGGACGTCACGTCCGTAGGGTTTCTCGTAGCGGAGAAGGCAATCGCAGAGAAGGCAATCGCACCGCAGGCTGCCAGCGTTGCATGTTGAGCGCCGGCGCGCCGCGATGGGATGCACAAATGATCGAGCGGAAATTCAGGCGCTGTGGGATTTTTCCTGCTTCACCGTACTCTGGTACGTCCCCGGCACAAAGCGAAATGCAACTCCGAAGCGGTTCCAGCCGTTGATCGCAACGATTGCGAGGGTGAGATTCGCTAGCTCAACATCGGAAAAATGCCGGCGGGTTTCATTGTAAACATCGTCCGGCACATGGTCCTGCGCAATCAGCGTGACTGCTTCGGTCCACGCAAGCGCCGCACGCTCGCGATCGGAATAAAACGGCGCCTCGCGCCACGCGTTCAGCACGTCGAGCCGTTCCTGCTTTTCGCCTCTGGCCCGGAGGTCCTTCGCGTGCATGTCCATGCAATAAGCGCAGCCGTTGATTTGAGACGCTCGGAGCTTCACCAAATCGACCAACGCCGGTTCCAGACCGGCCGCGCGCACTGCGGCCTCCAGTCCCATCATCGCTTTCAGAATGGCTGGGGAAGCTTTACCAGGATCGAGCCGTGGTTCCATGATTTCCTCCTCACCCAGTTTGACTCTCCGCGACGCCTGCCGGATTCAGGAAAAGACCGTTGCCTGTCACGGTGCTTCTGATGTAAGTTGATGGCGATGAATTGCTATTGCCAAATCGCGTGCCGCTGCTCGTGTTGTCGGTGTTGCGCGCACGTGCGTTCTGGCTTGGGGAGGCTGAAAATCTAGGTACTGGTTCTCGGCAAAGTTTTTAGAAGCCCACCGCCAGAAACTAGATGGCAGGTGGGTTTTTTGTTTTAGGACGCGAGAGAATCCAAAGATGTAATGCAAAGGAGATCGACGATGTCTGAATATAAACATCCGGAAGTGCTGGTCTCGACGCAATGGGCGGCGGATCATTTGAACGACCCCAAGGTGCGCCTGGTCGAAGTAGACGTTGATACCACCGCCTACGATCAGGGACACATTCCCGGCGCTGTGGCATGGAACTGGCAAACGCAGCTCCAGGATAACGTTCGCCGCGACCTGATCGAGAAAGCTGCCTTGGAAGAGTTGCTTGGGAAATCGGGAATCTCAAATGACACGACAGTTCTTGTATACGGCGATAACAACAATTGGTTCGCCGCCTATGCCCTGTGGCAGCTCAAGTATTATGGCCACAAGGATGTCCGCCTCGTCAACGGCGGGCGAAAGAAGTGGATTGAGGAAAAGCGTCCCCTAACGACCGAGCCCACGACCGTGGCCGCCGCGACCTATCGCGCAACGGGGCCCGACGAATCGATTCGCGCGCGCAAGGAAGACGTCCAGAGTCTCCTCAAGAAGAATACACGGGCGCAGCTTGTGGATGTGCGCTCGGTGGACGAGTTTACCGGGAAAATCATCGCGCCTCCGGGCATGTCGGAAACGGCGCAGCGCGGCGGGCATATCCCGAGCGCGGCGAATATCCCCTGGTCGCAGGCGGCCAATGAGGACGGCACGTTTAAGTCCGCGGATGCTCTGAAGCAGCTGTACGAGTCGAAGGGCGTGAAAGGCGGGGACGAAGTGATCGCATATTGCCGCATCGGCGAACGCAGCTCGCACAGCTGGTTTGTTCTGAAGTACTTGCTGGGATACGACAAGGTGAGAAATTATGACGGCTCCTGGACCGAGTGGGGAAATCTGGTGGGTGCTCCAATCGAGAAGGAAGTTGCAGCTGTTTCATCGACGGCGCGCTGAGAGCGAATAACCGCTGCCATCCACGCTAATCGGGCCTGCTGCTGCGGACGGCGCCAGTTTCGCTTTGCTCCACGACTCGGGCGCCGCATTTTCGCCGTGTCTTTTCGCAGCTATCTCGGCTACAGCCACATGTACGGGGTTGCGTGGCGGGCAAGCCGAATACGTTCGCGTTCCCTGCGGCGATGGGCCTGATGAAAGCTTCCGATGGGATCTACGCGCTCACGAATCTGTCAGGGCTTCTGCAATTTGTTTTCTGGAAGTTTTACCGTGGCCTCGGATAGGGCGGCGTTCGATGGTGGAGCCGGCGAGGCGCTTTGCGACGGAGCCCCGACTGCCTTCACGGCAGATTCCTTTCCCATGACTTCCAGGAGCGCTCGCGTAATGCGGTCGTCGATGTCCGCGTCATTTTCGCGAGTTACGGGGTATCGAATCACTAATTCGATTCCGGTTTGCGTGAACCGCATCCGCGTCATCGGGCGGGGAACATCGATCGAAAGATTGACGGACCGCTCCATCCGGCGATGCTGTTCTTCGAGCTTGT
>JANWJR010000070.1 GCA_025451835.1 Candidatus Acidiferrales bacterium | reverse complement strand
GGCCCTGCGTGGGCCAAGGTGAATATGCTGTGCCATGCCGAAAGCTAAAGGCTTCTTAGCTGACAGTAGAAGCAACGCCAGAGCGCATGCCAACCGAGCGCAAGACGAGATCGGCCATGGCGCGGATCAGGAGCGGTGAGTCGTTCAAAGCCGGCATCATGTGGAAGTCGGTGACGCCGAGGGCGTGGGCCTGTTCGCGGGCTTCGATGTTGATTTCGTGAAGCGTTTCGATGTGATCGGTGAGAAATGCGATGGGCACGATCAACATGCGCTTCACCCCGCTCCGAATCATTTTCTCGATGGCTCCGGTGAGCGACGGTTCCAGCCATTTCTGCGGGCCGACTTTGCTCTGATAGCAGAGCACGTGCCGATTCGGCCAGGCGCCAAGTTCGCGAACGAGTTCCACAGTTTCCGCGATATGTTTCGGATACGGATCGCCCTTCTGAACCAGCGCCAATGGCAAGCCATGCGCGCTAAAGACCAACTGAACTTCGTCGCGGCGCGGCAATTCGCACAGTGCCGTGTTGATTCGCTCGACGATTGCCGCGATGTAATCCGGATGATCGTAGAAGCGGTCGATCAAATGCACGGGAGTATTCGGTTTGTAAAGGCGATTCCATTCCTTCAGGCTGCTGCCCGTGGTGGCGAATGAATACTGCGGATAAAGCGGTAGGA
Organism: Candidatus Acidiferrales bacterium; assembly: GCA_025451835.1. Lineage (GTDB taxonomy): Bacteria > Acidobacteriota > Terriglobia > Acidiferrales > UBA7541 > Palsa-295. The sequence continues at coordinate 15,424 of JANWJR010000070.1, read as the reverse complement.
GCACGAGTTCGTCGAACGGCTCGCGCGCGAGCTTGGCAATCGCTTCCTCGGTGTTCGGATGCCAGTAACGCATGGCCACGACGCAGCGCGCGTCAAGATGCCGGGACAATTCGGCTTCCAGAGCACCAGCCTGCTCTTCCGTAAGCCGGCGTATCGGCGAGCCGCCGCCTATTTCTGCGTAATGCTCGCGGACTTTTTTCGAGCGCGTGGTGGAGATCAGCTTCGCGAGCGGCTTGCGAGCCAGAAAGGAGCCGGGAAAATTGATAATGTCCGGATCGCAGAAGAGATTGTAGAGAAAGGGCTCGACGGCAGCTTGCGAGTCGGGCCCGCCGAGTTGGAAAAGGACCACGGCGATTCGTTTCGATCCTTGCATGATGATGTGACCATTATAGCGGAAGACGAGAAGAGTGGATGACTGCCGCGTCCTAAGCGCAGGACCGAGCGAACGCAGCCGCGAATGAGCGCTCTACCGAAGCCGCTGCTTCAAGCGTTCGAGTTCGTCGCGCAGATGCGATAAGCGCCGGGCGATGCTGACTTCGTAAAGGAAAAATACCAACCAGACGACGATCCAAGCGGCGAAGAGATTATCGAAGTTTTTCATGGCTGTACCTTTCTTGTGGTCGAAGTCCCCGAAGCGGGCGCGTCCAAGGAGCGTAATTCAACTTCGATCTGCAACTCCTCGACCTCGCGGCGGAGCAATTCCAGGCGATAACGATCTATCAGAACGAAGACCATAATCGCCAGCACCGCAATGACGCATACCAGAAGCACCTTCGCCATCGTCGGATCCAGTCCCGAGCCTTTCCCACCGAGGATAACGGGCTGCGGATGCTGCGTCCGCCACAGCCGATTCGACAGATAGACGAGCGGGACGTCCAGAAACGCGAAGATTCCAAAAATAGCGGAGAGCGTCGCACGGCGTTCGGGATCTTCCAGCAAGCCGCGCAGAAGCAGATACGAAATGTAAAGCAGCCAGAGGATGAAAGTTGTGGTGAGCCGGGCGTCCCAAGTCCACCAGATACCCCAGACCGGGCGCGCCCACAACGGCCCCGTGATCAATCCAATGGTGCAGCAAATGACACCGACTTCCGCCGCCGATACACCGAGAGAATCCCATTTCTGCTTACGCGCAGTCAGCCAGCCGATATTTGCTACGAACACCACCGTGAATGCCGTGAACATCGAGATCCAGGCTGGCAGGTGGAAATAAAAAATACGCTGGATCGCGTGCATCGTCGCTTCGTCGGGCGCGATGAACAGCGCGGCATACCCGCCGAAGACAATCAGGGCGGCAGCGATCAGGGTGCCGACGATGCGCCGGGCGCTCATTCGATGAAACCTCGAATCAAAACGATCATTCCTCCAGCAAATAATCGCACAGAAGCCACGAAGCCGTCAGAAAGACGATATCAAATCCCGCCAGGAATGCGAGCCAGGTGCGGTCGAGGGCCGGTTGCTCCGCAAAAAGCGATCCCGTCGATTCGACGCAGGCTATGAGCAGCGGTGCGAGTATCGGCAGCAGGAGTAGCGGCAGGAGCAGTTCCCGCATGCGCGCGTGAGCCGAAACCGCGGAAAATACGGTCCCCGTGATGACGATCCCCAGCGTGCCGAGAATCAGAACGACAATAAGACGCCCGACGATGCCCGAAAGCGAAACGTTGTAAAGAACCGCGAAGACCGGAACCAGAACCACTTCGGCGAGCGACAAGAAAATGAAGTTCGCGAGCATCTTGCCGAGAAGAATCGAAAATGGCGAGACAGGCGCCATGCGCAGGCCGTCGAGCGTATCGTTCGATTGTTCGCGCGCGAAGGATGGATGCAGCATCAGCGAACCCGCAAAAAGAAATGCGATCCACAACAGGCCCGGACCGTAGCGACGAGATTCGGCAGGAGTGGGATCGAAAGCAAAACTGAAAAGAACAACAATCACCAGCGCGAAAACGATTGTCGCTGTGAGCAGTTCGCGCGTGCGGAATTCCAGGCGCAACTCTTTACCCAGAAGGATGAAGGCGGCGCGAGAGGTAGTCACCGAGAATGGCATCCCGTTACGCAGCGTGCCGCGTAGGCATAGGCCGGCGAAACGCCGGCGTTACGGCGGCTGGACCAGGCGTCTCCGATCGCTTGTATGAACCCTGAGACGCGATCTGACATGTCACGCCTCCATCCGCAGGTCGGCGAGCAGAAGACGGGGATCGCCACCGGGACCGGAATCGCGCTCGGCGCGCCCGCTGGCGAGAACGATGGCGCGCGTCGCAAGATCCAGCGATTCGTTGCGCGCGTGCGTGCTCATGACGATCGTGCAGCCTTCGGTGCGAAGCCGCGATAACACTCCGCCGAGCCATGCAAGTCCCTGCCGGTCGAGGCCGGCTGCGGGTTCATCGAGGAGCAGGAGGCGCGGACCGTGCAGCAGCGCCCGCGCGATCGCCAAGCGCTGCCGCATTCCCCGCGAAAACGTGCGGACCAGACTTGCAGCTCGCGTCGCAAGCCCGCAGGCTTCCAGCGAACTGGCGACTCGAACCGGCACGTGATCGAGGCCGTAAAGCTGGCCGAACAGTGTTAGATTCTCCTCAGCGGTCAATTCGTCGTAAAGCAGCGTGTTGTGTGCGACCAGGCCGATCAGCCGCTGAGAATCCTGCATCAAAGCGCCCCGACGTGACTTTCCGGACGCGGCAGTCTCGCCGGAAGAGAATTGAATGCTGCCGCTCGAAGGGTTCGCGAGCCGCGCAGCGAGTCGCAACAACGTGCTTTTCCCGGCGCCGTTGGGGCCAAGCAGCGCCACAAATTCGCCGGGCGTAATCTCCAGCGAAATATCGCGCAAGGCAAAGAGCGATCCGAAGCGCTTCTGCACGCGATCGAAACAAATGCCGAGCTGCACAGCGTCTGACGTAGCGTGGCTCGTCAATTGAGTGGGCTCAGCCACGGACCAAATCGCGCAGAGTCTGGTCGATACGCTTGCGGTCGCGAGTGTAATCCTCTTGGCTGATCGTGCCTGCCTGGCGGCGCAATTCCAAGCGGAAGAGGCTGTCTTTTAGCTCGTCGAGACTGCCGCGAACGGCGCTCGCCACTTCGGCAGCAACCGCGGGCGGCGCGGCACCGCCCGGCGATGTCGGCACTCCAATCACGACCGGCGCACCAGCAGACGTTGCGAGGCCGGCAGCAGCCTGCGGGCGCATCCAGAGATATAGAAAGCCCAGCACGAAGATTGCGGCAAAACCGCCAACGAGAATCCATTTCAAGCTGTCGAGGCGTGCGGGAATCGGAGTAACGCCGGCGACCGGCGTGGCCGCACTGGATTCAGCGCCTCGATTTGCGCTTGAACCCTGGGAACTATCCGTTCCTCCATTTTGCGGAGCTGGAGGGGCGGTACCCAAAACGGAAACGCTAATCGGCGTATTTGCGGGAACCGACTCGCGCATGTAGGCGTTGAACCCCTGCTCGGAGCCAGCCGGAGCAAAACCATCACTCGAAATTTGCACGGTCGGGGGAGCAAAGAAGGCCACTCGAGCCGAGGCGTAAGGCGAGGTGAAGTGAATCGCAGCGTGGTTCCCAGAATACGGAAGCGTGTACGAGATGCGCACGCTGCTTTCCCCGGGACGGAACGGAAACGCGATGGCGGATTCGTTCTTGCCTTTGTCGATCGTGCCCTGCACGACGGGCATGCCGGAGGAACCGGCGGCGGAAACTTCCTGAAGCTGCGCGCCATCGGGAAGCGTGAAAAGGAACGAGCCGTCATCGCGATAATAAGCAACGGGCGGCTGTGTGGCGTTGTTGATGCTGTATTCCTCGCCGACTGTCAGCGTTGAATCGCCGGGCTGAAGAATGATCGCGTGGGCAGTAACTGCGAAAGAGTTCGGCTTGTCGGTGGGTTCGAAAATCTCCACGTCGGCGGTGTCTTTGCCGGGAGGCACTGGCTCGTGATAATTGACGCCGCGATATGCGACGCGGATAAGCATCGGGGCCGCGCCAAGGCTGGGATGATCGAAATGATAGCGGCCCTGCGCATCAGTCTTCGTGTTGGCCACGGGCTGCATTCCGCCCTGCAGTTGAATCAGGATGACGTCAGCCCCCACAGCGAGCTTTCCCGTGGTGCCATTGCGGACAACGCCCGAGATGGAGCCCGCGAAGGCGCAGACGCTGAGCCCAAAGAGCGCAATCAGAAGGACGGATGCACGACTGACAATAGGAATCAGCTTGACGCTGGCTGCTCTGAAATCAGCGCACTCGGCCTCGACAAAGAGCCGGGCAAAGCTTCCGAGGGTGGAACACATCTTCGTCGCTGCACTTCGCGGAGTAACATCGAGTTGGCTCATTTACGGTCGCGCCTTTTCCGAAGCAGCCTGGCGGGTGGCGGGAGTCGGTGTGCCACCGGTGAGCACGTCCATTTCGGCCAGGACGCGGGCCGCCTCGATTTCGAGAGATTTCTTGGTTTCGTCGTAATCCGCGTCCGAGAATTTTCCCGCGCGATACTCGAAGCGTAGATCGCGCAGATTTTCGTAGATGGCGTCGCGGCGGTCCATCAGCTGATCGAGCTTGGTCCGGTGGGGCGCGGAATCGGAAGCGTCAAGGCGGACGTTGAAGATAAAGATAATCGTAGCCGCTGCGAGCAACACGCACGCCACGACGATGTCAGCATTGCTCATGACCGCTCGCTCGCATCGTCACGCATCATCATCCGGGGCAGATTCGTGGTGTGCCCGGGCCAGAAACTCCGCGGAAATTTGCGGAGCGCCAGCCGAGGCCAGTGCAGCCCGCTGGCGCCACCGCCGCACGAGATGCCAAATGAGTAGGAGTGCCAGAAGCGGCGCCAGCACGGGCATAATCCATGCAAACCAGTTGAATCCCGACGCAGGCGGCTCGGAAAGAACCGTGAGCCCGTATTCCCCCACGAATGCGCTCAAAATCCCATCATCGGAATCGCCGTGTGCCACATGCGCGTCGAGTTCCTTCAGCTCGCCCGAGGAATACGCGCAGCCAACGTGGTTGCAATAAACCAGTACCTGCCCGCAACCGCATACGCACATCAACTTCTTGCCGACTTCCTTTGCCCGCTCCGTTTGTTGCGCGTACAGAGCCGTTCCCATGAGCGCGAGCGCCGCGCAAAGCATGAGGACTACTGAAGCCGGGCGGCCTCGCCACCACGCGGCCGTTGGAGCCGCTTTTATGCTATTGCTCACGCCGCACTCACTCATCCGAGCTCATCCGGCGAATGACGCCACCAACCGCGGACGCTACCCTCGAAGGCCCGCGGGCGGATGCAGCGCCAATCGCCGCGCCGACGCTCGTCGCCGGCGCAATGGCATCTCTCCACGCCGGCTCGGGAGCATGTTGCAAAAGCGGCGTACGGCGATTGGGCAGAAGCGCGAGAATCGTGCCAAACACCACCACAATGCCGCCGAACCATATCCACTTCACCAGCGGATTGATATAGGCGTGGATGACTGGCCGGCCGTCGTCTTGGCTGCGGCCGGCGTAGACCACGTACAAATCGCGAAGCGGTGACGACTGAATCGCGACCATTGTCTCCGTCACCTGGCTGGCCAGAAAGAAGCGCCGCTCTGGATACAGCATCATTTCCGACCGGCCGTTGCGAAACACTTCCAGCGTGGCGCGCTCGGATTGGTAGTTGCCGTTGCTGACCTGATCGAAATTCTGGCAAAGGATTGTGTAAGGCCCGACCGACATGCGGTCGCCCGGCCCCATTTCCTTCTGAATGTCTTTGTTGAACGGCGTGCCGGCAATGCCGATGAAAATCAAAACCATTCCCAGGTGCACAACGTAGCCGCCGTACCGGCGCGTATTGCGAGTCGTCAGCTCGACCACGGACGACAGCAGATTCAGCCCGTCCCGCCGTGCAATGACCCGCGCTCCGCGGAAAAACTCCGATCCAATCGTGAGCACGACAAAAACGGAAAGAATCAAGCACATCAGCGCGTAAATATCCCGGAAACCGGAAACCGCTGCACCGACGCCCGCTGCAAGCCCGCCCGCAAGAGGCCACGCGAAATTACGCTTGAGCGCGTCAAATGAGGTTTTTCGCCAGGCCAGCAACGGGCCGATCCCCGTTAGGAGCAGAAGAAAGAGCGCGATGGGGATATTCACCTTGTTGTAGAACGGCGGGCCCACGCTGATTTTGCTTCCGGTGATCCATTCGGAAAACACCGGGAAGAGCGTGCCCCACAGAATCGCAAAACACGCCGCCAGCAGAATCAAATTGTTGAACAGGAAACTCGATTCGCGCGAAACGAGCGAGTCGAGCTGGTTATCGCTGCGCAAATAATCCCGGTTCTTCCACCATGCCGCGAGGCACACCGCCAGAATGATCCCGAGAAACGCGATAAACCACGGGCCGATGCCCGATTGCGCGAACGCGTGAACCGAACTGACCACGCCGGAGCGAGTGAGGAATGTTCCGAGAATCGAAAGCATAAACGTCGTGAAAACCAACCACACGTTCCACACCTTCATCATGCCGCGCTTTTCCTGCATCATCACGGAATGCAGGAAAGCAGTGCCTGTGATCCACGGCAGCAGCGACGCGTTTTCGACGGGATCCCACGACCAATAGCCGCTGAACGCAAGGACGGAGTAGGCCCAGTGGGCGCCCAGAAGAATTCCAACGCTCTGGAATCCCCACGCAACCATGGTCCAGCGCCGCGTGATGTGTATCCATTTTTCGCCGGGGTAGCGGCCGAGCAGCGCAGCCAGCGCGAACGCAAATGGGATCGTGAAGCCCGTATAGCCGAGATAAAGCATCGGCGGATGAATCACCATCTCGGGGTATTGCAGGAGCGGATTGAGGCCGCTGCCCTCGGAGAGCCGCGCGAGATGCATCAAGCCAGCGCCGTCGGACGCGGCAAGGACTCGAAACGGAGTCGCGACAAACGTATTCAGCGTAAGGAAAAAAGTCTGCACGCCGGCGACCACCACGCCGACGTAAGGCATAAGCTCGGGATGTTTCTTGCGGTTCAGAAACAGCGCGAGAAACGCGTAGATCGAAAGCAGCCAGCTCCAGAAAAGCAGCGAACCTTCCTGCCCGGACCACAGCGCGGCAAACTTATAAAACGCGGGCAACGCGCGGTTGCTGTGCTCCGCCACGTAAGCAATCGTGAAATTATCGGTGAAGAAAAAATATTCGAGCGCTCCGACTGCCAGCGTGATGAGAACGAAGACCGCCATGCCGGCCTGACGGGCGCTTTTCGTGAGAAGCGGACGGCGCGTGATGATTCCCGCGATTCCCGCGCCAAAAGCGTACACGGCGGCGAGAAGGGCAAGAATCAGGGCAAACGATCCGAAGATATCCACCGGTCCTCTTTTCCCTTTTTAGCTCTTCTTACCTAAAGCTGGCGCAACGGAATTATTGTTGGTCTGGCCCGATGGCGAGGGCATCATGCCGGGCGGGCTCGCTTCGTAATGCGAAGCGCATTTCGTTTGCACCTGTTCCGCGACGAAACGGCCGTCGGAGGTCAGGTGGCCTTCCACCAGAGCTTGCGAGCCGTCCTTGAATGTATCGGGCAGCGGATCGCGGCCCACGTAACTAACCGTCAGATCTCTTCCCTGCTCAGCCAAAACAAAATCCGTGCTTCCGGCGAGATGCTGGATCGAGCCCCTTTGCACGTCACCTGAAACGCGCATGCGCTGATGCAGGGCATGGCCGTGCAAAGTCGAAAGCTCGGAAATCGTGTGATAGTAGGTTTTGCTCTGGGTAAAACCGACATATGCAAGCAAGACAAGCGTGGCTACAATAATGCCCGAGCCGATGAGGAATTTCGTGCTGGCTTTCATCCAGGGACCCCTATGCCCGCTGCGATTCTGAGCGAACGGCACCGAGTAACCTCGGATTTTAACACAAGGCTCGCATGTGAGCTAAAAAGCACTTCGGCATTTGGAAGGGCCTGGTGACATCGGAGCCCTCGAGCGGATTTGAAGCATGTATGTGAAATAACCGGAAGGAGGGTGCCGTTCGGAAGCCGGAACTGCGGTGAGTAGAATCGCCGCACAATGATAATGGCAGCTACCGATTTGCCAGGCACCCGACCTCGTTAACCAAGATTATTGCTGTGGCTCCGATGGAGGCTGTGGCGGAGGAGCCTGGGGGGAAGGAGCATTCCCGGGCCCACTGCTGCTCCCGTTGATGCCTCCGGGATTCGGATTCGGAATCGGGAATCCTCCCAACGTTTGCCCAGGCTGGCCCGGCGGACCTGCACCATTTAGTCCCTGCTGCATGGCTTGCGCTTGATCCTCGAGCGGATTCCAGATGAACTCCCAATCTTTATACTTCTTCGCCTTCCCACCATTCAGCCATTTAATCGAGGGCTGATCGACTTTACTCGCAACTCCGGTTAGAAATGCGCCAATCACAGGACCATCAACCGCGCCGGTCGGCTTCTGTTGAAGGATCGCCGCATTCGCTGCCAGCAACGGATTCTGTCCAGCCATACCGGGCTGGCTTCCAGGCTGTCCGGGTTCGTTCAATTGTCCCGATTGTGCGAACTGCCCACTGGTAGGTGAATTTTGATCGCTCGATGGAGATTGCGAGAATTGATCGCCGGTTTGATCGCCGGCTTGAGAGCCAGATTGAGACTTAGATGGGTCCGACTGATCTCCCGGTCGTTGAGGGGGCGCTTGGGACTCATCGTCCGTAGCGCTCGCCGGGGCGTAAGGAGGACTCTGCGGCAGCGGCCCCGCCTGACCGCTTCCCGCTCCCGGAAGACCGGGACCGGCCAGACTCGAAGCCGCCACTCCTGGCTGGCCTGGCACTTGGCCCTGCTGCGGCGACGTTCCCTGGATCGCGCCATCCAGCAACGCCATTTGCTGCAGCGACGCGTATCGGACGCTTCCAATAATTTGCCCTGCAGCATTCACGTAAATAAGGCGCCAGGACCCATCTTCCTTGTTCATCGGGTCCTTGTATTCCTGGCGCAGAAAATGGAGTTCCGGCATTCCCTTCTCGAGGTCGTCGAGCGATTGCGGATACTTGCCGGTCTTGTGGTAATACAGGCGAATCGCCCGGACGTACTGATTCCCTCGCCAAATCATTTCCTGCTCGTGAATACGCTTGCCCTGAAGGGCCAGGTTCTGGAGCACCACTGTGGACGCGATGATTACGGCGATCACCATGAACAGCGCCATCAGATACGCGAATCCGGATTCAGCCGGGCGATCTCGCAAACTACGTCCATCGTCAAACGAACTCACGCCGCGCTGAGGAAACATTCGAATTTCGTCGTTTCGCATTGTAAAGATCAAATGAGTCCCGGCATCTTAATTCTGGGGTGGCTGCTGTTCCGCCGTTTCCGGCTGCACCATGGGAACGGTGGCGTGCCGGCCGCTCGAAATTTCCTCCACATCGGCCGAATCGTTGCCGATGTGAATCAGACGGTAACCGTTCAAGAATATCGAGCCCTGCTGCACGACCAGCACATCGTCGCCATCCTTGAAAAAGGCAAGTTTCTCGCCTGAAGAACGCATCGTTGCCGTGCCAAAAAACTCCGCGGGAACCTGGACGGGAGGAGGAGGAGGGGGCCGCTTCGGGCCGTATGCAAGGTTCGTATCCGCGCGTTTCGTCTCGGAAGGCGAAATGGGCGCAGGCCCTTCAACAAAGATATTGCGGTGCGCGCCGCTGTATTCAAGCTTCCGAAGATTCTCCAAAAGGTCGACGCGAAGGTGCGGCTCCTGCACGTCGATCGGCTGAAACTTGCCATCGGCCGCTAAAACGCCGCGAACTACGGATCCAGGGTTGCGGTAGTAAAGGAACACCGCTACCAGCAGGACCGCCAGCCCCGCGAGAAGAAACATTTCCTTGCGTCTGTTCATCATCGGAAATATCTAAGTGCGAAAGTATGTCTGCAACTCCAGCGTCAGCCGGATACCGCCGCTGCCTGCCGCGACCGAAGATGAATTGAGCGAAAGATCGCGCAGGAGATAAAAGTTCTTCGACCGCTCGAGCCCATCGATAAAATGTAGGATCGATGGATAATCCCCCTCTACCGTTTCTGAAATGGTGATCTCCGTCACCCCATGGTCTTTCAAATCCTTCTGCTTGAACTTCACGCTCTCGTTGGCGAGCCCGGACTTTGCTGCAATGGAATCGAGATCGCCTTCCACGGCTGAGTAGCCCGTGGCTGCATCGGGAAACGTCGAATCGTAAAAAGCGTCGGATTCCTTCCGTGCTTCGGTCAGTGAATCGCGGATCTCCTGTCCGCGCGCCACGTCAGCCCTGTACAACTTTTCTTGCGCTTTGAGCTTCGCCGCTTCCATGCGCATCGCCTGCGGAGCTTCGCGCGCCGATTCGTAGAGAATACCCGCCAGCGCCAGGTCCACCACGAGCAAAGCGGCCAATACGCCGCCGATCCACATTTTCCACTTTTGCCAGTTAGTCCTCATATCCTCATATCGTCGTGTACCACACGGTGAGGGACACCTCGACCTTGTCCCCTTGGGTCTGCTGATTGGTTTGCTGGGGGTGCCGCTCCTGCTCGACCTCCACGTCGGAAAATACCTTTGAATCTTCGAGCGCCTTCAAAAACTTTATCTTGCCGTCATCGCTCGACGCGCCGACCGTCAGCGTGACCTTCGCCCGGTCATTCACCAACGCCGGCGAAATCCTTACCACGCGCACTCCGGGCGGGAGCGTTCGCTCGAGATCCATGAACACCTTGGTCCACGGGAAGCTTCGCCGGCCAATCAACGAATTCAAAAACGCGGCACGGTTGAGCACCTGCTGCGCGCCCGGCGTTCGGAAAAATGCTTCCAATTCCTGCTGCTTTTGCCGGTCGGCTCGAATTTGATCCTGATACTGAGAAATTTCGGCGCGCAGCTCGCGGTTTGCCCGCCACGCCCTATACGCCGCATGCGAGACGAAAACGAGCACAACGATCGCGAGCGCGCCCAACAGCGCCGAGGAGGCAAGGAAGGGCCGACGGTTATCGAGCGGCTTGGTTGCGAGATTGAGGTGCAGTTTCATGGGCGTTGGGGGCTGCGAATGGCGTTCACGCTCCCTTGTTCATCATCCAGCCGGCAAGAGATTCGAAACCCCTTTGCACGATGTCGCGCGCGCCGGGACCGAGATTCACGATACCCGCAACGTCCGAGATTGGGCCGATCGGGCATCTCAATTCTCCCGAAAGTATTTCGCGGAATAATTCATCTCGGGCGCCAAAGCCGCAGAGGCGCGCGCGATCCATTGTCCCATCCCATGTATCCTGGTAATACGCGAGCGCCGGAAAAATCTCGTCCAGCACAGTTTTTGGCTCGAGCAACTCCGGGCCAAACGGCATTTCTGTCGAGCGATACACGCACAGGTTCGCGCCGCGAACGATGGCCGTCGTAAGAGTACGGCCCGAGATACGAACGAGCAGAGTTGAACCCTGCTCTTCCAACAGCGGCAGCGTGGCGAGCGTCGAACTCATAATCACTCCTGCTTCCGTGCCTAGTGACTCGATGACCTCCTCGTATTCGCGGATGATGCGCTGCCGCGATACCGCCGCGACGATCTCCAGATTTCCTTCGCGGCCCGTCTGGCGCGTCCACGACACCGCTGTCTCTTCCACGTCAAACGGCACGCTCTTCTTCAGCCGCCACCGCAGTAGCGGAAGAGCGTCCGCAGAGCTGCGAGGCAGCGTCTCGAATGGCAAAATAAAAACGCGCACAACCGTATCGGGGATCAGCAGCGCGATACTCTGTCCGCGAGGCGCAACGGTTCCAAACACACGGCGAAGCGCGGTCCGCACATCGTCAGGCTTCACGATATTCGCTTCCATGGGCGACGGCGTCACCACGCCGTCCGCGAGATACTCCACCGCGAACGATTCCAGGCTTCCCCGCGTCTTTCCCCAGTGAGCACCCGCAACATGCCCCGACGAGATCTCTATCGCCAGCGGTGGATGCGGCATGGCGTTGAGCCACCGTTCGATCCGGCTCACGGGACCAGTCTTAGAAACCGGAGGTGCGAGAGTGGATCCTTGGCTAATCAAGAAACGTCACCTTATTGATCTCGCGCAGGGTCGTCGTTCCCTGGCGGATTTTCTTCAAGCCCGAGTCCCGCAGAAACGTCATGCCATCCGCTTTCGCGGCGCGCTTGATCTCCGAAGTCGGACGCCGGTCGATGATCATCTCGCGAATATGATCGGACAGATCGAGCAGTTCGGTGATAGCGCTTCGGCCGTGGTATCCGCTCCCGGAGCACTCCAGGCATCCAGGCCCTTCATAAAATGGCACGGCGCTCCACTCTGCGGGGGCCAGGCCTGATTCTCGCAACGTTTCGGGCGAATACTCCACTTGCTTCTTGCAATTCTCGCAGATCACGCGGACCAGCCTCTGCGCCATGATGCAATTGAGCGCTGAAACGAAATTGTAAGGCTCGACGCCCATGTTGATAAAGCGCCCAATCACATCGGTCACGTTGTTGGCATGCACGGTGGTAAACACCAGGTGTCCCGTAAGCGCGGAATTGATGGCGATCTGCGCGGTCTCGTGGTCTCGGATTTCGCCGACCATGATTTTGTCCGGGTCGTGCCGCAAAATCGAGCGAAGCCCGCGCGCAAACGTGAGTCCCTTTTTTTCGTTCACGGGAATTTGCGTAATCCCGCGCACCTGGTATTCCACCGGGTCTTCGATGGTGATGATCTTGTCTTCGTCGTTCTTGATTTCGTTAATCGCCGCGTAAAGCGTCGTTGTCTTGCCGGAGCCCGTCGGGCCGGTCACCAGCACCATGCCGTAGGGCTCGTGGATGTACCGCCGGAAGCGCGTCAGCTCTTCCTGGTCGAATCCCACCACGTCGAGCGTCAGGTTGCGAAATTTTTCGCTCAGCGTTTCTTTGTCCAGCACGCGCAGCACGGCGTCTTCGCCATGCACAGACGGCATGATCGAGACGCGGAAATCGACGAACCGCCCTTTGTATCGCACGCGGAAGCGCCCATCCTGCGGCACGCGCCGCTCCGCGATGTCGAGCTCGCTCATCACCTTGATGCGCGAAAGAATGGTCGCGTGCCACTCCTTCGCCAGCGGCTGCATTGCGTATTGCAGCACGCCGTCGATGCGATATTTCACCACCACTTCAGAGTTGCGCGTTTCGATGTGGATATCGCTCGCCCGCCGCTCGAGAGCCGTGAAGATCACGGTATCCACGAGCTTGACCACGGGGCTGACGCCGGTATCGCGCGTCAGCTTCTCCATCGAGATGTTTTCTTCGCTGTCTTCCTCTTCGTTGACCACCTGCAAGGTGAAGCCTTCGGTCGCCTGGTCCAGCACACGCTGCGATTGCTCGGTCCGCTTCAGCAAGTCGTCAATCTGCGATGTAGTGGCAACTTTAATCTGCAGATTTTTTCCGAGCAGCAGCGCCAGTTCATCCCGGAGATGCAACTGGCTCGGATCCGCCATCGCCACCACCAGGGTCGAGTCGTGAGCCTCCAGCGGAACAAACTTGTACCGGAACATCATTTCAGCGGGAATGCTGCGGAAAAGTTCCGGGTCGATCCGCTGCTCGCGCAGTTCGATGTACGGGCAGCGGTAGCGCTCCGCCAGCCGCTGCGCCTGTTCCCGTTCGGATTGCTCGTCGGGGCTTCCCGGCATGGGCGGAAGCGGAGAAATGTTATTCGGCGCGGCCATCGAGTCTTATCCCCCCGAACTCCCCACCTGAACGGAAAATAGCGGCATGTACAGGGCGATTAAAATGAAGCCTATCACAACGGCCATGACCACCAAAATCGCGGGCGATATCCATATCAAAGTGCGCTGCAAGCGCGTGTTCACTTCCTCTTCGTAGAATTCCGCGACGCTCTGCAGCATCGCCGCAAGCGCGCCCGACGCTTCCCCGACCTCGATCATTTCGAGCGCCAGCGGCGGAATTAAGCGTGTCTTCGCCAGGCTGCCGTGCAGCGTCTCGCCCTCACGAACGTGCCCAGCCGCCCCTCGCACTGATGTCGCGATCAGCCGGCTGCCAATCGCCGCGGATGCTGTCTCGAGTCCGGCCACCAGCGGAGTTCCGCCAGCCAGCAGTGTTGAAAGCGTTCGCACGAATTGCGCGATCTCCGCCTTCAGCCACACATCGCCGAGCACAGGAACGCGCGGCTTGAGCCGGTCAATGGCGATCGCGCCGCGCAAAGTCCGCGTCCAGAGAAACACGCCAACGGCCACGATCGCCGCAACCGCTAGAAAAATCAGAAAATAGCTGCGTAGAGGCATCGCGATCGCCAGCATGATCCGCGTCACGTGAGGCAAGGGAATACCCAAATCCTGGTACAACTTCGAAAATTGCGGCATCGCGTAGGTCAGGATGTACGACAGCACGCCGATCACCGCGACAATCAGAATCGCGGGGTAGATCAGCGCCGTCGCAAGCTCCTTGCGGAAGCCCGTGCTCACGCGCAGGTATGAAATATATTGATCGATTACTCCAGTCAGGTTTCCGCTTCGCTCTCCGGCAGTTACCGCCGTGATGTACACCAGCGGGAACGACCCCTGCGCCGCCATGGCTTCGGAAAGCATGGCCCCATCGCGCACTCGCTGCCGAACATCCTGCAAAACGGGCCGCAAGCGCGGATGCGCCGCGCGCTCCGCCAGAAGATCGAGCGCCTTCAGAATCGGCAGTCCAGCCTTCACCAGCGTGTTGAATTGCTGATTGAAAATCAGGAAGTCGGCGGGGCGAATCTTGCTATCGCCGCGCCGGCGCGTCAGTTGCGAGACGAGGTCGAAGCTCGAGCGCACCGAGAAAACGTAAAAGCCCTTGTCGGCGAGTTTCTGCCGCGCTTCGTCTTCAGATTGCGCGCTCTCGGATTGCTCAAAGATGCGGCCGGAAGCATCTCCGACTCTGCAAACAAATTCAGCCATAGTGGTCGCGGTCGTCCTTCCCGGTAGGACGCATCCCCTGAAAGTCTAGCATACCCCTCACATGCACCCGCCGCGCCCGGAAACGATAGGATGGCCGCGAAACGCCAACGGCTGCCTTGTGCTCCTGCTTGCCCTGCGCCCTTGCCTCTCGCCCGTCATTCTAAGCGCAGCGAAGAATCTCTCTCGCCCGGCCTCACCTTTCGTCGTCGAAAAACACGTCTTGGCCAAAAAAAAACGGAAAGAGAGATTCTTCGGCCCATAAGACGGGCCTCAGAATGACGCCGCGACCCGCCGCGTCAGACCCCTTTCGTGACCATGCCATTCTGAAGAGTGCCGGTACAAATCGTGCCTACCGCAGCTCGCCGGCCAGCGTCTGCTCGTCCACCACGGCCACACCCGGCGGCGCCTGAAAATGGAATTTCGCCTCCGGGATGGGGATATTCTCCTCCCAATTGCCAAAGCGAAATTCCATTTCGAGGTCGCCCGGCTCGCGTATTACCACACGCACCAGATACGCCTGCGGATTCACCTCGAACAATATTTCGCGCGGCGTTTCCGGGTCGTCAGACTTGCCGCGCGGCACGCATCGAAGCACCGT
>JANWJR010000069.1 GCA_025451835.1 Candidatus Acidiferrales bacterium | reverse complement strand
TGGCTATATCTCATCAAGACGCATATGGCGAGTCAATGTACCAGCTCGACCCATACCTCAATGTAGCGATTCGCCAGCCTTTGCCAGGATTCATTCCCGGGCATGCTGAGGCTATCGTGGACGTAGGTAATTTGCTGAAGCAGGGCTACGTTCCCGTGGCGACAAGCGACGGCAGCATCGTCCTCGTGCAGTCTTACCGCTATCTCCGGGGCGGGTTCAGCTTCCAGTTCTGATAGCCAGCCTTGCTACTGCATTTCCTAGCCCGAGCGGAGCAGTATTCAGATGATTCCATGCCTATTCGAAACGCGTCGAGGGAAGTTCTTGTGACCCAATGGAAGCGAGTCAAACGGAAATAAATCCTTCAAAAACAGACAATTATGATCCTACCGAAACTGGGATACAACTACCATAATCGGGATGCGCGGGCCGTGGGGTTTTGCAATCTCTTAAAAACAGGCCATTTAATTCGAAACGGATATCCTGATTGCTGGAAGCAGACGTGCTGGCATCTAAGTGAAGGTACTGGTGTTGTCGCGTGAACGATAGCCTCCGAATGCGGCTTGGCGCCGTCACACTCGCGCTCCTAACGGTCGCGGCCGTTGTATTCGCGATCCTGAATTTCCAGCAGCGTTCCCGCTACGTTCTTCCCGTTGACGGCGTCACCTGGATGGATTCGTCCCAAGGCGTGATGGCATGGCACGTCGTTGCCGATTCTCCCGCGGCAAAGGCCGGCATCAAAGAGGGCGACCAAATCGAGGCCGTCGGTGGCGTTCCGATTCATCGCGCGACGGACGTGACCCGGGTGCTCTTTCGCGGGGGGCCGTGGGCGCAGGTAACTTATAAAATCCATCGCGACGGCGAATCGTTCGAGACCCCGCTGATTACCGCTCCGCAGGAAAATCCGTCCTCGATTGAAGGTTACCTGCGCGTTACGGCGCTACTCTATCTCTTTATTGGACTCTTTATCTTCGTGCGGCGCTGGAATGCTCCACGCGCCATCCACTTTTATATTTTTTGCCTGGTTTCCTTCATTCTTTACAGTTTCCATTTCAGCGGCAAATTGAATTCCTTCGATCAGATAATTTACTGGGGCAACGTGGTTGCGCTGCTGCTGCAACCGGCATTGCTGGTGCATTTCGCGCTGGTGTTTCCAGAGCGGCGAGGCCGGCTGGCCCCGCGGTTGCTGGCCGTATACGCCATCCCGGCGGCGTTCTTGACGCTACATGCTTTCGTAGCCGCGGGCACGCTCGATTTCATGCCGTCCATCGGAAACGCGCAGCGCCTGGACCGAGTGGAACTTCTCTACGTCGGCGTTTATTTCCTCCTGGCCGCGGGAATTTTCCTGGCGAGTTACTTCCGCGCGCCCAGCGGCATCCTGCGGCAGCAATTGAAATGGGTGACGGCTGGGACGTTCGCGGGAATCGTCCCGTTCCTGCTGTTTTATATCGTGCCATTCTTTCTGGACTCCCCTCTGCGCGGCTGGATGAAGCTCTCCGTTTTTTCGCTCGCGCTGATTCCGCTCTGTTTCGGTTATGCCATCATTCGCTACCGCCTGATGGACGTGGACATTATTTTCAAGCGCGGCCTGGCGTACACGTTCGCGACGGCCGGCGTGGTGGGAATTTACTTTGCGGCAATTGCAATTATAGGAGAGCTTTTTCACACGGCTTGGCCCACCGGCGCGACCGGGGGGGTAATCGCGATCGTGGTGGCGGCGTTTCTTTTCCAGCCATTTCGAGATTGGGCGCAAACGCGGCTCGATCGCTTCTTCTATCGCGACCGGCTGAATTATCGCCGCACGCTGATCGAATTCGGGCGCGCGCTGACGAACGAAGTGCGATTGGAACCTCTGCTTGGCTCGGCGCTCGACCGCGTCTCGCAAACGCTCCTGGTAGACCGGCTGGCTGTTTTCCTGGAAGACGCGGCACGTCCCGGACAATTCGTCCTCTCGCGGTCGATGGGCCTGAAGCCGGAAGGTCCACTCGATTTGAGCTTTCTCGATCCGTCGCGGCCGGCGCTGGAGCGCGGCTGGCTGTTTTTTGAATCCTCGCGGTCAGCGACGCAGGAGACGGACTCGGTGCGCCGCACACTCGACGAACTTGGCTTGAATTATTTTATTTCATGCCGTTTTCGCGACCGCACTGTGGCCATCCTGGGTCTGAGCAAGACGGTTGATGGCGACTACCTATCGAGCGAAGACCTTGAACTGCTGTTCACGATCGCCGGTTACGTGGCGATCGCAATCGAAAATGCGCGGCTCTACCAATCACTCGAACAAAAGGCCATGCAGATCGAGCGGCTGAAAGATTTCAGCGAAAATATCGTGGCTTCGCTGAAAATCGGCGTCTTCACCGTCGATCTCGATGACCGAATCGAATCGTGGAACCCGCAACTCGAAGATATGATCGAAATTCCTCGAGGCGAGGCGCTGAAGCGAAAGCTCGACGACGTTCTTCCTCCCGAACTGGCGGCCGAGATGCGTTCACGCCAATCGGGCGATCACGTAGCGGGCATTTACAAGTTCCATTTGAACGCGCGCAGCAGCGGCCGCCATCTGGTGATCAATGCTTCGATCGCGCCTCTGGTGGGCAAGAACGGAGCGCGGCTGGGCCGGCTGATTTTGCTCGACGACATCACCCAGCGCGCCCGCCTGGAAGAACAGATGCTGCAGACCGAGAAGCTTACTTCGCTGGGATTGCTCGCCGCGGGTGTGGCGCACGAAGTGAACACGCCGCTCGCCGTTATTTCCAATTACATTCAGATGCTGGCGAAACAAATTCCCGACGACGACCCGAAGCAGAAGACCATCGAGCGGATTGTGAAGCAGACGTTCCGTGCAAGCGAAATCGTCAACAACCTGCTGAACTTCTCGCGTACGGGCGCGTCGCAATTCGTCGAAATCAACCTGAATTCGGTGCTCGACGAAACGCTTTCGCTGGTACAGCATCCGTTCAAATCCGCGCAGGTGAACGTTATCAGGAACTATTCGGAGAAATTGCCCAGCGTGCTGGGCTCGACCACGCGGCTCCAGCAAGTGTTTCTCAATCTCTTCATGAACGCGCGCGATGCGATGCCCGGCGGAGGAATGCTGGAGGTGCGAACCTTCGCCCAGAACGGTTCCGTGGAGGTCGAAGTGACGGACACGGGTGCGGGAATTCCGTCGGAACAGATTCACCGTATCTTTGATCCATTCTTCACGACTAAGGTTTCCGGGCGGGGCACCGGCCTGGGTCTTTCCGTCAGCTACGGCATCATAAAGGAGCATGCGGGCAAGGTGGACGTACGCTCGACGCCGGGGAAAGGAACTTCCTTCCGGCTGGAATTTCCCGCGGCCAGGAAAGCGGTGCATGCTTAGAGGATCAATTCTCGTCGTCGATGATGAAGCGGAAATTCGCGAGGGACTGGAAGCTCTTCTTTCGTCGGAGCACTTTGAGGTAACGCTTGCGGATTCGGCCGAAGCGGGCCTGCAAGAGCTGGGCGAACGCCCGTTCGATTTGATGCTCCTCGATGTGAGCTTGCCAGATGGCAACGGTCTGGATCTTCTTCGAGAAATCCGCCAGCGCGATCCAGCCCTTTCCGTGATTCTGATCACGGCCTACGGCTCGATCGACATGGCGCGCCAGGCATTCAAGAGCGGGGCGCACGACTACATCACCAAACCGTGGTCGAATGACGAATTGATCGCGCAAGTATCGCAGGCCATCGAAGGCCACCGGTTGCGCGAAGAGAACGTTCATCTGAAGCGCGCGCTGAAGCAGCGATATAATTTTCCGAATATCGCCGGGAAAAGCGAAAAAATGCTGGCGATTTTTGATCTGGTGACGCAGGTGGCGCCATCACGATCGACGGTTGTGATTTACGGAGAAAGCGGCACGGGCAAGGAGCTGATCGCGAAGGCAATCCATTCGGCATCAACGCGCGCCGACAAGGCGTTCATCCCAGTCAATACCGGCTCGATCCCCTCGGACCTTCTGGAATCTCAGCTCTTCGGGCATGTGAAGGGCGCGTTCACGAGCGCGATCGCATCAAAGAAAGGACTTTTTGAAATCGCCGACCAGGGCACGATCTTTTTCGATGAAATTTCAACTGTAAGCCCGGAAACGCAAGCGAAGCTGCTGCGCGTGATCCAGGAACGGGAATTCATGAGGCTGGGCGGCACCGATACGATCAAAGTGGACGTCCGCATCCTGGCCGCATCCAACGAAAACCTGATGAAACTGGTTCGAGACGGGCGTTTCCGCGAGGATTTGTATCACCGCTTGAACGTGATTTCGCTGCAGCTCCCCCCGCTGCGAGACCGCAAAGAGGATATTCCGCTGCTCGTCGACCGATTCGTGGAAGCATTTTGCCTTGAAAATGGCAAACCGCCGCGGAGGTTCACGCACGGCGCGATGAAGCTGCTGATGGATTACGACTGGCCGGGTAACGTGCGCGAGCTGGAAAACGCGGTCGAGCGCGCCATCGTGCTTTCCACGCAAGAAGCGATGGACGTTGACCTGCTTCCCGAAAGTATTCGCACCCGCGAAATCGTGAAGGGCGTCCGTTTGCAGCTCGCTGAATTCATGCCACGAATGCCGGGCGATCAGGAAGATACCGGGGGCACGAACCATTCGGCGTCACTCTTCGAAATCCTCGAGGAAGTGGAACGGCGCATCATCGTGGATATGCTAGAGCGAACGAATTGGAACCAAACGGAAGCGGCCGAGCACTTTCAAATCCCTCTTTCAACGCTGAATCAAAAGATCAAACGCCTCGGCATCGAAACGCGACGCCGGTCAAATGGCGCTCGCGGCGCCGCTGCGGGGTTCGGCGACGAACCCGCCGATTTTCCCGCCGGGAAATAGTCCCCGGTGATCTCTCACTGTCCTGCAGGACAGTTTCTTGTGCCGCATCCCTGGCCTTCCTGGCGATTGCCCTTGCTCAGCTATCGGGCTACCCTGACGGTCAATCGATATTTCACCGGGAGAACAGCATGAAATTCAGAAAGTGGGCTTCTGTAGGAGTCACAACCGCGTTCCTCTTAGCCAGCGGCGTAGCGTTTGCGCAGGGCCAGGGGCATGGCCACGGCCAGGGCCACGATAAGGACAAGCACAGTCGCGGCAACGATTCCGATCACGACGAGCACGCCTATTATTCAAGCCGCGACCGCGATGCTATGCGTGGATGGTACAACGATCATCGCGACCATCTCCCTCGCGGCCTGGCCAAGCGCGACCAGTTGCCGCCGGGGCTCGAACGGCAGCTTGTTGTCCGCGGCACTCTGCCCCCGGGCCTGCGAAAAAAAATGGAACGATGTCCGGAAGATCTCGAACGGCGGCTGCCTCCTCCACCTCCCGATTGCGAACACGTTTTTATCGGAGGCCACATCGTGCTCTTGAATCGCAGAACATTTATGGTTGTGGACGTGTTCCACTTCGAAATCGGCTAGCGGAGCCACCCGCGGATCAAGAAACGAGCGCTTGCCCGGCGATTCCTTCGAGGATGCGATAGGGGGCCGACTGCGGCGCAACGAGCGCTTGCGGCGGGATCAGTAACGTCTGCTCGATCGCGTACTGCCCGGACATCACGGCGTGCGCCACGCTGTCGGTGAAAACAATCCATGTGGATAGCGGCGGAAATTCCAGGCGAACCTTGGGGCAGTTTGCCTGGAAATCCGAGTTTTCCTTCAGATAGTCGTGAAAGCGAAGCATAAACATGTCGTAGCGAGTCCGGCCCATTCCGCGAAACCCAAGCTTCGAGCCCAAGTTCTGAACAGTGCGACCGATGAAGCTGTCGTCCTCAGCGATCTGCCGCAAGCCGGCGGCCTCTGCATACTTCCTGGCGAGCGATGCAAAATTCTCGGTGGTATGCCAAACGCGCGGCTTCGACGGATTCAAATTCGTGAACACGCGGAGGATTCGCCCGCCACGCGTGGGGCGGCTCGGAAATGCATCCACGTGCAGCAGATCGTTGCGTTTGTGAAGCGGCAGGTCGCGGCCATCTTCTTCGATCGGGCGAAAGCTTGCAAAGTCGAGGACCCATCGGCCGGCGTAGGGCTGCAGAAATTTGGCAAGGAACTCGACCACCTGCGAGCTGTAGTTCCGCAAAATTGAATGCAGCCTGCCGATTGTTCGTCCGTCGCCCGACACGCCCCGCAGCAAATCCTCCGACGGGCGGTAGGAAACGTTCTTGTGCAATCGAAGCTCGGACCATTCCTGAGCGAGAAGGAAGGTCCGGTCGTCCGGTGGCAACTGAAGCGGGAGTTCGCGGAAAAAAAGAATCTGCCCGCTTTCGAGCAACTCGCAATACGCCCGCGCACGAGCATTGTGCTGCTCCGGACGCACCCAACCGCCGGGCGACTTATAGTCTTCGACTAAAATCCAGGGCAGATTCGGCATGAATCCTCGTGTTCGTTCGTCGCGTTCCTGGCGGCCACTATCGGACCCGTGGCGGATGCAGCGATTGCATGGGCCGCGCGAAAAGCCGATCTGGGCAGGCGCCTGTTCGCTCAACCAACTCCGGCGGATTCGAAATGCTAACCTTTTCCCGTTCCTGCTGTTTTGTACCCGCGCGGGAGAAGAGTCGTGGTTAAATCCAGACCCGAGAGATCAACGCCCTCGAGATTCGTCTCTCGCAGAATCGTCGTCGTCATGTCCGCACCCCGAAAATCGGCGCCTTGCACTTGAGCGTCGCGGAAATTCGTGGCGCCGAGATTCGCGCGACGAAAAATCGCCGACCGCAAATCCGCCCGGAAGAGTTCGGCTCCGCCAACATGGGCGTCACTGAAATCCGCTCCGTTGGCGTTCGCTTCCGTAAGATCCGCCTTGCGCAGATCCGCGCGAACGAGTTTCGATTTACTTAGGTCGGCAAAAGATAATTTTGCCTCTCGCAGATTGGATCCTTCGAGGTTCCCGCCTTGCAGATTTGCGTACGCCAGATTCGCGCCCTGCAAGTTCGCCTTCGAAAGGTCCGAACCGGCTAGATCGGCGCGGAAGCCAGCATCCTCGCCGCGGACAAATCGCTGGTGCGCCTCAAGAATCTCGGAGAGGCGCTTGCCGTTGTGCCGGATACTTTTCGGAGATCGCAGACGGCCTCCTGTGGGGTGCTTACTGCCAACCATTCGATTCCTACGACTGGATTCTCGATAGACGCCATTTTACTAAAAGTGGAACCCAAAATGACAGCGGATGAGCGAACGCGGAAGTGGCTTGGCGATGCTCGTGGAGTTCGCTGAAATCCTGCAAGCACCGCCGTATGATAAGGTAGGGCCTTATGCAGATTCTCGAGCGACTGAAAAGCCGGGCGCGCGCGGTTCCGCAACGAATCGTTTTGGCCGAAGGTGAAGACGACCGCGTGATCCAGGCCGCAGCGTGCGCCGCCGCCGGAAAATACGCCAAGCCAACGCTGCTCGGCCGGCCGGACCTCATTCGCGCATCCGCGGAGCGGCTGGGAGCGCGTCTCGATAGCGTGGAAATTGTCGATCCTGCATCGAGCACCCGGGCCGGCGAATACGCGCAGATTTATTACGAACGGCGGCGCGCGCGCGGCGCAACGATTGAGGAATCGCGGTCGCTCGCGTCCAAGCCGCTTTATTTCGCGGCGCTGCGCGTTGCGGCCGGCGACGCCGACGGTTCGGTGGGCGGCGCAGCAAATTCCACGACGGAAACGGTCCGTGCGGCCCTTCAGGCGATCGGACTCGCGCCCGACGCGCGCATCGTCTCCAGTTTTTTCCTGATGATTCTGCCGGAGCGCACCGCCGCAGCATTCGGAGAAAATGGCGGGATGCTCTTCGCCGATTGTGGAGTGATCCCCGACCCGTCGCGGCAGGAACTGGCGGAAATCACGCTCGCTACCGCCGAGAGCGCTCGCACATTTCTCGAATGCGAACCTCGCGTTGCGTTGCTTTCCTTCTCGACGAAGGGCTCGGCTCAGCATGCGCGCGTCGAGAAGGTCCGCGAAGCTCTTCGCATCGCTACGGCACGAGATGCTTCGTTGTGCGTCGACGGCGAATTGCAAGCCGACGCGGCGCTGGTGCCGGCGATTGGCGCGAGCAAGGCCTCTGGTTCACGGGTAGCCGGACGCGCCAACGTGCTGATCTTCCCAGACCTTGATTCGGGGAACATCGGTTACAAGCTGGTCGAAAGGCTCGCTGGAGCCGCGGCGCTCGGACCGGTGCTGCAAGGTCTTGCACGTCCTGCAAACGACCTTTCGCGTGGCTGCACCGCGGAGGATATCGCAAGCGTTGTTGCAATCACGGCCATCCAATCCATCGCGCGCAAGGAACTTCTCGCTTCTGCGCCCAATTAACCATCGCGTGCGCTCGCGCATTCCCAATTCGCTGGTTCCCTCGAAACACATGCTTCGCAG
>JANWJR010000068.1 GCA_025451835.1 Candidatus Acidiferrales bacterium | reverse complement strand
CAATCTGAGACATCAGCCCTCCTCGATGTTAGCGCTGAACTTGTATCGTTAGCTCTCTGCATGTGTTCTTCTCAATTTTATCAGGGCTTTACAGGAACCGAACACGAACTGCATGCCCCAGGCTCAACCGCGATTCGGATTCGGCCAGGTGAACCAAGTGGCGCTATTCGCCGGATGCGTCTTTGCAAGCTCGGATGAATGCTCATCAGCGACGATTTCAAATGGAGAGATTACTCGGTCTGGCGATGAGGCGCTAGCCCGATTGCGATTGAAGCGCAGCGGTACGTACCACGCAGCGAAATTCATTGTCAATCGTTTTTGGGATGCCGGCTTGAAGATTTGCATTCGCGAGTCGCGCGACAGACGCATTACAAAACTGGAGAGCGGTCGGCGGCTGGCGTATAGCGCAAGATTCAGCCAGCCTTCGAGTGCAGCACATCACGCGATCCGCAATGAAACGCGAAGATTGGTGGGCCCTGGTTGACGATCTTAGAACCCTTCCGCCGGGTCAGATTCCGCAGATCGGTCGTTTACTTGGCCAGAATACCCCCACCCGTGATCCGATAATGGGGGTCTGAGTCAGTGTTCACGGTGAGGTACACCCGGGCATCGGACGGGAGACGTTCATACTGCCCATCCTCAGTGTCGATGAGCAATTGCCCGCTGTAGTTACCGCAGTAACTAGCATTAAAGAGAAAATACCGGTCTCCTGGCAGGAATACGCTTCGGAGCGTCTCCGAACAATAGTAGGTTCCTTTCAAGCCCTCCCCTTGCGTGAACGTGAGGTATGGCTTGCCCCTTATGGCGAGCCTTTGGATGCGATCGGGTTGGTCGTCGACCAGAGCAACACCTTCTGCAGGGAGCACAACATTTTGGTAATCGATAATCGAAAAGGAGAAGAAGGGTGACTCGACAACGCCTCCTAATAATTCGCTCGTGGGAATTTGGTACGCGTTGGATGCGCCAACGTCTCTGATGACCTTCCCATCGAAATACTTGAGTTGTAGATCTCCGCTTTTGGTCGGCACAGAAAAGTAAATGCCAGAGCTTCGACCGAAGAAGTAGTTGTATGCCGGGAACGGGCTTAAGACCCGCTGCATACTCCCTGTCTCAACGTCGCGCCTCCAAAGTTCTCCTTTATCTGAGAAAAGCTGCGATCCTTTAGACTCGTAATACTCGTCCCCTATCAGGTACAGACTCTTCGAGTCCCTTGTCCACTGAAAGTCATCGTCGCGATAGAAATGCTGGCCCATTGGTTTCGGATCACGGTAGATCGAATCCACATGTGCAACCTGACGAACCAGCGTGCCGTCTCGTCCTACGACCGTCAGCAACCCATTTGCAACAATGGCGATCTCGGCCCCATCCGGGGACACGAGAAAGTTCCTGATCTCGCCGCGCAGTAGAGTGGGCGCGTTGGGGTCCAGGTGGTCACTGTTCTTGAGTTCCTTGCCAATTGAGTAAAAAAAGCGCGTATCTGCTTTGGCCTGGAAGGTACTGGGGTGAAAATCCAGAATGTTTGACGGGGTATGCGGCATGTGGAACCAGATGTAAGCTACCCAACCGACGAGCGCCAGGATGGTCACGCCCACGACCACTGCGAGGCCTTTTATCAACCGAGCTATTGTCATAGTGCCTTCCATAACCCATCGCGATATTACCCTCTCTGACAGCATGGGCCAACATTGGAATCCGCAGCGGCTAGGCAAGTGAGGTTCAGCACGGCAGAACACTGAAATACCGGCAGTGTTCTGGTCAAAATAGACGCTTCGCGTGCTGCGATGCGCCGGAGATTCCCTTTTTTTGCGCCGCCCACGGACGACTGGATTTTGGTACGCCGGTGGTCCAGCATAGTTGACGATCTTAGAACCTTGGAGCCTGTCCCCGTATAGCCTATGTGACGCTATAGCTGCCTATCCAAAGGCAGCGGCTCCAAATCGTGTCTAGCGGGCTTCACCTTACTTGTCCGGCTTTAGCACGCGAATCTTGCGCTCGGTGGCAACAACAAAACAACCGGCCCACTCGCCAACATTTTCCTTCTGAAACAATTCCCCGACTCGCTCAATTATGTCTCTTCGGTTTGGTGCGCGCAGACGCACAAGCAGGATGCCGTGATGCGAACCAGGGGCGAACTGCCGCAAGTCCGAGAAATCCAAATCTTGGGTTATTAGGAATCTCGATTCCTTCTGTGTCGCTTCCCAAATCTCCCTGTCTGCATGACCAAGAAGGGACTCGTCGTGCAGCGTATGAGCGTCGTGACCTAGGTCTTTCAGCAGGATTGCAAGGCGAAGAGGAAGATTCTCGTCCAGCTTGATCTTCATCGAATGTGCGGAACTGCGGGAACAGGCAAGTCCTCTTCGGCCGAAGCGGCAGCAAACGCAATTGCGGCTTGAATGTCTTCGGCTTTCAGGCTAGGAAAATCGGCAAGAATATCTGCTGCGGAATCTCCGCCAGCCAGGCTCGCGAGTACGGTGCGGAGAGTGACACGCGTGCCCTGGAAGACGGGTTCCCCGCCGCAGATGCCTTTGTCGCGGACGATGCGCTGTTCGTAGTTTTTCAGATTGCTCGTTGCGCCGCTCATGGTACTCGCCTCAATTTGGTCGATTCATCTTATCATCTGGAGCTGTGTTTGGGCCGATCCTGTGGTCCCGTGTTTTTTATCCCACCTACGGAAAGCCCTTGGACCGTGCGAAAACTGAAGATATGGTGGGCCTGGGTAGACTTGAACTACCGACCTCACCCTTATCAGGGGTGCGCTCTAGCCACCTGAGCTACAGGCCCACGGAGTACATCCGGGAGTAAATCCATGATAGGCGGACGGCGGTGTTTCGGTCAAGACGACGAGGCACATCGATTTCTCACCGCGCGGTGGACGCCACTGGCGGAGTTCTTCGTACCTTAGAGCAAGCTCGAACTCCCGAGAACAATTGCGATTTATTTTCCAGACATCACGCTAGAAGGTTGTTTGGAGGCGAATGGAGTAGCTGCGAGGCGGCGCAATCGACGTGCCGGAAAAGAGGCCGTCAAAGTCGATGAGGTTGAGGCGGTTGTTCAGATTTTCGACGCCGGCTTGCAGGCGCATGGCGGCCTTGTCATTCTTCCAGATGTCCGCGCCGGCGGATGCGTCGATCGAAAGTGAAGGGCGAACGCGCCCGCGCGAGAAATTCACGCGGCCGACAACTTGCGGGCCGAACTGGTCGAGCGCCTGCTGTTCGGACCCGTTGAAATCGAAAGGCAGCCCGCTTCCATATTCCCCGCCCGCAGCAAGCCATAATTTTTTGGCGAGCTGATAGCGAAAGCGAGTGCGCACGGTATTGCGCTGATCCTGCGAAATCCAAAACCGGCCGCTCAAATGCGTGGCGGCGTTCGTGGCGTCATCACCCAGGAAAAGCCCTCCTGTAACCGGAAAATATGCCGAACCAACGCTATAGGAATAGCTGACGAAGCCCGAAAGGCCGCTCCAATGCGGGATGTCGATTTTTCCTTCCACGCCATAGATACTCGCGCTGCGAAACGCGATCGGAAAACTGACGGAGGTATTCAGGAGCTGATCGTCGTCGGCAAAATTATTTACATCGCGGCGGAAATAGTTCACATCGAGTTTGAGGTTACCGAAAAACCCTTTGGTGAGACCGCCTTCATAATAATTTCCGTGGGAAGGTTCGACGGGCAGGCGAAGGACATTCGGATTGAGCGCCACAACATCGGGAGAGCTCGCCAGCAGAATATTTTCGAATGCGGGAGTTTCGAAAACCCGGTCGTACGACGCGTGAAAAACGACTTCGGCCTTTTTCCAATAGCGGGCCACGCCGAGGCGAGGGCTGACGGCATTCTGGTTCACGACGAGCTGATAGTGGTCCCAGCGGATGCCGGCGCTGACGGTCCATTTGCCGAGGCGGATAAGATCTTGCGCGAATGCGGATTGCTCGACATCCATTTTTCGGCCGAGAAAGCTGAACGTCGGAGGCGTCCTAGGGTCGAATTGCGAGGGGTCCGTGATTACATCGCTGAAGGCTTCGCGAATTGCCGTGGCATCCGATTCGACGCCGGCCTTCCACTCCTGATTGCCGTGATGCACGGCAAGAGACGCCTTGAAGTATCCTTCGCGAAAACCACGTTGCTGGTCCGCGATAATCGGGGTCGAGAACGGGTTGGAACCCAAATCCGCGGAATCATCTCTGACCATGCCGTGGAGTTCCCCGACGATATCCGGAGAGAAAATGTGCTGATACGAGGCGATACCCATCGTCTCGTAATTGTCGCGGTCCTGGCGTTGGCCGGCCTGCTGTTGGACCTGTTCGTTGGGAACGAGGAATCTGGCCTGTTCGTGCCAGACGGAGAGGGTTAGCCGGTCCGAATCGGAGAAGTCGCGCTCGTAACGCGAGGCGAAATCGGCGGTGGTGCCGGCGTTCGTAAAATTCTGTGTTACGGGCGGGCTCAAATAACGGTCGGTATGGGCTCCATCGGCGCTGACGAAGAACGTATTCCGCCCCGATCCGTACTGTGCGGACGCGTATCCATCCGCGGCGCCGAAGCTGCCGCCCGAGGCGTCGACTTCACCGTGGAGGCCGGAGCGCGAATCGCGAGCGGTGACAACTTCCACTACGCCTCCCAGCTTTCGGCCGTATTCGGCAGGAATGTCCGCCGTGTAGATGGTCACCGATTGCACATCATCGGCGTCGAGTTCCGTGCCGATGCCCGGCGAGCGATTGTCGGTCAGCGGAATGCCGTCAACAATGAACTGAGTCTGATATTCGGAACCGCGCGGATGCAGGACAGCGTTGCCTTCGTAGAGCCACCCGGGCTGAGAATTCACGAGGTCCACGAGCGAACGCCCGGGCAGTGACGCAGGACGGTCTTCGATCGCTTCGGAACCGATTCGATTGATCGCGCCAGTGCGAAAGGGATCGATCAGAGTATCGGCGTCCGTGACGGTAACGGTGGCGCTCTGTGAAGCAACGTTGAGCGTCACGCTATATTCGAGGGGGATAGCCGAGCGAATTTCCAAGGTGTCCGAAAATGGCGCAAAACCTTCGCGCCGCACTTCGATGCGATACACCCCGAAGGGTAATTCCTCGACGATGAGGCTGCCGGAGTCGCTGGTGACGAGCGATTTGTGAAGCTGGTTCGCTTCGGAAACTAGGGTGACCGAGCTTTTCACGCCGAGGCCCGCTGCATCCGTGACCCGTAGGCGCAACTCACCCACGTTGCTCTGAGCCAAGAGCGGGAGGGCGACAACAAACAGGAATAGGAGTTTCTTCATGGCGTAGCGGCCGCCGAATGACTGTTCTATTTTAGAGACGCGCGACAGGCGCGTCACCCGCTATGTGGAGACGTGATGCCATAACGTGGGGTTACACGAACGGAAACCGTGCGAGTCATGCGCATGCGCGGCGCCGCGGAACGTTGCGGCGGCAGATCCTACAGCTTATTGAGGCCGTCGAGCGCGGCGACC
This sequence comes from Candidatus Acidiferrales bacterium, assembly GCA_025451835.1. GTDB lineage: Bacteria > Acidobacteriota > Terriglobia > Acidiferrales > UBA7541 > Palsa-295. Next base: position 8,751 of record JANWJR010000068.1, on the reverse strand, counting down.
TTGTAAGCCTCGGCGAGGGTGGGGTAGTTGAAAACGGTGTCGCGGAAATATTCGATGGAACCGTTGTAGTACATCACAGCCTGCCCAATGTGCACGATCTCCGTGGCTCGCTGCCCGATGACGTGAACGCCGAGAAGCTTAAGCGTATTGCGATCGAACAGCAGCTTCAACATGCCGCTTTCATCGCCGAGCATCATGCTTTTCGCAAGCTCCGCGTATTTGGCAATGCCAACTTCGTAAGGGACTTTGCTAGCGGTCAGCTGTTCTTCGGTTGGTCCGACCATCGAGATTTCAGGAATCGTGTAGATGCCGTAGGGAAACAGTTCCGGCAAATGCTCGGCCGGGGCGCCGAACATGTTGCAACTGGCGATGCGTCCCTGTTGCATGGACGTGCTGGCGAGCGCCGGGAAACCGATCACGTCGCCGGCGGCGTAAATATGCGAGACGGCTGTTTGATAGCGTTCGTTCACGATGATTTTTCCGCGCGGGTCCGGCTGCAGGCCGGCTGCTTCGGCGCGAAGCAGGTCTCCATTAGCCTGGCGGCCCACCGCGTAGAGAAGCGCATCGGCGATGATTTTCTTGCCGCTTTCGAGTTCGACGAACACGCGATCGCGCTGCGGATCGGCGCCGGCGCGCGTGACTTTCTCGCCGAGCCGGAAAACGGTGCCCCATTGCCGCAAATGGTAGGCGAGCGCTTCGACGATTTCGCGATCGACGAAATCGAGAATCGCGGGCCGCTGGTCGACCAGCGTGACTTCGGCTCCCAGTGCCGCAAGGAAAGATGCGTACTCGAGGCCTACCACACCGGCTCCGACGACGATCATTTCGCGAGGCAGCCCCTCCATGCTGGCGAGGTGATCGGTGTCAATGATGCGCTTGCCATCGAACGGGATTTCGGGACTATGGGCCGGGCGCGTGCCACACGCGATGAGGATGTTCTTCCCCTGGAGAACGATCTTGTCGCCGTCGCCCTGAATTTCAATCGCATGCGGATCAACAAAATTCGCCGTGCCTTGAAAGATCGAAACACCATTGCGCTTCAACTGCGCGCGGATAACATCCGTTTCGCGCGCCACGATCGATTGCACGCGGAAAGAAAGATCCTGCATGGAGATTTCGTTGCGGCCGCGATAATTGCTGCCGTAGAACGCGCGGACGGCAAGGCCCGTCAATTCAAATATCGCTTCGCGAATGCTTTTGCTGGGAATCGTGCCGGTGTGGACGCAGACGCCGCCCATCATGGGGATGCGGTCGACCAAGGCAACGCGCTTCCGGAGCTTGGCGGCGCAAATCGCGGCTTTCTGGCCTGCGGGACCGCTGCCGATCACAATCAGGTCAAACGCGTTGTCGGCCATTCGAGAATTACTCCAGCTTGGATTAAATCAGCACACAACTTCGAGCGCGCACGGCCACAGATGGCCATTCAGTCCCATCGCCCTTATCAGGCGAGGGCGATCAAATCGATTTCGACGCGAACGTCGCGCGGAAGCCGCGCCACTTCAACCGTCGAACGTGCGGGGGCGTTCTTTGGAAAATACCGGCCATAGATTTCGTTCATCGCGGCAAAATCGTTCATATCCTTGAGGAACACGGTCGTCCTGACGGCGCGATCCAGCGACGAGCCAGCCGCTTCGACAATCGCTTTGAGATTGTCGAGTACGCGCGCGGTCTGGCGAGCTGCGTCGCCTTCGACCAGTTGCCCGCTGGCCGGATCAAACGCTATTTGGCCCGAGATGAATATGAAGCCATTCGCTCGCACAGCCTGAGAATACGGTCCAATGGCTTTTGGTCCGCGCTCGGTGGAGATGGTTTCTTTCACGATGAACTCCTTTTCGAATGTAAATTGATTCCGTCCGGTTAGTGCTGCGCGGCGGGCGTTGGTTCGGGACCTGCTTCGTATCGAGCGCGAAAATCCGCGGGGATGCCCTTGCCGTAACGCCAGGTTCGGAACGCCTCCGCGAGATTCTTGCCTGTGGTTTGCTCGAGCGCGGCGCGAACGTCATCATAACCGACTCGCTGTCCCCGAAACAATTCGACCACTTTCGCGAGAGCGGTCCGTATTGGCTGCTCGCCGTAGGCGTCTTCGAGAGACACGTAAAAAAGGGGAGCTTTCGCAAGCGCGATGCGACGCTGTTCGATCGGATCGTTTACCGCAACAAGCCCAAGGGGTTTCTCGACGCCTTGCGTTCGCGCTTCGTCGTATTGCTGCAGCAGTTCTACGATTCGGCGACGCCGCCCGGCTTCGCCGTTCTCTGCTTCGTCGATGACGATAGTCGCATAGTCGGGCAGACCCTCGCCGATTCCGATGGCGGCGTCGGGCGTCGGGTACATTTGATCGCCGAACCAATTGTGCGCGAGCGCGTGCTCCACCTTTTCGAGAAATTCCGCGCTGTCGACCCCAAGCGCAAAGGCGGCCGAATTCGCGAGCGCTCCGCCAGGAAACGGCACGACGGCTGGACCTGTGTCGCCGAGAAGATGGGCCTGGATTTCAGTAGATTCCACGATGTGCGGGAAGCGAACGTTCTTATCGAGCGGGCCAAACTCGTGAAGCAGGGTCGCCCAGGCTCCGGCAATGTGATTCGCGGCGGCGTCCAGGGAGCTCGACGGAGGCTGAAAGGTCCAGAAAACGACCGTACCGGCCGGCGCGGTGCGCGATGATTCCAGGTAGTGGCCCGCGACTGCAAACGGCGATAGATCATTTTTGACTAACTCGAAGCGGTGATCGATCTTGCCGCCTTCCTGCTTCTGCCCCGCGGGCGTTCCGCGGCCAAGCACCAGAAAATCTGCCGGGACGCCGACAACAAATGCTGAACGATCGGGTTTCTTCGGATATGGCGCAAAAATGTGTTTCGGCGGCTGAGGCAGAGGAAACCATCCGCGGGCGCCGAGATGAAAATTATCAGGGCCGAGCGTGATACTGCCGCCGGAGTCCTCCGGTTCACTGAGAGCGTACTCGATCGAGAGCCGGCGTTTTTCCTTCGGCGACCACGGGCGATCGAGCGGCACCCGAAGCGAATTCGGGAAGTCCTGCTGGTATTCGACAGGAAGGCTGACGAGCTTGGCGTCGCCATCGTCGATTTTGGCATGGACATCCCCGCGCCCAAATTGTTTTTGGTCGGGCAAGATGACATCGATAAATTCCAGGGCGCTGTTCCCATTGTTTTGGAGAAGATAGCTCGCTCGCACGCGAAGAGACGGCGCGTGGCCCGGAACGAAATCGACTTCGCGCGATTCTTTCAAAATCACGTAACGAGGAGTGAGCGGGACGGAACACGCGCAAGTACACAACAAGAGAAGAATTGTGAGGTACGGGCATAGCCGGCGAGATGCAGTGCGTTTCAAGACGCAATGATTCTACCGAGGCAGGGCGGGAGGGAGAAGCTGGAAGTTGGAAAAGAAACGGGAACGGAGGCATTGAGATTAAAAGGCAAAAGAGAAGAGAGATTCCCGGCTACAAATCACCGGGGCGCGAAACACGGTCTCGCTGACTCAGAATGACACTTTACGGGCTCGTCAGGACCCTGTGAAATTGCGGAGGATTTTGGCGTCAGACATGCCGCGGCGGCGAGCGGAGAGGATGGCGTCCACTTGAGAATCGGGTACGCCGCGCTCGATGAGCTGCGAAAGAGTCGATTCGCGGATTCCCGCATTTTTCATCCGTCCGAGCGAAGCTCCCGAGAGGACGGGCTTGCCTTCCGAATGGCGGCGCGCAACCTCCAAAACAACAGAATCCGGCAGGCCGACCAAACGGATGGCCTCCAGCTCGCCCGCGAGAAACCCCATCTGATTTAGCTTGCTGATTTCGATGACGGTTTCCTCGCTCATCCCGGCGCCCAACATGCTCGCAACGCTATCACCGGCGTCGAACGGACCAACGCGGTCGTGAAACAGTTTGACGAGTGCGATGCAGCCGGCATCGGAAAGGCCCGCCTGGCGCGCGGTGGCAATCTGAGCCACTTCGGCATCGGTAACGTGGAGCGCCGTCAATTGGTGGACGGCATCGTAGGACATCCCCGCATTAAAGAGCGGCGCCATGTCAACCGGAGGAATGCGATGGCAGCCCGAGGCTATGAATATCACTAGCCCCAAATAGATCAGGGTAGGCAGCGACTTATGCTGAACGGCGGTTCTCCGGCAGACACGAGTTCGAAGGTTCGCAGCCATGAGAGAGAGGCTCCCCAAGGTTCATTGTAACGGGAGCGAGGTATGGCGGCGAAGTGTGTCACGCAAAGGTCACCTCGCGCGGGCGCGGGCGGTGCATCGGTGCAGAGATCGATGGCACGCCGAGGGAATCTGAAGTGCGATGTCAGATGTTGTAAACGCGCTCGATATCGAAAACGCCGTGAATGCGCTTAACGCCGGTGAGAATGCGCTCGAGCTGCTTGCGGTCGTGAACGTCGAGCGCGATCTCGATGCGCGCTCGCAGCGCCTGGCTGCCGCTTTCAAAGGTGCGAATATTCGCGCCGGTTTCGCTGATCGCATTGGTGATGGCCGCCAGCATGCCGGGGCGATCTTCGGTGAAAACGCGGAGTCGCACGGGGAAGGTGGCCTCGGCGGCGCTGGCCCAGGTGACCGGCATGCTGCGCTCCGTTTCGTACATCAAATTCTGGACGTTGGGGCACGTCTTGCTATGAACCGCGATGCCGCGGCCGCGCGTGACGTAGCCGATAATGTCGTCTCCCGGGATGGGATTGCAACACTTGGCGCGATAGACCATCAAATCGTCGTGGCCACGGACGGTGATTGCGGCATTCTCCATGCCGAGCATTTTCTTGACGGTCGAAACCAGCTTCGGCTTTTTTTCCTCGGGCGATTCGGTCAGCTGCTCGCCGGAAGCTTTCGCGAGCACCTGGCGGGCGGACCATTTCCCATAGCCCAATTCGGCATAGAGATCGTCCATTCTCCCGCAACCGTACTCGGCGGCGACACGCAGCCAGTCCTGTTCCGAAATCTTTTTGAGATTCAGAGCTGAATGGCGCGCTTCTTTCTCCACCAGGCGGCGGCCCACTTCGATGGCGTGCGCGCGTTCGTGGAGGTTAATCCACTGCCGGATTTTGCTGCGAGCGCGGGACGTCTGAATAAAACCGAGCCAGTCGCGCGATGGCTCGTGGCCTTTTTGCGTGAGAATTTCCACGACGTCGCCGTTCGCGAGCGCGTGGCGCAGCGGCACGATCGAACCATTCACTTTCGCGCCGATGCACTGGTGCCCAACTTCGGTGTGAATGGAATAGGCGAAATCCACGGGAGTGGCGCCGCGAGGTAGGACGACAACGCGGCCCTTTGGAGAAAAGATATAAACCTCTTCAGGGTACAGATCCACACGAAGCGTCGAAAGAAACTCGCTGGGCTCCTGCATTTCCTGCACCCATTCGATCAATTGCCGCATCCAGATCATGCGCTGATCGTCGGCGAGGGATGTCGTGGCGTCACGGCCGTCCTTATACTTCCAATGCGCGGCGACGCCCTGCTCGGCAATGCGGTGCATTTCCTGCGTGCGTATCTGAACTTCGAACGGCTGCCCGCCATAAATGACCGAAGTGTGCAGCGATTGATACAGGTTGGGCCGCGGCATCGCGATGTAATCTTTGAAACGGCCGGGCACGGGGCGCCAAAGCTGATGAATCACACCGAGGGCGCCGTAGCAATTCTTGACGGTGTCGGTGATCACGCGCACGGCGAGCAGATCGAAGACCTGATCGAGCGTACGCTGCTGCTTCTGGATCTTGAGGTGCAGAGAGTAGATTCGCTTGACGCGGACTTGCACTTCGGCCGGGATTCCACTTTCAACCAGCTTATCGCGAATCTGCTGCTGTACTTCGCCGAGAAATTTATCGAAGAGCTTCTGCTTCGATGCCAGTTTCCTTTGCAACTCGAGGAATGCGTCCGGTTCAAGGTAGCGAAAGGCCAGATCTTCCAGTTCGCCGCGAATGAGACCCATGCCCAGGCGATTGGCAACCGGCGCGTAAATGTCAACCGTTTCGCGGGCGATGCGCTGTTGCCGCTCGGAATCGAGGTACTCAAGCGTGCGCATGTTGTGGAGCCGGTCGGCAAGCTTGACCATAACGACGCGTACGTCATTGACCATCGCCAGGAGCATCTTGCGGACGTTTTCCGCCTGGCGCGCTTCGGGAGCGAGCAGATCGAGGCGGCTGATTTTGGTGGTGCCTTCCACGAGGCGCGCAACGTCCGCGCCGAACCGCTCTTCAATCTGCTCGATCGGAATCTTGGTGTCTTCGACGACATCGTGAAGCAGCGCGGCGCACAGAGCGGTAACGTCAAGCTTCATGTCCGCGAGAAGATGCGCCACTTCCACCGGATGCGAGAGATACGGTTCGCCCGAAAGGCGGGTCTGAGAATGATGCTGCTTGGCGGCGAAATCGTAGGCGCGCCGGAGGAGTTCGAGGTCGTCTCCGGGCCGGTTCCGCCGGACTTTGTCCATCAACTCGACGAAGCGAAGATCAACAGTGCGCCGAGCGGCCGCGGAAATCGAGGGTTTTGATGCAGGCTCCATGTGGCGTCATTTTAAGCCTGATGGATACGCGGATGCGAGCGTTCACTGGGTTGCTCACCCGAACTTGTCGAGTCGGACACGTCCCTCCGCCACACGCCCGGAAACCCTTGATATCGGGAGAAGCACAGTGCGGCTGGTGTGAAAACGCGGCGAGAGAATCCGTCGCAGCTCCCGCGAAAAGCTCAGTTGCCTTTTTCAACCGGGTAGCCCTTGGCCGCCCAGTCCGTGGCGAAATCGTTTGGCAGCAGAAGAACCCGGATGCGACGGAAGCCCATCGTGCGAAGTGCTTCGAACGCGGGGCGGACGTTTGGGCAGTGAACGAGCGGGCAGCATCCGCAGTAGATGACGAGATTGGCGCTGCGCGGAATTCCCTGCGCCCAACTTTTCAGATCGTCCATACCTTTGGGGGATGACGCGGCACCGTGGAGGGCGGCACCCGGCACATGCGCGCCCTCATATAAAGGGCGGAATCCGACGCAAACGACGGTTGGACGGCTCGCGGCCTTCGGATCGGACATTTCTTTCAGGAGGTCGCCAGGCTGAACCGTCTGCGCAAGCGTCCACGGGTCGTGCGAACTTTGCGCGAAGGCGTGTGCAGCAAACAACCAGAGACTAACTAATCCAATCGCGAAACTTAGCGTGAAGCCGAGGTGCGTTCTGATTCTTGCACCACGCGAGGACCGGTCGCGGGATATCGTCGCCCGTGCGGGCGATATTTTGCAAGCGTTCGGCCGCCGGTCAATTGCCATGCAAACTATTGTAGTCGAATTGTGAAATTGCCGGGCAGGGATCGTGCGGCCGCATCGCGTGCAATGGCCTGAAGAAAAAAACCGGCGAGCCCGAGGGACTCGCCGGCTGGAGTATGGTGAGCGATAACAAGTCTACGAAGTCGGCTGGCTCGAACCACCCTGCATCTTCCTCTGCTTGATGGCCTTCACCTTGTCCACGAGATCGTCGGCGAGTTTGAGGTCTTCGTCACGAGCTTCGGAAGTTGCTTCCATGTCGGCCTTCTGCCGGTAGAGGAGGTTTAAGTAGGCCATCGCGTCGTCGTAATCGTTGCGCCGCGTCATGGCGTTGTGGAGATTGTCGATGCCCTCTTGAACGAGCGAACCGTATTTCTGCAGGAATTGCGTAGCCAGCTGCGGAGGCATAGGGTCGGTATCTTTAACCGGCTTCTTTGCGGTCTTATTGTAGTCCGCTCGCATTTCCTTGTTGCCACGGAAGGCGATAGACCAGTCGATGACGCCGATCCAATAATATGGCTCAGGATCATCAGGCTTCAGCTGGATGTGTTTCTCGTGATAGGTCTTTGATTCCACGAATTTCTGGGGGTCAAACGGCGTCCCGCCCATGTTGTAGAGCATCGAGCCAATGCCATCGATTGCCGAAAGATTGTTTGGATCTTTCTGAAGTACGTCCTGATACTCCTGAATGGCCTGCTGACCGAGCCGGGTATTTTCGTCCGATGGAGCGCCGGGGATGTACTGGTTGGCGTAGGCCGTGGCCAGATACAGCCTGGCGTTGATGAGATCCGGGTCATAGTCCTTTGCTTGCTTGAAATCCTCGATGGCCTGATCGAACTGGCCGTTCTTGAAGGCCTGAACTCCCTTATTGAGCTTGTCGCGCGCGCGAAGCTTATTGCAGCCGCCGATCGCTACGACTGACGCGAAAAGGACGAACATCAGAGTAAGAGTGTGGGGCTTCCGCTGCATCCTGCTCTCCTTGGTGATAGCTGTGCCAGCCGGCATCACGGGTCGCTCGAACCGGCAGAATATAACTTCTACCAGAGCCGTGCTACTGGCCTGCTTCGATTTTGGCGGTAATCAGGCCGACGTGGTCGATGCCGGAACCTCGCATGATGTCAATCGCGCGGGCAACGTCGGCGAACTCGACGCTGTCGTCACCCTTCACGAAGGCAACCTTCTCCGCTCGCTGCGCAAAGATATTGGAAAGCTGCGGCCCGAGATTCTCCCACGTGGTCTTGTCCTGATTGATCAGGACGCCGCCGCCAGAGGTAACCTGGACGACGATCGTCTTATTCAGCAGGTCCTGGTCCTGTTTCTGATTGGGCGGAGGAGGCTGGGGCACCAGAGCATCAAGCCCCTTCGGGGTGGTGGGCGTGATCACCATGAAAATAATGATCAGCACCAAGAGCACGTCGATCAACGGAACGATGTTCGGCTCCGACATCGAGCTTCCGCCATGTCCCACGGTCATTCCCATAGAAATACTCCTTTAGT
>JANWJR010000067.1 GCA_025451835.1 Candidatus Acidiferrales bacterium | reverse complement strand
CTGGAATCGACGAAGATCATGACCACAGGCGGCACGATCGGCACGCTGACGCAGGATCACGTTACGGCCATCATGGGGCGGCTTGGTCCAGGACCGGCAATGATTCCGGTGGACGTGAAATTCGTGACGCCCGATGCGGAGAAAAAATTTCATTTCGAAGTGATTCAAAACCGGCAGCTCACGCCGACGCTGGTGGCGCTGGCGGTGTTCAACGGTATCGCGGGCAATCCGGAATATGGGGAAGGTCCGACGCTACAGCTTGACGGCGAGATCGAACTGAAGGGACACACGGCGGTGCGATTGTCGGATTTGTTTTCGCCACTCGATATTCCGATTCCGACGGGGTTCCAGGTGGCGTCGTCCGTGCAGGGAGCGTTCGCCGCGATTTACTCGAACCCGTACGAGCAGCCGCAGGTGGATCGAGTGAACGTCACGGTGACTTCGCTGGCGGAGCGGCGGTCGGCAACGATCGACGGCGCGTGGGTTGAAAAGAGCGAAGTGCGTCCCGGCGAAACGGTGGGGGTGAAGGTGCTGCTGCGGCCGTATCGCGGCGAGCCGTTCATTCAGGAAATCCCCATTACGATTCCCGAGCAGTCCGCGCGAGGCACGTTGCAACTGATGGTAAGCGATGCGGCGGCGATCGACCGCAACGTGCAATCGCTAACCATGACTTCGCAGGGACAGCTTCCAGGCCTGGAGGAGCTGATCAAGCTGATAAACCGCGAGCGACACAACGACCGGTTGTACGCGACACTTCTACAGGCGTCACCCACGCTGCTTGTTGAGGACAAGGAGATGCCCAATGCGCCGCTCTCCGCGATTAGCGTGCTCGATCAGCGGCAGAACCCCGGCGCATCGCGCGTGCTATGGCAATCAAAAGTGGGCGAATGGTCCGTGGAGATGCACCAAGTGATCGAGGGTGAGCGGACGCTGACGGTTACGGTGAAATGACGCGGTTTGACCGGGGCTTTCATTCCTGCTGTGTCCTGATGAGGAGATTCGGAGTGACGATGAAACGCGCAACAATGCTCGCGTGCCTGGTGGCGGCCGGATTGGCAGTGTCCGCGGCGGCTCGCGCGGAGCATACGCACACGTGGCGACAAAGCGATTACGGCGAATTCGATCGCGGAACGGCGAAAGGCGTGGCGTTGCGGAGCGACGGTAAACTGATGCCAGCGCCAAAATTCACGCAGTTCTCGGATCCCAATCTCGCGTATGTGTGGGCCTTGCGCGTCGATTCCCAGGGACGCGTTTATGCGGCGGGCGGGTCGGACGCGAAGGTACTGCGATTCGATGATCCGGCCAAGCCAACGACAGTTTTTCAGTCGTCCGAACTGGCCGCGCAGGCGATCGCGTTTGACGCGCACGACAATTTGTACGTAGGGACATCACCAGACGGGAAGGTTTACAAGGTGACGCCCAACGGCCAGAAGAGCACGTTTTTTGAGCCGAAGACGAAATATATCTGGGCGCTGGCAGTGGATTCGAAAGGCGTGCTGTATGTGGCGACCGGCGATACAGGCAAGGTGTTCGCCGTGAGTCCTGACGGAAAGGACAAACTCTTTTATCAGAGCGATGAACTGCACGCGCGGTCGCTGGCGTTCGATTCGAAAGGAAACCTGCTGATCGGCACGGACCCGGACGGGCTGATCGTGCGCGTTGAAATCGTAAGCAAGAACGCGCAGGGTCCGCCGGAAGCGGGCTCGTCGTTTGTAATCTACCAGACGAACAAGAAGGAAGTGACTTCCCTGCTGACCGATGCGAGCGGAAATTTGTACGCCGCTTCAATCGGTGAAAAGCAACGGCCTTCGGCTGTGCCCCTGGTGATGCCGATGATGCCGCAAGCGCTGCCGGAGACGGCGCCGACGGGCGCGATCGCGTCCGCGCAGGGACGCGTCATCGTGCAATCGCAGCAGACCACTTCAACATTTGTCTTTCCGTATTTTCCATCGACGGCGGGCGGCGCGGAAGTGGTCAAAATATCGCCGGATGGTTCACCCGACATATTGTGGACTTCGCGCGAAGATCTTGTGTTTTCGATGGGCCTGTCGAGTAGCGGGAAATTACTGCTGGGAACGGGAAACAAAGGCGAGGTGATCGAGCTTGAGGGCAACAATGTATTTTCAACGGTCGCGATGACGGCGTCGTCACAAGTGATGAGCCTGGTCTCGGCAGCGGGCGGGAAAGTGTACGTTGCGACGGCGAATCCGGGAAAGCTTTTTACGCTGGGGCCGTCGTACGCGGCCGGCGGCAGCTTCGAATCCGAGGCGTTCGACGCGAAGATTTTTTCGCACTGGGGACGGTTGGCGTGGTGGGGCGAAAACGGCGGCACGCAGGGGAAAGTGGAAATGTACGCGCGCTCGGGCAACACGTCGAATCCCGATAAACACTGGAGCGCGTGGACCGGGCCGTACAAGAATGCGTCTGGTGAGACCGTGACCTGCCAGCCCGCGCGTTTCATTCAATGGAAAGCAGTTTTTCTGGATACGGATCACGGCGGAGCGCCCAATATTTCCTGGGTGAGCGTTGCCTATCAGCCGAAGAACGTCGCGCCGCAAATCGAAGACATTGAAGTGCAAAATTTTGGGACCCGGATACAGAGTTTCGCGAACCCGGCAGGATCCGGAAACATGACGCCCGCGCCGATTCGCATGCCGCAAGCGGAGCGCGCCGACGCAAATTTTCATCAGGCATCGAGAGCGGAGCCCGCACAGCACGCGCCGCGAATGGATGTTCCGCCGCAGGGATTCGAAGACAAGGGCTATCAGAGCGTGGTATGGAGCGCGCGCGATGACAACGGCGACGACCTGCTCTATTCGATTTATTATCGCGGCGAGGGCGAACAGAACTGGCGGCTGCTGAAGGACAAGCTGACGGAAAAGTATTATTCGTGGGATACGGCGACAATGCCCGATGGGGCGTACTACTTGAAAATCGTTGCCTCGGATTCTCCATCGAATCCGCCGGACCAGACGCTCACGGGCGAGCGCGAAAGCGACCGCTTCGAGATTGCCAACACGCCGCCGCAGATTCACAGTCTGCGGGCGGATAGCGGTTCGGCTCCGGTTACGATTCTGTTTGAAGCAAGCAGTTCGTCGGGAACGATCGCACACGCGCAGTACAGCGTGGACGCGGGCGCCTGGCAGGTGGTGTTTCCCGTGGGGTTGCTCTCCGACGCGCCGAAGGAAAGCTACGAGATACACCTTTCGGGCCTGGCACCGGGCGAGCACACCATTGCGGTGCAGATCGCCGACGCGTTCGAAAACACGGCCGCGGCGAAGGTAACTTTCACGGTTACGGGACGCGGCGCTAAATAAGCTTCGGGGTCCCGAAGTGCGACCGAGACGTTCTCGCGAAGATTCGAGCGCGGACGTACACGCGTCAATTGGTCCAATTGGGCCTGAGATTCAGCGGCTCGAACGTCTCGATCATGGCTCCGATGCTTTTCATTCCTTCCCGCTCGGAAGAACGGTGAACGTGGACCACACGGGCACTGCATCGAACGCGTTCGGAAGGGCGGCCGGTTAATTCACCGGGCAGGGTAAGAATAATCTCGAGCGGTTGTCCCGCATTCATCTCTTGCCGCGACGTAAAGCAAATTCCACGCTCGGAAAGATTGACTGCTTCACCTGATAGTAATGCCGCAGATTCGGCGGGTATCGGTGTGGCATGTGCGCCGGCTATCGCGCCTGCCGGCTCTCCGCTGGAGCCAGGAAACTCCCGGTCAACAGCGCGGAATCGCACCGGGATGGCACAGGCTTTGCGGGACGCACTACGTCGTTCATCGCTAGGCATAGCTCCTCCTGAAGACATGCAGTTCATGCTTGAGATTGATTTCAGAAGGGGTTCACTGAGAGTCGCACCGCGCGAGAGCGGAGTCAACAACTTAGTAAGCTTAGTAATTCAATGTAGCGTGAAGGGTTGCAGATTCGTAGGATATTGCCGACGGGCCGGTTTTCGACTGGCGGTCGAAGAATGTGCGCGGCAGAAGGTGTGCCATAATGCACCAGAACGACTGTCGAGCATCCGTAGCACGAGATATGACCACTCAGACGCAGCTTGCCGCACCGACCCTGGAGACCATCCGGGAGGCACACCGGCGGATTGCTCCACGAATTCATCGCACACCTGTGGTGACCTGCACTTCGCTCGATGAAATTGCAGGCGCACGAATTTACTTCAAATGCGAAAACCTGCAAAAGACGGGGTCATTCAAAATTCGCGGCGCTTCGAATGCGGTATTTTCGCTGAGCGACGAGGAGGCAAAGCCAGGCGTCGCCGCTCCTTCGTCTGGGAATCATGCCGCGGCATTGTCGCTGGCGGCGCGCTGGCGCGGCATTCCGGCCTACATCGTGATGCCGTCGAATTCCTCGGAGGCCAAGAAACGCGCGGTGAGGGCGTACGGCGGGGAAATTACGGAATGCGAGCCAACCATTGCCGCGCGCGAAGCGACCGTGGCGGAAATAATCAATCGAACGGGAGCGCAACTGGTCCATCCGTACAACGACGCTCGCGTGATCGCGGGACAAGGAACCGCCGCAGCCGAGCTTCTCGACGAGGTGCCGGACCTGGACGTGATTTTCGCGCCGGTCAGCGGAGGAGGATTGCTGAGCGGGACGGCGATTGCGGCGAAAGGTTTGCGGCCGCAGATTCGCGTTTGCGCCGGAGAGCCGCAGAATGCCGACGACGCGTACCGTTCGCTGGCGTCCGGGGCGATCGAACCCGCTTCGGCTCGGGAAACCATGGCGGACGGTTTGCGGGCAACGCTATGCCCGCTGACATTTTCGATTTTGCGCACGCATGTCGACGGAATTTCACTGGTTACGGAAGACGAAATCGTTGCGACGATGATGCTGCTATGGGAGCGAGCAAAATTGGTGGTGGAAGCGTCCGGCGCAGTCGCTGCGACACCGTTGCTGACCAACAAGTTCAACGCGAAGGGAAAGAAGGTTGGAGTGATCTTGTCGGGCGGGAACCTGGACCTTCATAAACTGCCTTTTTGACCGCCCTGAAGAGAATCGCAACCGACCTGCAGGCACGGCGCTGAAGAAATTAACTTTCTTCGAATGGGCGCCAATCGGCGGGTGGGAAGGCGATCTTCCAAAAATCTGGAGCGGGCGAATCAAACTCGATGGGAATGTGAAATCCTTCGGGCATTTCCCTGGCAAGACGGGCCACGCGGCAAGGCACGCGCTCCCGAGTCATGCTGTGTTCGAGCACGAGGCGCGTTTCGACCGGCAGGCTCTGGGGCAGCACGATAAGGGCGCCGCCGTTGTTGACGCTTAGAGTGGTCGCTTCGAGCGTGGTTGACTTGCCATGCACTGCGACATGGATGTTTGCGCGGACCTTGAGCAGCACACGCTGACCGCGGCGACGATCATCCCCAGCGCCAGGGCCGACCGGCCTGGGCAGCATGGAACTGGCCAGTGCCTTGACGGGCGTCGCCGAGGCGGGTTTCAGGCCCGTCGCAAAGGGTTTCGATTGCGGAACGGCCCTAGTTACCGGCGCATTCATTGCATGCGTGTTTGCTACTGATACATTTGTTACAGGGAACTTCAACGAGTTTAGTTTCACAGTTCAATCCCCCAAAAATCCAATTCAGTCGAAGCAAGTTCAACACCCAAATCCCACCCGTCCGGGCGCTTAACGCCCTTCCAAACAACGACGGCGTCGGCTGACCGGCGCGTCGAAACATTGGTCAGGCGGAAACGCTGTTTTGCGTCAAGCTCCGCGGGGCTTACCAGCAGGCAACCATAACCGCTTACGACGCGTGTGAAGCATGCTTCGAAACGCAGAGGCCCCTTACCACTCCATTCGATGGTGACGGGCACGCGGGAATTCATGCGTGGACCGCGCCTGGTAGGCCTAGACCTAATGTCCCTCGGTAGGTTTGCTGTAAACGGCATTCTGGTTGGCCCCCTGCAGCGGGTCTGCGAACACGGGGCAAGAAATCCTTACTCCGGGTGATTTTCGCTTCCAAGCTCATGTTAGGGATGCGGAGCAGGTGGGTCAATGGTACGAAGTGACAGGGGATTTGCTGTCCGGGTGGACGGCGAAAATAGGCGAAATTCACGGAAACGATACGCCGAGCTCAAAGCATTAGCAGGTGGTTGAAAAGCCGGCCACGATCGTTATTCCGAGCCCTTCGCTTCGCTCAGGGTGAACTCCCATGAAAAACGTCTCTTCGCAAGAATATCAAGGAAAAGAGAGATTCTTCGGGCCACAAAACGGCCCTCAGAACGACGTCCGGATTTCTTACCGAGCCGCGAGTAGTTAGTCCGCGGATACGGATTCGGGAGCAAGAGCGGCCTTGCGAAAATGCCGGCCGAGCCAATCCTGGAAAGAATCCATGTAGGTGTAAAACACTGGCGTGAGGTAGAGCGTGACAAGCTGAGAAAATACGAGGCCGCCAACGACGGCGAGACCCAGGGGGCGGCGTGAATCGGCGCCGGCGCCGTAGCCGAACGCGATGGGAGCCGTGCCCATGAGCGCGGCCATGGTGGTCATCATGATCGGGCGGAATCGGATCAGACAGCCTTCGTAAATTGCTTCCTGCGCGGACTTGTGACCTTCGCGCTCGCGCTCGATCGCGAAATCCACCATCATGATCGCGTTTTTCTTCACGATGCCGATCAGCATGATGACGCCGACAAAGCCGTAAAGATCGAGATTCATGCCGAAGATTTGCAGAGTGAGCAGAGCTCCGAAAGCCGCCGAGGGCAATCCAGAAAGAATGGTGATTGGATGAATAAAGCTCTCGTAGAGGATTCCGAGGACGATGTAGATGACCAGAATCGCCATCACGAGAAGGATGCCGAGGCCGGAGAGCGATGATTCAAAGGCCTGCGCCGTGCCTTGGAATTGCGTGGTCATGGTGGCCGGCAAAGACTCGCGCGCGAGTTCCTGCACCTGATTGACCGCATCGCCGATGGCAACGCCGGGTTTCAGGTTGAAAGAGATGGTGACGGCCGGAAGCTGGCCGAGGTGGGTGACGGTCAGCGGTCCGAGATCGGTCGAGACCGAGGCCACCGCGTTCAAAGGGACAAGATTCCCATTACTCGAATGGATGTAGAGAAGCGAGAGAGCCGCGGGGTTAGCCTGATATTTGTCTTCCAGTTCCATCACGACCCAATATTCATCGTTCGGCGCGTAAATGGTGGAAATCTGACGCTGGCCGTAGGCCGTGTAGAGAGCATTTTCAATCTGCTCGGCGGTGATGCCCAAGGAGGACGCTTTGTCGCGGTCGATATGAACCTGGACCTGCGGATTCTTGATAAGGAGGTCGGTGGTGACGTCCTGAATGCCAGGAATTTTCTTGGCCATCTCGTTCTGAAAGGCGGTGGCATCGCGATAGAGCTCTTCGGTATCGGGGCTTTGCAATGTGAGCTGGTATTCGCTCTTGGTCAGTTTTCCGCCGACCTGGATCGGGGGGAGATTCTGCATGTAGGCGTTAATGCCGGTGACGGCGGCAAACTTGGGCCGCAATTCCTCGATGACGTTTTCGATGGTCGGGTGATGCGCAAACAACGGCGTGAGCGCGCGGAGGGCGCCGCCGAGCACCGGGACGCCACCATACTTCCGATCGAGGTCCAGCATTGTCTGGCTGGGAATTTCGGGGCGCTGGCCGCGATCTTTCAGGTGAATGAAAATGATGCCCGAATTGCTGGAAGTGAAACCACCCACGTTGGAGAAAAAATCGTTCCGGTTGGGATCGTCGTAGACGACCTTGTTCAGCGCCAACTGGTGCTTCACCATGGAATCAAATGAGATACCCTGCGCCGCCTCGGTGGAGACGAAGATTTCCGAGTTATCTTCGGGTGGCAGAAACCCTTTAGGGATAACCCAGAACTGCCAGGCGGTGATCAGAAGGAGCGCGCCGGAGATCAACATAACGGCGAGACGGTGGCGCAAGGCCCATTGCAACGAAACGTCGTATTTGTGGAGGAGGCGGTCGAAAAATCGCTCGAGCGACATGTACAAGCGGCCGTGCTTCATCTCATGCTGTGCGCGGAGGAAACGGCTGCACAGCATGGGAGTGAGCGTCAGAGAAACGAATCCGGAAACGAGGATCGCGACCATGATGACGACCGCGAATTCGTGCAGAAGCCGTCCCATGATCCCGCCCATGAATAGAACCGGAATGAAAACGGCGGCTAGAGACAACGTCATTGAAACGATGGTGAATCCGATTTCTTTCGAGCCGCTCAGGGCCGCCTGCATGACGGCTTCGCCCATTTCCATGTGGCGGACGATATTTTCGAGCATGACGATGGCGTCGTCCACGACGAAACCGACCGATAGCGTGAGCGCCATGAGCGATAAGTTATCCACCGTGTAGCCCAGCTCGTACATCACGGCGAAAGTACCGATGATGGACATCGGCAGCGCGATGCTGGGAATCACGGTGGCGGAAAGATTGCGCAGGAAAAGGAAGATGACAAGGACGACGAGAACAACGGCGAGAAAGAGCGTGAACTTCACGTCGGAAACGGACTGGCGAATGGAGGCTGAGCGGTCATATAAAATCTGCATCTCGACAGACGGAGGGATGACGGAGCGAAATTGCGGGAAGAGCTGTTTTACGGCGTCCACCACTTCGACCGTATTGGTGCCGGGCTGGCGCTGGATGGCGAGAACGACGGAACGAGTGTCGTTCCACCAACTCATGGTCTTGTCGTTCTGCACGCTATCGAAAACGTTGCCAATGTCCTCGAGGCGCACAGGCGATCCGTTGCGGTAGGCGATGATCAACGGCCGATACACCGAGGCTTGCGTCAACTGGCCGTTCGCCTGAAGAGTGAAGGCCTGATGCGCGCCGTAGAGGGTGCCCACGGGGAGATTCACGTTCGCGTTTTGCACGGCGGTCTGAACTTCATCAATGCCGATCTGGCGGGTGGCCAGAGCCATCGGGTCGAGCTGGATACGCACGGCGTATTTCTGCGAGCCGTAGACTTGCACCTGCGCGACGCCTTTCACCATCGAGATGCGCTGGCCCATCATCGTCTCGGCGTACTGGTCGACGGTGTAGAGCGGCAGAGTATTCGAGCCCATCGCGAGATACAGGATCGGCTGGTCCGCCGGGTTCACTTTGTTGTAAGTGGGCGGCGTGGGCATGTTGGGCGGCAGTTGCGGCGCGGCGCGGGTGATGGCGGCTTGCACGTCCTGCGCGGCGCCGTCGATATTGCGGCTGAGGTCGAACTGCAGGGTGATCTGGGTGCTGCCGAGCGAGCTCGATGAAGTCATCGAATCGATGCCAGCGATGGTCGAAAATTGCTTTTCGAGAGGCGTGGCAACGGATGACGCCATCGTTTCAGGGCTGGCACCGGGAAGCGATGCGGAGACGAGGACGGTGGGATAGTCAACGTTGGGAAGATCGCTGACGGCGAGCGAGCGATATCCCAGCACGCCGAACAGGAGAATCGCCATCATGACGAGCGTCGTCATGATCGGACGCCGGATAAATATTTCGGCAATGCTCATGGAAGCCGATCAGCTCCCGGCCGGCTGGTTCGCGGCGGGGCCGCTATCTTTGATCTGAACTTTTATGCCGGGTATCAATCGAAGCTGCCCGTCGGTGATTACCGTTTCGCCCGGTTTTATCCCCTGCGCGATCACCGATTCTCCGCCGACAGTGCGAGCCACCTTGACGGGGCGCGATTCCGCGGTCATATCAGGGGTGACGACAAATATGTAGTCGCCCGATTGGCCGGTCTGCACGGCCTGCGACGGGACCAGGATGGCGTTCTCGTCCTCGGCCAAACGCAGCGCGACGTTCGAAAATTGACCGGGCCAGAGCCGATGATTCGTATTCGGGAACGTTGCCTTCAGCTTGATCGTGCCGGTGGTGTTGTCCACCGAGTTGTCGACGAACACCAGATATCCGTCTTGGGCAATCGTGTCGCCATAGGGAGTTGCCTGCACGCGCAAGCGGCCGCTCGCCATGTATTTCTTGATGGCGCCGAGGTATTGCTCGGGAACGGAAAAATCGACATACAGCGGCGTAATTTGATTGATGACGATCAGGATGGGAACGTCGTTCTGTTTCACGAGATTGCCCGGGTAGACCTGCAGCGCGCCGGTGCGGCCATCGATGGGCGAGTAGATCGAGCAGTATTGCATATCCAGGGTGGCCGTCTGCACCGCTGCTTTGTCCGCGCGAACGGCGGCGTCCTGAGCTTCCGCAGTGGCTTGAAACGTGTCGAACTGTTCCTTGGCTGCGACGCCGGCTGCAAACAATTTTCCGTAGCGCTCGGCTTGCACTTTGTCGAGATCCGCCTGGGCCTGGTCCTTTGCGAGATTGGCTTGCGCCTGCGCGAGTTCGGCCTGAAAGGGGCGAGAGTCGAGCGTGAACAGCAACTGGCCCTTTTTCACGAAATCGCCCTGCTTGAAGTGGACTGTTTGCAGCACGGCGTTCACTTGGGCCTTGATCGAAACCGTGGAGTAAGCCTCGCCTGAGCCGATCACGGTCAAATTAATCGGGACGGTTTTCTGTTCGGCTTTGGCGACCGACACCGGTACGGCGAGATTGGGCGCCGTCTCAGCGGTTTTCGTAGCGCAACCGGAAACGCAAATCGTTGTTGCGAGGGCGATAGCGAGCACAAGAGCATGAGCGCAAGTCTTAGGCATGACTTTTGAAGTCCCGTCCGTTCCTGATGCTGGTATTTCGATCATTTCGATTCGGGCGTTCGGGCCATCTCCGGCGAGTTTCACCGAGGTTGAGGCGATCTTTCTTATTTTACCGCGCTCCACCAGAAATTTCCCGAAAACGAGAGCGCGGCGGTAAGTGATAAACCCGAACCGGCACACTCATACCCACTGCACCCGTACATAATTTGACGCAATGGCGGCGGGAGAGTTTCATTAAAATAAGACAAAATTTCAGCCGGCGGCAGCCTTATCGAGATACCAGATAATGCGTCCACCCGGCTGAAGGCTGGCTGCGGGATACTCGCTTGATTCCGGATTTTGCTCGTCTCGGAGCTTTTGCAAAATCTCGCGTTTTTTCCCGCCGGCTACAAGGAAAAAGGTGTTGCGACCGCGATTGAGGAGGACGGGAGTCAAAGTGAGACGCCGCGGCGGCTGGACGGGGGCTGTTACGGACATCGCCCAACGCTGCTTTTCATTCAATGCGGGCGAGCCCGGAAAGAGAGAAGCGGTGTGCCCTTCCTCGCCGAGTCCGAGCAGTTGGACATCGAACGCCGGCGGCTCGTCGCCGAAAAACTTGCGCAGTTCCGCCTCGTAATCCGCCGCCGCTTCTTCGGGAGTGGGCAATTCGGTGCGAAAGGGATGAACGTTTCCCGCGGGAATGGGGACGCGCGAGATCAGCGATTCGCGCGCCATGCGGTAGTTGCTTTGGGGATCATCCTTTGGAACGTAACGCTCGTCGCCCCAGAAGAGATGGACGGAATCCCATGGCGTATCGGTCCCGTGTTTTTCGGCCCACAGTGCGTACAACTGCGAGGGCGTGTGGCCTCCCGACAATGCAATCGTAAATTTGCGGCGCTTCGAAAGGGCGTCTTCGATCACACGGTGAATTTCCTCGAGAACGCCGGCGTTCAGTTTAGCGAGATCGGAGTAGACGTGCTCGTCCATTTTCATCGCGAGATCCTGTCAAACAGTTACTTGGCGACCGTCTTGACGGCATGGCCGCCGAATTCGTGACGCATCATGGCGAGCAGCTTATTGGCGAATGGCTCCGGATCCTGCGAGCGGAAGCGCACATCGAGCGCGCCTGAAATCACGGGCAACGCGACGCCGAGATCGATGCCTTCGATAACCGTCCAGCGGCCCTCGCCTGAATCGGTGACGTAGGCGCCGACGCCGTCGAGCGTGGGATTCTTCTGGAGCGCATCGACGGTGAGATCGAGCAGCCAGGAACGAATAACGCTGCCGAACTGCCATATCTGCGACACTTGCAACAGATCGAGATCGAATTCCTTTTTGTGGCGCAGGAGGTCCAGGCCTTCCGCGTACGCCTGCATGATTCCGTACTCGATGCCGTTATGCACCATTTTCACGAAATGGCCGGAGCCGGCGGGTCCCACGCGGCCCCAGCCCTTATTCGGCCCGGGAGCGAGCGTCTCAAATATCGGCGAAAGGCGCTTCACTACGTCCGCATCGCCACCGACCATCATGCTATAGCCTTCCGCGAGACCCCAGACACCGCCGCTGGTGCCGGAATCGACAAAATTAATTTTCTTTGGCGCGAGCGCGGCCGCGCGGCGGACCGAGTCCTTGTAATAGGAATTGCCGCCGTCGATGATCGTGTCGCCGGGGGCCAGATGCGGAAGAAGTTGCTCGATCGTCTGGTCGACGGGTGCGCCCGCCGGAACCATCAGCCAAACGGCGCGGGGGGCTTTCAACTGCGAAATCATTTTCTCGAGCGAATCGGCACCGGCCGAGCCTTTGTCAATGACGCGCTGGACAGCCGCGGCATCGCGGTCAAATCCAACCACGCGGTGGCCGCCTTTTACGAGACGTTCGGTCATGAACGCGCCCATCTTTCCCAAACCGATCATTCCAAGTTCCATGGAAACGCCTCCTCGTTATTTTTCGTTTGCAGTAATGCCGAAACCCGATAAGTCGTTGCGCAATTGCGCGACGTTTTCGAATTGGATGACGTGCATGCCCAACTCGCGCGCGCATTCGAGATTCAGGCCGCGATCGTCGATGAAGACACATTCCTGGGGTGCGCGCTGCGTGATTTTCAGAGCGAGCTGATAGATTCCCGCATTCGGTTTCCGGATGCCGAGATAACAGGACGCAAAAAAAGCTTCAAAATAATCGCGAAGCTTGAATTTGCGAATGCGGTAATCGTTGATTTCAGCCGATTCGTTGTTGAGAGTAGCCATCTCGTAGCGCTTGGTTCGCGCGAGAGCGCCAAGAAATTCGAGCGATTCAGGAAACGGCTGCGATTGCTCGAACATGAAATCCTTAAACTCCTGAGGAGTGAAGTTCCGTTCGCGGTAGAAAACCGTACGGCGGAGATATTCGTCGAGCGTGGCCCCGCCAATTTCGAAAGCGTGGAGCATCAATTCGTGGCGATCTTCGAAATCGGCCCAGTCGAGATGGAATTTCTCGACGGCCTTCTCGCGCGAATCGCGGTCCCAGCCATTGGTCAGAATGACGCCGCCGTTGTCCCAGAACAGAGTATTCGGCTCAGCCACGATTCCCTCGAAGTGCGGCGCCCACCGTATTGTGCAGCTTGATGACGCCCGGAACTATTATCCTCATCCCGGCTTCCCAACCGAAGAAGAATTCTTTGCACGGACCGCACGGGCTGGTCATAAGATGAAGAGGGGCGGCATGCGAACGGGCGCAAATACGAAAAAAACCGTCTTTACGATTGGGCATTCCACGCGATCGTTTGATGAATTTTTCGAATTAATAAGAGCGCACGGAGTGGAGCGCGTGATCGATATTCGCACGATTCCGCGCTCGCGGCATAATCCGCAGTTTAATCGCGATTCGTTCGGCGCCGCGTTGCGCTCCGCCGGAATCGGCTACGTCCATCTGAAAAAGCTCGGCGGCTTGCGCCACGCGAAGCCGGATTCGATAAACATGGGATGGCGCAACGCGAGCTTTCGCGGTTACGCGGATTACATGCAGACGCCGGAATTCGAAGAAGGGCTGGAGCGGGCGATCAAACTCTCTGCAACGAAACCATCGACGCTGATGTGCGCCGAAGCGGTGCCGTGGCGATGCCATCGGTCGCTCGTTGCGGATGCACTCACTGCGCGGGGCTATCCTGTCGAGGACATTATCAGCGGCGCGCGTGCGCAGCGGCACAAGTTGACGCCGTTCGCCCGCGTGCATGGAACCCAAGTCACCTATCCGGGCGATGGATCGGCACCGCGTAAGCCGACGCGGACGCGGGGCGGGCATTCGGGGGCGATCCACATTGCGCGCGTGTACGAAAAGCCTGCAAAAACGCGGACCGCCAGGTATCTCGTCGAGCGGCTTTGGCCTCGCGGCATGAAAAAAAGCTCGCTTCATCTTGACGGTTGGCTGAAGGAAGTGGCGCCAAGCACGAAGCTGCGGCAATGGTTCGGGCACAAGCCAGAACGCTGGAAGGGATTTCAGAAGCGCTATCTGGATGAATTGCGCGCGAATCCGGAGCCGTGGAAACCAATTCTCGATGCGGCACGGCGCGGCGACGTGACTTTACTCTACAGCGCCCACGACACGGAGCACAACGCCGCGATCGTGTTGCAGAAATTCCTCGTACGAAAATTCAACGGCAATTGAAGGGCGTCTCTTTTGGAAAACGCGTGGAAAAGACGGATTCTTGGGGGCAGGGGCCGTCAGAATGACGCCGCGCTCTTTGTTGTACGTTCGTTCAGGGGATGTCGCGGCCTTCGCCGACGGCAAGAATCCAAAAACGGACCGAGGGATCGGCGGGCTCCGCGATGGCGTTTTGCAATCGGTCGACGGGCTCATCCTGTCCGTCGTCCGCCAGGCGAAATACACCGAAATGAATTCCAATGCTTGCGTTCGCACCCAGGTCGCGGTGCGCGCGAATGGCATCCTCGGGTGAAATATGCACCACACCCATGAACCATTGCGGGCGGAACGCGCCAATGGGAATGAAGGCAAGCCGGAGCGAAGGAAAGCGTTCGCGGATTTCCCGGAAGTGCGGTCCGTAACCGGTGTCCCCGGCAAAATAGACGGAACCCGAAGGGCCTTCGATCACGTATCCGCACCAGAGGGTGAAATCGCGATCGCGCGGACCGCGCCCGGAAAAGTGGCGCGCGGGAACGGCTGTGACGCGAACGCCGTCTGAAATAGCGGCGGATTGCCACCAATCGAGCTCGGCTGCTTCGCTCCCGCCCGGAATGCGATGCGAAATGAGACGCGCGCGAACTCCGAGCGGGACGACGAATTTCGGACTGCGCGTTTTCGCAATACGGCGCAGAGTGGGAACGTCGAGATGGTCGTAGTGATCATGACTTTGCAGGACCACATCAACGGGCGGCAAATCCTCGAAGCGAATTCCAGGAGGGCGATGGCGGCGAGGGCCAATCCAGGAAAACGGACTTGCGCGCATCGACCAGATGGGATCGCACAAAATGTTGACCCGATCCATCTGGATCAAGACGGTGGAATGTCCGACGAAGGTGGCGCGAATGCTTCCGTCAGACATGCGCGATGGCGGAGGCGGGCCGGGAGGCGAATCAATCCACTTTTTCCAGGGCGCCGGATGCCGATTCGCGAGCCACTGCAAGAGTCCGCCCGTGCCGCGAGGCACTCCATTCCCGGGATTGTGAAAGCGCTGGCCGTTGAAATGATCGGTGACCGGGCCGCGGTAGCGTTTCATCGGGATCCTGGAATCCTCGATGCGCGCCTAACTTTTGGCGGCATGCTTGGCGGCAGGAGCGGCGGCGGACGATTCGCGATGCCGCGGCTCGGGAGTCCACGCGCGAATGGGCACGTCACCCGTGATTCGGTCGTGGATCACGCCTTCAAAGAACATATATGGATGGATCAATTCGGGCTTGCCGGCGTCGTCCAATCGCTTGCGAAGGTCCGAGGGGATCGAGAATGACAGCGATTCGACGTTGCTTTCAAGCTGCGCGGTCTTCGTCGCGCCGATAATCGGCGAGCAAACGCAGGGCTGCGTGGCAACCCAGTTGAGGGCTACCTGCGCAGGAGACTTATCGAGTTGCTTCGCGACGTCGAGAAGCACGTCGAGCACGCGCCAATTCCGGTCCGTGAATTTATTGAAGACGGGATTTGCCGAGGACTTCAGAACTTCGAGCCGCCCTTCTCCCTTTCCGGTTGCCCCCTCGCGCCTGTATTTCCCGGCGAGAAAACCGCTGGCAAGCGGGCTCCAGGGACAAATGCCGAGGCCAAGCTCGCGAGCGGCGGGAACGTGTTCACGCTCGATATTGCGCTCGGCGAGCGAGTATTCGAGCTGCAAGGCGATCAGACGTTCCTTGCCTTCCTTTTCAGCAAGCGTTTGAGCGCGAGCGACGTACCATGCGGGCGAATCGGATAGCCCGAAATAGCGGATTTTTCCACTGCGCACCAGATCGTTCATGGTCGAGAGCAATTCCTCAACGGGCGTGACGCCGTCCCAAACGTGCATCCAATACAGATCGACGTAGTCGGTTTTCAGACGGCGCAAGGAACCTTCGAGCGCGCGGTAAACATTCTTGCGCCCGTTGCCGCCGGCGTTGGGATTGCCGCTTTGGGCGTTGAACGTGAATTTGGTGGCGAGGACGAGGCGATTGCGCAGGCTGCGGTCAGCCACAAATTTGCCGACGAGTTCCTCGCTCTTGCCGTCGGTGTAGCCGTCCGCGGTGTCAATAAAATTGCCGCCCAACTCGACGTAGCGATCGAAGATCGCGCGTGATGTGGGTTCATCCGTTCCCCAGCCTGTGGTGCCGCCGAACGTCATCGTGCCAAGGGACAGCGGGCTGACCCGCAAACCCGACCGGCCCACGGTGGTGTATTCATGAAAGCTCATTGCATTCCTCCATTCCCTTCAGTAGATGCCGTGGCGAGGGCAACAGATTCGGGCGGATATTGATTCGCGGCATCAAAGAAGTATCATTGCGAAGTACGATCGCGAAGTACGCGAAGTATCATGACGACGCATCATGGCGAAGTATCATTGCGAAGTACGCAAAGTATCATCGCGACGCACCATCGCGAAGTATCATCGCGAGCGCGTCGAATCGCGCCTGTGCAGGAGATAGATCATGGCCAACATCGTGCAGCAGAAGATCGCGTTACAGATTTCCGACGGCACTTCGATGAATGCCTTCGTGGCACGACCGGGTGGCAAAGAAAAATTTCCAGGCGTTCTCGTGTTTCAGGAGGCGTTTGGCGTGAACGCGCATATTCGAGACGTGACACAGCGAGTCGCGAAGGAAGGTTACGTTGCAATCGCACCGGAAATGTTTCACCGGACGGCGCCGCCGGGTTTTGAAGCCAGCTACACGGATATGCAATCCGTGATGCCGCATCTTCGAGCGCTGACCGAGGCGGGAATGTCCGACGATATTCGCGCGGCGCACGGCTGGCTGCAGAAGGATCCGCAGGTGGCGGATCGCATCGCGAGCATTGGGTTCTGCATGGGCGGGCGCGTTTCGTTCCTGGCGTGCGCGACGGTTGCCGTGCGAGCTGCCATTTCATTTTATGGCGGCGGAATCGCCCCGGCTCTGTTGCCTCGCGCGCGCGAACTGCGCGCACCGATGCTTTTCTTCTGGGGCGGACTTGATAAACATATCGGGAAAGATCAGATTCGTTCGGTCACGGAAGCGCTCGATAAGGAAGGCAAAACATACACGAACGTGGAAATCTCCGACGCCGATCACGGATTCTTCTGCGACCAACGCGCGAGCTACAATCCAAACGCCGCCCGGCAGGCCTGGGCGCTATCGCGGGCCTTTTTCGAAATGCACTTGAAACCTGAAGTGGCTGCCGCGCCCGCAGGTGAAGGCTAACTGCCTCGCCGCTAAACTCGCCGAATGGATTGACTCTTCCGCGCGCTGACGTATCATTTACAGGAAGGCGATGGAGTTCGCCTATAACCGCTGTCCCCTCCTTAGCTGGGGCAGATGATGACTCCTGACAAGGATATTGTCGCGGAGTCATACTGCCGGCGACGATCCCGTAGCGAACAAATTTAGCGCGGGCGAAACAGCAAGCTGAAGCGAACCTGCGGACGGATTTATCCGCAAGGAACTGAAAGCCGCGCGATTCTTCGCCACGTTTACAAAGGACAAGCCGAACTCCGGACATGAATAAATACCTACTGGTGGGAATCGGAGGGTTCCTCGGCTCGATTGCCCGCTTCTGGGTGGGCGGCGTCGTCGGGAATCGATTCGGATCGCGGTTTCCTTATGGAACGTTTGCGATCAATATCTCTGGATGTTTTCTGATCGGCCTGGTTATGACGCTGCTGGCGGAAAAAACCCGCTGGAACGCGAACTGGATCTATCTGATTCCGATCGGCTTCATCGGCGCTTACACTACGTTTTCAACCTTCGAGTTCGAAACGTTTCGCAGCTTGCAAGATGGAGAAATGCTGATGGCGGGCCTGAACGTGGCGCTCAGCGTCGTGCTGGGGTTCGCTGCCGTCTGGCTGGGAGTGATCGCGGGGCGGGCGGCGGCATAGAATCCAACCGACTGCGCAGCGGGAGAAAACATGCTGAAATGCGGGCCGGCAAAGAAAGTGATCATCTACGTTGGGGAAGACCATAAATATCATGGCCAGTCGCTCTACGCGGCTATCCTCGATTTTCTTTTCTACCGCGGCATCTCCGGTGCGAACGTCTTGCGCGGCATTGCCGGATTCGGCGCGGATCATCATCTGCATACCACGCGAATCGAGCGGCTTACGGAAAATTTGCCCATGCGAATCGAGTTCATCGAATCAGCGGAGAAAGCCGAGGAAGTGCTGCCTAAGCTGCGCGACATGGTTGGAACGGGATTGATTGAAATTCAGGACACCATGATTGTGAAGCCCTCGGAAGCCGCGAAAAGCGCTGCGCAGCCAGTGATGCCGGCGCTGAAACGAAAAGGCAAGGCCAAATTGATGCAAATTTTTGTGGGAGAAAACGACAAGTGGCACGACAAGCCGCTTTACAAAGCGCTGGTCGAGAGCATGCGAGCAAACGACATCGCGGGCGTTACCGTTCACCAGGGGATTCTCGGCTACGGCGCCAACCGCAGAATCCACGCCGACAAGATGCTCAGTCTTTCGCACGATCGTCCGATCATGCTGACGGTGGTTGAAGACGAAGAGAAGCTGCGAAACTTTTCACCGATTCTCGAGGGAATGCTGCAGCAGGGACTGGTGGTTCTCGCCGACGTGGATGTAATCAAATATACGCCTGGCTACCCAGAGGGCGAGGCGGGGAAGCAGATGCGGCCATGAAGCTCGAGGGGAAAGCCAAAATGCTGAGGATTCACTTCGGCGAAGACGACAAATGGAACGATAAGCCGCTGTTCCGTGCGATCGTGGAAAAATGCCGCGAGCTGGATATTGCGGGGGCTACCGTATTTCGAGGAATCGAAGGTTATGGCGCGAGCACCTTGATCCGCAGGCCTCACCGGCTATCGTTTTCCTCGGACGCGCCGCTGATGGTGAGCGTGGTCGACACCGAAGAAAAGATTCAGCGGCTGCTTCCGTTCCTCGACGAGATGTTGCGGGACGGGCTCATTGCGGTGTCGGACGTGGAAGTGATCAAGTACGTCCATCAAGACGGCGTGCGGTCGTAGAAAGGCGCGCCGGGATCGGCGACCATCCCCTCAGATTACTTCAACAACCCGTACACTTCTAAGTGGTGCTGCGTGCCGAGATAAACTTTGCCATTGGCGACCGTGGGAACGACAAACTTGACGAGTTGGCCCGCGGCATCGCGGCCATCAGGGGCTTGGTCGCTTCCATACAGACGGTGAGCCAGATTTGTCGCGTCGTAGGCGTTGAGGATCGCGATGTTGTTCTTACCTTGCGAAACGGCCCAGACGATT
>JANWJR010000066.1 GCA_025451835.1 Candidatus Acidiferrales bacterium | reverse complement strand
GTGCCGGCGTCCACCCGCTGGCCGCGCTGCGGAGTTTGTGCGACCACGGTTCCGCTGGCGGCTCCCAAGACCTGAGTAGGCGTAATCTTCCCCACTTTCAATCCTGCCGAACCCAATTTTGATTCCGCCTGGGAGAGCGTGAGGCTGGCGAAGTCCGGCATCACGTAGGCCGGAGACCGGGAGCCGAGGGAAACGAGGATGTTCACGTGGGGACTTGTCGCGTCGCTACTGCCCGAGGCGGGGTCCTGCTGTATCACTTGATCTTGAGGCCAGCCCGGAAGGTAAGCGCTCGATACTTCGCCCACCTGCATGGCGTCGCGGAGCAGTTCGATGCGAGCGGCGCGAAGAGTCGTATCTTCGATCTGCGGGATCGTAACTTTCTGAGGCCCGAGGCTTAGAACCACGTGTGCGTCCTGCCCGATTTTCACTTGCATCCCCGGGGGCGGGCTTTGCCGCACAACCTCATCCACGGCCAGCGGGCTGAAAATCCGGTCCTCGATCTTCATTTGCACGCCGCGGCCCTGCAGGATTTGCCGCGCTTCGATCACGGTCTTCCCGGCAACGTCTGGCATGGCAACCTCGCGGCCCTGAATGGCGAAGCGCATCGCCGTGAGCGCGCTCAGAAAGGCCACCGACGCCAGAATGAAGAGCAACAGTCCCATCCGGAAAATCCATTGGATGCGCTCGCGAAACGTCATTGCGGTGAATCTCCGAACGAGAGCCTACCACGGTTGCCGGTGAGGCGGTGCGCCGCGGGGAAAGCTGGTATCGAAAATGGAAAATGGGAAAAGAGCAGAGGGAAGCGGGAAAAACACGTTGTGCGGCCGCGTCACAAGAATCATCATCACCGAAGACGGCCTTAATGCTCCTCGTTGTCAGCAACACACGCTAGCGCTTTTCGAGAATCGCGGCGAAGAAACCGTCGCATTTCTGATTGCCGGGCAGGGTGCGGAATTGGCCGTCGCTGTCAAACAGGCTGGTGGCTGAAATACCGCCTGCGAGGTACGGCGCGAGCGATCGAGTTGCCTCGGCTGCAGCGACGCGACGAACGGACGGTGCGGCACGCAAGACTTCTGCTACGACCTCCTCATTTTCTTCCGGCTCGAGAGAACACGTGGAGTACACCAGCCGTCCTCCCGGTTCCAGTTGCGAGAGAGCCGTAGCGACGAGCGCCACCTGACGCTGGTGAAGATCGGAAAGCTGCTGAAGCCGAAGGCGCCATCGAATTTCGGGATGCCGCGCGAGCGTGCCAGTACCGGAGCACGGCGCGTCCACGAGGGTCCGATCAAAGGCGCTGCGAAAGGGCAGCGGCCGAGACGCATCGAGTTCCACGAGCGGCACCCGCGACAACCCGAGCCGCACGAATTGCGCCTTCATGGCCCGCAACCGATGCGCGTGGCGATCGGCGGCGACGACGACTCCATTTTGTCCCGCCGCGCGCACGAGAGCGGGCGTTTTCCCTCCCGGCGCCGCGCACAAATCGAGCACGCGATCACCCGTGTGAACGCCCAGCAGCAACGGGATTGCCTGCGACGCTTCATCCTGAATCGAAAACTCTCCCGCGCCAAACGCCTCGGTGCGTGCGGCACTGCCGCCGCTCAGTGCAAACGCGTTGCGGAGCAGCGTGCCGGGTTCAACCCGCAAGCCGGCCCGTTTGAGCGAAGCAAAGAGTTGTTCGCGTTCGCCGGGATCATGCAGCGCGCAGCTCAATCGCGGCGGCCGATTATTGGCTTCCAGCAGAGCGACGGTGCGCGCTTCACCGAATCGCCCCAGCCATCGCTCGACGATCCAGGTGGGATGCGAATGCAGGATGCCCAGGCGCTCCGCAAGCGAGATATCATCCGGCAACAATCCTTCCACGGGTTGAATATTCTCGGCAGATCGGCGGAGCACTGCGTTGACCAGCGATGCGGCGGACGACTTTCGCGCACGCTTCACAAGCTCGACGGATTCATTCACGGCTGCGCGAGGCGGGATCTTCCGCAAGGATCGAATCTGGTAGAGTCCCATTTGCAGGGCGATCGAAACCGCGAGATCCAGGCGCTCCAGTGGCTTTTTCGTTTGCTTCTCGAGGAGGAAATCGAGGAGCCGCTGCCAGCGGAGGACGCCGAGTACGATCTCGGTCGCAAGCGCAGCATCCTCCGCTTTGACGCGCGCATTCAGTTCGGAATGCAACACGTCGCTCGCGTAAGCGCCTTCCGCCTGGACGCGCCGCAGAACTTCGAATGCAATTCGTCTGGCGGGGCTTATGGATTTTGAAGAGGGTTGCAGATCAGGCCTGGAGCTTTTTCTCGATTTCACGATGTGAAACGCTCGCCCGAAGCGAGCCGCGCCCCATTTGCGAATTCGAGCGCGGTTACGCGCTTGCGCCCTTCGAGTTGGACGCGGTCGAGCCGCAACGCAGTGCCCCCGCCACATGCCACGAGGACCTCTTTACCGGAAATCATTAGCGTTCCGGGCTCAGCCGACGCATCGGGCGATGCTCCCGGCGCGCCCCACACAGCGCATGTGTGTTCGCGGAACAACGTAAATGCTTCCGGCCACGGGTCGAGTCCGCGAATGCGGTCATAAATTCTCTTCGCCGGTTCCGACCAGTTGATGCGGCCGTCATTTTTTTTCAGCAAAGGCGCGACGGTAGCCTGCGAATCGTCCTGGGTCCGCGCCGTGATCTCCCCGCCGGCAAGTTTCCGCAGCGTTTCGACGATCAGCGGCGCGCCGGCCTCCGCGAGGCGAGCTGCAAGCTGTGGCGCGGTTTCATCCGCCTCGATTTCAATCTCGCGCCGCATCAGAATGGGACCGGTGTCGAGGCCTGCTTCGACCTGCATGGTCGTGACGCCGGTGCGCGCCTCGCCGTTCACGATGGCCCAATTGACCGGGGCCGCGCCGCGATATTTTGGAAGCAAGGACGCATGCAGGTTGATCCAGCCCAGGCGAGGGATTCCGAGCAAGGCTGCGGGAATAATCTGCCCGTAGGCGATGATCACCACCACATCCGGCGCAACGCGTTTGAAATAATCGCTCGCGGATTCCGATTTGATTCGCTCGGGCTGGTAAACAGCAATGCCGGCTTCGAGGGCCGCCTCCTTGACCGGAGAACTCGACACCAGATGTCCGCGGCCGCGCGGACGATCCGGCTGCGTGATGACCCCTTCGATCTGGAAGTCCGGTTGTGCAATCAAATGGCGCAAAGCGGGAAGCGCGAAGGCGGGCGTGCCGCAATAAACGATCCGCAGCGCCACGATCGCCCTACCACTCGCCGGTTTTTTTCATCTTACGAATTTTGCGCCGGATCATATCGCGCTTGAGCATGCTCAGGTGATTGAGGAAGAGCACTCCGTTCAGATGATCGATCTCGTGGCAAAAAGCTCGCGCGAGCAATCCTTCACTGCGCATTTCAAATACCTTGCCATCGGCGTCGAAGGCCCGAACCGTGGCGTAAAGCGGACGCGGGACAACGCCGCGAAATCCCGGAAGCGAAAGGCAGCCTTCGTCCTCGCGCTGCTCGCCATCGATGTGGATGATTTCCGGATTGGCGAGAACCAGCTTGGCTTCGGGGTTCTTGCCGTTGGTGACATCGATCACGGTCAGCCGGACGCTCACGCCGATTTGCGGCGCAGCCAGGCCCACGCCCTGCGCGGCGTACATGGACTCAAACATATCCGCGACGAGAGCCTTGAGTTCGTCGTCGAATTTTTCCACCGGCCGGGCCGGCGTTTCAAGCACCGGGTCGCCATACTTCACAATGGGATGAATCATTCGCGTGTCATTCCTAGAAATTTGCCAACTGGGTTTGATAGCCTTCAAAATTCCGCTTCGTTTCGGCGAGCGAATCGCCGCCGAATTTTTCGAGAAAAGCTGCGGCCAGCTCGATCGCGGCCATTGCTTCGCCGACGACCCCTGCGGCGGGCACCACGCATACGTCCGAGCGTTCGTAGGCCGCTTTCACCGCTTCTTTGGTTTCCATGTCCGCGCTCAGAAGGGGGCGGCGCAAGGTCGAAATCGGCTTCAGGTAACCGCGCAACACGATATCTTGTCCGTTGGTGATGCCGCCTTCGAGGCCGCCGGCGCGGTTGGACGAACGGTCAAAACGTTTTTGATTCTCGTCGTAGCGGATTTCGTCCTGCACTTCGGAACCGTAGCTGGTCGCGTTTGCGATACCTGTTCCGATCTCAACGCCTTTGACGGCTTGGATGGACATCACCGCGCGAGCGAGCTTGGCGTCGAGTTTCTCATCCCATTGGGCATGCGAGCCAAGGCCCGGCGGAACTCCTCGCGCGACTATTTCGAATATGCCGCCCACGGAATCCCCGGCGCGCAGGACACGGTCAACTTCCGCTTTCATTTTCTCTTGTATGGCGTCGTCCACGCAACGAAGCGGCGAATCGAGATTTTCGCAGACCGCTTCTATCTCTGTCCAGCACGCTTCGCGATCGAGCCGGGCGTGTCCCACTGCAATCGTATGGCTCAGGACGCTGGCCCCGAATTCCCGCAAAAATAATTTTGCCAGCGCGCCGGCCGCGACGCGTGCTGCCGTCTCCCGGGCAGAGGCGCGTTCGAGGACGTACCTCGCGTCGTGGAAATTGAATTTGAGGGCGCCCGCAAGATCGGCATGCCCCGGCCGGGGAGCGGTTAGCTTGCGCTTCGCCGCGTCACTGGCATCGCCAGCCTCGACGGGCAGCGCATCCTCCCAATTCTTCCAGTCGCGATTTTCAATTCGCAGCGCGATCGGAGCGCCAATGGTCTTTCCATGGCGCACGCCCGCGAAAATATCCACGCGATCTTTCTCGATGCGCTGGCGCCCGCCGCGCCCGAAGCCCAGTTGCCGGCGGTGGAGTTCGCGATCTAAAAACGCGAGATCAACGGTCACACCTGCGGGTAGCCCGGATATCCAGGTCAAAAGCGCCTGCCCGTGAGATTCACCCGCCGTGACGAATCGCAGCATCTTCCGTAAGCGCCTCGCAGCCGGCGCAAGCCTTGGAGTTTACCGGACGCGTTCGCGGGCGTAAAGCGGAGCGACAAAGTTGTGGGCGTGGCGCGGATGTTTGCTTGACGCAACAGGCAGCGGACGTTACGCTCTCCGAGATGCGGCTTCGCACGGGCGGCCGCTTCCACACGATGCCTGACGCCAGCGAAACGCCTTCGTTCCTATCGCCCATCGGGAACGCATTGAAACGCCAGGTCTGGATCGTCCAGGACTACACACTCCTCGCTGTACAGTCCGTCAAAAGCGCATTCAGCCCTCCGCAGTATTGGAAGGACACACTCGAGCAGATGGACCAGATTGGCGTCGGCTCGCTGCCGATCATCGCCATTTCGTCAATATTCATCGGCGGCGTAATGGTTATAAACACGGCTTCCCAATTCCAGCGTTTCGGTATGACAGCCCTCACGGGCGACGCCGTATCGCTCGCGCTCGTCCGCGAACTCGGTCCGACCATCACGGCGATTCTGGTCGCAGGGCGGAATGCCTCTGGCATCGCTTCCGAACTTGGCTCGATGGTGGTGACCGAGCAGGTGGACGCCATGCGTGCGCTCGGCACGGACCCGGTTCGCAAGCTCGTCACTCCGCGCGTTATCGCCATGGTTGCGATGATGCCGTTGCTGGTCGCGGTAGCCGACTTCTTGGGTCTGGTGGGAGGATTTCTCGTTTCGTATTTCACGCTGCGGCTCGGCCCGGTGCAGTTCTGGACGCGCGCCATCAACGCCCTCGCATTTGGCGACCTGGTGCAAGGATTCACGAAACCGGCAATTTTTGCGCTTATCATCTCGACAATCGCATGCTTTCAAGGATTACGCGTGAGAGGCGGGACTCAGGGTGTCGGTCGCGCGACAACGTCGGCCGTGGTCGTTTCCTCCGTGCTTGTGCTGGTCGTGGACTTCTTCCTGACCCGGTTGCTCCTATTTATATTCCAGTAGCAACCCTCCCGATCCGGTGCAGCCCGGCTCGCGTGGTCGCGATTGACAACCCGTACATCGCCTGCGGTTTCCATCTATAATCGGCGAATGATAAGCGACGCTCCGCGGCCAGCGCCCGCGGCTCGTGATACCGAAGCGGTTCCGGATGAGCCGCTCATTGCCTTCAAGGGAGTTCACATCGGCTTCGATGAGGGTGATGTTTTGCGCGGCATATCGTTCGAAGTCTGGCCGGGCGAAACAAAGGTTCTCCTGGGCGAAAGCGGCGCGGGCAAGACGTTGATTTTGAAATTGGCGGATGGCTTGCTCCGTCCCACTGCCGGACAAATCTGGGTGACGGGCCGGAACCTGGGAGAAATGCCGGAACGAGAACTGCTGGATTTTCGGCGGAGAATCGGGTTCGTGTTCCAGGAAGGCGCGCTCTTCGATTCGATGACAGTGGCGGAAAACGTATCGTTCCGTTTGCATGAAGAGAACGTCAACGAGCAGGAGATCGAAACTCGCGTTCACGAGGCGCTGCGATTTGTGGAACTGGAAGACACGGTCGGGAAATTCCCCTCGGAATTGTCCGGTGGCATGCGCCGCCGCGTTTCGATCGCACGAGCCCTGGTGGACCGCCCGCCGCTGGTTTTTTACGACTCGCCTACCGCGGGTCTCGATCCCGTGACTTCGCAAACGATCATCACCCTGATTCTCCGCGGCAGGGATGCGCAGGGCGTCACCTCGCTTCTCGCCACACAGCGCGTGCAAGATGCGTTTGGGCTGGCAAATTTCCGGCTGGATTCAAAAACAGGCCGCGTGGTGCCGCTTGGCAACCACCACGGCAATGGCCGGGACCGCCGGGATGCGGGAAGCTTTTCACCGGCGCGAAATTTGAGCCCGGTTGCGCCGCCGACAAACATCCTGGTTCTTCGCGACGGGCAAATTTATTTCGAAGGCGCGGCGGATGAATTGTTGCGGTCATCCGATGAGTATTTGAAAAAGTTTCTCGCTTCAGCGGAGTGAATTTTGGTTTGATTTGCCCAACATACAGACTGCTTGGCATAAGAATCGAGTGGTCTGGCAATCCGAGGGAGGCAACAACATGGCGCAACGCAAGCAACTGACCTGGACGGAACTGCGGGTAGGGCTGTTCGTGCTCGTGGGGTTGTTCATTCTTGCCGTTGGAATTTTTTACGTGACCGGTGCGGGAATCCTTGGCCCGAAGTACCGCGTCGGCACCTATCTACCGGAAGTCGAGGGGCTGCAGACCGGCGCACCGGTGCGCCTGGACGGTGTCCAAGTGGGCAGCGTCGAAGCCATCGGCTTGACGCCGCACCCGCCCGACAGCATGCACAACATCACCCTGGCATTGCGCATCGACAAAAAATACCAGGACGACATTCGAACCGATTCGACCGCAAGCTTGATCACGGAAGGATTGCTCGGGAACCGTTACGTGACCATCAGCCGCGGGCTGACGGGCGAGCCGATTAAAAACGGTGGCGTCATTCCGGGCAGGGAAGAAGCAGCCATGAAGCAGATGGTGGAGCGAGGCGCGGACCTGATGCAGAACCTCGGAGCTCTGTCCGACGATCTTCGCGGCATCGTCGACCAGGTGTCGAAGGGCAACGGCACGCTGGGCAAGCTGATGAACGATCCAGCGCTCTATAATCATCTGAACGACACAGTCACGAAACTCGATTCCATCGCGGGATCGATTCAGCAAGGGCAGGGAACCTTCGGCAAGCTGGTGTACTCGGACGAAATCTACAACAAAGCCAATGCTGCGATGGGAAGTGCTCAAAATATTTTCGCCGCGGTGCAGGAGCAGAGGGGAACGCTCGGCAAACTGGTCTACGACCCGGCCTTCTTCGACAACGCCAACGGGCTGGTCCAGAAGGGCAACGCGCTCTTCACTGGAGTCCAGGAAGGCAAAGGCACGCTAGGAAAGCTCGTCACCGACGACGCGCTCTACGGCAATCTGCGCGACGCCTCGGGTAACATTCGCGATGCATCGGCGAAGCTGAATTCAAACCAGGGAACGCTCGGAAAATTTTTCTCGGATCCCGCGTTCTACGACAATATGACCGGCCTGACGGGCGACCTTCGCCTGATGGTGAACGATTTCCGCCAGAACCCGAAGAAGTTTCTGCACGTAAAGCTGGCGGTTTTCTGATCTCCGAGAAAATGTCCACGCCGCAAAATCATCTCGAAGCCGCGGCCGCGGCTGAGAGGGAAACCGGGCGGCTCGAAGCATTCAATCGGTCCTTCGAATTTCATTTGTGAAGCCGCCAGCGTAAGGGTCAGCAGCAATCAATGCAGCTTCATTGGAGCCGGGGCAGATCAAAGGTTCGCTGGTAACAAATCGGGTTCCCTTAGTTCGACTTTCTGCTTAGCGGGTTCTGAAGGTGCGCTCGTATTCGGCTCTGCTGACGCGATGGCCGTCCTCGTCGAGAGACCAAATCCGCTCAGGGGGCTGGCCCGGGCGTATGAGATCGATATAGGCTTTGTGAGTGATGAAGCCGCTATTCATTACAAACGTTACCTGTTTCCCGCCGAGTTCGATCGTCACCTTGGCATCTTTTTCGACGGAAACCGTCGGCGACTCACTGACGATTTCGCCCACTACAGGCCGCTTTGACCATCCTTCAATGTTATTGTAACTGGGCGTGGGCGGAATTCGACTGCCCTGCAGAGCGAGCTGCAACTTAGTCCGCTCCTTCGATGTGGCTAGCTCAAAATGAGTGTCGGACCATTTCATCAACGCCCCGCCGGGCAGCATGTCTCCAGTGTAAAGGAAACCTTCGAGAGGCGTGATCCCAGTGGGCCAAAAGTTGTCTGTACTATACGTTTGAATTAAGTTGGGAGTCACGTGCAGTACGAGCACAGAAGAATGCTTGTTGCTAGGTGCCGACGCTCCGAATGGAAAAATTTCTCTCAACTCTTCGACGGCAAATCCCAAATAGTTGAAGCTTCGGCCTTGATCATTCAGTCCGATGAAAATATACGCATTATCGGCATTCCAAAACAGATCCCCGCTAGGTTCGGTACGGACGTAATAGACTCTCACAGACGCCAGGAGGACCACGATGACGACCAGCACGGTCAGGACTCCAAGAGTTTTTTTCCGCAGCATCCATCGGCCTCAGTTACAAGTTGACGCTTGACAAACCTGGTACAGAATATCGCTTTGAGAGGGTGATACTGGGTTCCACACGCCTACTGTAGGATAGGCGCCAAAAACCTCGATGACATTTGGATCGAGACCAGACATGCTCATGTCGCTTGGTATGAACTCCAAATACTCCCTCCAAAACTTCAGCTGTAAGCGGCGAGAAAGCCAGTAACCAAGGTAGTTTTTACCGCCGGGTCCCGATGTGTCAACAGCGCCCGTCTCAACCACAACTTCATTAGTTCCAACAGAATATACTCGCCAATACCTCCAGCCAGCTACCGGGTGGCCTTGTAGCGTCACAGCAGACATTGTGTTGGCCGAAGTATCGAATCGCTCAATTTGTACTTTAAACGGTCCTTGTCCGACGCCCACTTGAATCGCGGGCTCTAAGCCTATCCATCCTTGCATCGTGAACTGCACAGTCTGACCGGAGGCGGTTATGTCTGTGCCTTCCAGGACCTGAGTCACGTCGTTGTGCGAGATTGGTTGTGCTCCAAGAAAAGTCTGGAGATATCTACTGAAGATCGTACTGGGCGATACGGTCGTCAACAACTCCATAGCACTGTAGTTTGAGCACAAGGACGGCGGGTTCGGATTTCCAGTAAGTGATGCGCACGCTTATATAGGAATGCTGCTCTCGATGTCAATAGTATCCCGTGAAATGATTCAAATGTGTCGTACCTTGTAGTCAAGTTCGTCGCTTTCGCTCCAGGTAGCCCCCAGGCCGGGCACGCAACGCTCGGTGCATTCATCAGCCCGTAGGTGACAATCTTTGTTTGCACCGGTTTGTGGATTTTCTGGTCGCTTCGAACGCGCGACTTCTAGCCCGGATTCTCGTGCCTTGCAGATTTGAATGTGCTCGAATTGCTGGGACCGCCGCAGAAGTCATCTCTCACGGTTACTGGCACGCCATTCGGGAGCGGTGATCTCCCATGTTTCCGATGGAAGAAGGCCGCAAACATAGTCTCGGTCACCGGTGGAAACAATCCGCATACCCTGCTTCTCAGAAATTCGTCGCGATGCCGTGTTGGCGACCGCTTTGGGAACGCGCAGAACGGAGAATTTCAGCGTGTCGAACCAAAAATCGGTGACGGCCTCGCATGCTTCAGTCATCAAGCCTCGTCCTTGCCACTGTCGGCCGAGCCAAAATCCCCTATTTTCATCTTCGCCTTTCGTCAAACTGATACTGCCGATCAGATGAAGCGGATCCGTCTTGAGGCGCAACGTCCAGTGCCACGCTTCACCTCGTTCCACGGCTGGCAGCGCAACGTCGCGATAGAACATGCGTGCGCCATCCGGAGGATAGGGCCATGGCACATGGTTCGCCAGGTAACGTACGATTTCCCACTCGGGGAAGAGAATCTGGGTTTGCTCGGCGTCGGCAAGTTCAAGTGGGCGAAGCAGAAGTCGTGGTGTTTCCAAAATCGGAGTCATGGCGGAAACAAATGATATCAAATCATCGAGCGGGACACTCTAAGGTTGGATTTCAGACTTCTGCAGGGCCAGTTCACGAAGGCGCCGGAGATCAAGCTTTCCAGTGCCAAGAAGCGGGAATTCGTCTACTTGGAAAAACTGGTTGGGGCGCGGCAGCCAGAGGTTCGGCAAGCCGGAATCACCGAGATGATCGAGAACTAACTTGAGTTCCTCCGGCGCCAGCGTGTGCAGCACAACGACTCGTTCGCCCTTCTTGCCGTCCGGAACGCCCGTGACCACGAATTGCTTTTCATCCGCGCTCGCAAGCTCCTGCAATTTTTCTTCGATCTTGATATGCGGCACCATCTCGCCGCCGATTTTGCTGAATCGGCTCAGGCGATCGGTGATGGCCAGGAATCCATCTTCGTCTTCCATAGCGACGTCCCCGGTGACGTACCAGCCATCTTGCAGGACTTCCGCGGTCTTCTCCGGATCGCCGAGATAGCCTTTCATGATGTTTGGCCCGCGCACGAGCAGCAACCCCGGCTCGCCCACCGGACGGCGCTCTCCCGTTTCCGGGTCCACGATTCGCACGCTCACGCCCGGAAGCGGATGCCCGATGCGCCCGCGCTTTGCTCCTACTTGGCGGAATCCGGGCGCGCGGAAATCACGCGTGTTGACCGCGACCACCGGAGAGCATTCCGTGCAGCCATAGCCTTCGAGCGGGCGGATGCCGAAGCGGTCCTCGAATGCGAGCGCCAGAGCGTTGGGCAATTTCTCTGCGCCGACCACCACGAATTGCAAGCTGCCGAAATCCTCCGGCGAGCACCGGCGCGCATACGCCTGCAAGAAAGTGGGCGTCGCGAGGAGGAACGTCACGCGATAATCGCGCACGATTTCGCCAATCGCTTTGAGATCGAGCGGGCTGGGATGGTATGCCACGCCGATGCCGAGCACGGCCGGAAGCCAGAGAGTGACCGTGAAACCGAAAGAATGGAAGAAGGGAAGGACGCCGAGCATCACGTCCTTGCTTTCGAGCATGAACGTTTGTCCCAACTGCTCGACGTTGGAGGCGATGTTGTAATGCGTGAGCATCACGCCCTTGGGATTGGCGGTGCTGCCGCTGGAGAAAATTATGGCAGCAAGATCGTCAAGGGACTTGCGCTTGCCGCTGCAGAGCATTTTTTCCAGAAGGGCAGGGGGAAGCGGCCACATCAAGAGCGCGCAAATCCTTTCGGCTAAGGAAGATGCAGCCGCGGCTTCTTCCAGCAAGATCACTTTTCCGGGGACTTGGAGGGGGATGCGATCGAGCAAAATTTTGGTTGTAACTACAGTCTGGAGGTTGCATTGGGCTGCGCAGGAGGCGAGGGTTTCGTTGGATGACGTGTAGTTGAGATTTACCGGAATCTTCCCGGCCAAGGTCGCGGCGAAATTCACGAGGGCGCCGGGGATTCCAGGGGGCAAGAGAATCCCGACCATTTCCTGGCCGGCCCAGAGGGCTCGCAAACGGCGCACGAGGAAAATTGAGCCAAGGAGGACGCTGCGCCATTGCATTCGCGGTTTTCGTTTGTCGCCCATGGCGAAGCGGAACGGATAGCGGTGCGCGGTGCGAATGAGCGAGTGCGGAAGAGTGCGCATGCGGCGCTTATGATGGCTGTAGGCGGCGGTTTGCAATTCCTGGACGGCTTCGCGGACCTGGAACGGCGTGGCCGTGGGGGGCATGGGCTTCCCAAAGCTAACGGTCACGGGGTAGGGAATCGAGCGGGGCAGCTTCCAGAGAAATCGTCCGCGCTCGAAACTGAAAATGCTACCCCAGACGCCGTCGAGATTTACAGGAACGATGGGCGCGTCCACGCCTTTCATGATTCTTTCGAAGCCGCGGCGAAAGGGGAGCAACTGGCCGATGCGCGTGATTTGCCCTTCCGCAAAAATGCAAACGACTTCGCCGGAACGAATGGCAGTCGTCGCCTCGCGCAAGGACTGGATCATCTGGCGCGGGCGCAACTCCGACGAAATGGGAATCACGCGAAGCATTTTCGCGAACGGCTTGATAAAGGGCCGGTCGTACATACCTTTGAACATTAAGAAGCGGATCGGCCGGTCCGTGGAGGCGATGACGAGCATCGCGTCCACGAGCGACATGTGATTCGCGACGAAAAGCGCGCCGCCGGTTTCGGGAATGTTGGCGCGGCCTTCGACACGAATGCGGTAGAGCGAATGGGTGGCAATCCACAGGACAAGGCGAATCAGGGAATCGGGCAAGAGATAGATCGAATAGGCCGTGGCGACGAAAGTGAGCACAGCACCGTCGAGAAAAACGCCGGCCGGAGTCTGATGAAAACCGCTCGAAAAGAGATAGTAAGCGCCGGCCGCCACAAATACTCCCACGAATGACAGCAAGTTCGCCGCGGCGATCACGCCGCCTTTGGCCTCGGGGCGCGGCCGGTGCTGAATCAGCGCGCTGATCGGCACGGCAAAAAAGCCGCCGAAAAACCCGAGGAGAGCGAGATGCACGCTGGAGCTTCGAAGAGTTTGGCCGGGAAGAGAGAGCAAAGCGCCGAAGACCGTCATGCCGACCGCGCCAAGAGGGATCAACCCATATTCAATTTTCCCGCCCGATAGGTAGCCAGCGGCGAAGCTTCCGATTCCGATGCCGATGCCGACGGCGGCCTGCAAATAGCTGATGTGCGTCTCGTCGATGTGCAGCATATCGTGGCCGTACACCACGATGGTGAACTGCAACAGGGCCGCCAGGAACCAGAGGTACGTGTTGCCGAGGACAGCCCAGGCGAGAACTCGGTCCGCGCGAATGGTTTTCAATTGAGAGCCAAGATCGCCAACCGGGTTCCAGCGAAATTTCCTGGCTGGATCGGCGGCGGGCACGCGCGAAATGCCGAAACTGGCGGCGAGGCCGACGCAGGTGCATCCGAGAAGGACTACGCCGGCCAGTCCTTCGCGTCCACGGTAGCGTTCGGCGAGATAACCGCTGGCCATGACCGCCGAGATGCTTCCGATGAAGGTGCCCAGCTCGATGATGCCGTTGCCCCAGGAAAGTTCGCGTTCGGGTAGCAGTTCCGGCAGGAGGCCATATTTTGATGGGCCGAAAAGGGCCGACTGCGTGCTGATCAAGAAGACCGCGGCACACTCGATCGGGAGACTCTGCAACGCCAAGCCGGCGATTGCCACCGCCATCACCGCCAGCTCCATGCATTTCGTCCCGATCACCACGCTGCGCTTGCTGTAGCGATCCGCGAAATAGCCGCCGGTGAGCGAGAAAAAGATGAAGGGAAGGGCGAAGAGCGCGCCGACCACGAGAACCAGCCGGTCGCGATACTCCTTCGGGAAATTCATGGCCACGACGATGTAAATGACGAGGAACTTGGTGGCGTTGTCGTTGAAGGCGTTCTGGAACTGCGTGACGATCAGGCTCCAGAATCCGCGCCGCCAGTTCGGAGGGATTTGGTGAATTCGCGTACCCTGGTTGGTATTGGCAGAGGTTGAAAAACCGTCGGACATTCGTGACCCCGCATCGGAGAGTCTCCCACCCTTCAAAACCAAGCGTGGGCACACCTCGCGATGAATATACTGAATTTTGCTCGCTCCGTCGAAACGAGGCGCTCTTTCGGGAACACCAATGAGGGCCGCAGTCTGACAACGGCGCGAATATGCCCTTATTGAGATGCATACATGTGGAAGTTACTTGACAATAAAATTCTGGAGGTATATCAAGCCACAATCGCAGTCGGGCGCCGTATTCGATTTTTCTGCCGGAGGGCCGAATGTCGAATCAAACCCGCGTTAGCGCCGCCATCTCAGTGGCAGCAGCAATCGTTGCTTTTGCACTCGCCTTCCTTGCGACCAGTTTGGGTCATCAAATATGGGGCTCGAGAGCACTGGTATCGAAAGCTGTTAATGCCGCCCCCGTGAAAGAAGGTTCCGAGCACACTCTCTACTGTGGATTGTGGCGGACCGACGGTCTGTTCGCAGCGACGATTCGAATCAAGAATGTCTTGGTGATTGCGCCACTGGAAGTCCAACCGGTTCTGTACATGGCCGATGGAACGGCTTACAACCTGCCGCCGGTTGCAGTCCCAAGCGGCGGCGTATCCACGATCAGCATCAATCAAGCACTGGCGCAAATCCCTTTCTCGATTGCGGGACACGCATCTGAATACGGAAGTGCGGCCCTGACTTACCGGTATTCGTCGCCCGGACATGTTTTTGGATCTATTCAGTCGCTGGACGTTACGCACAGCCTTACGTTTGTGTATCCGTTCTTCGAAACAATGAAGATGGATCACCCTGCCTTGCAAACTGTCGAAGGACTTTGGTGGAAGCACGATGCTGGCGTTTCGGGGTTCGTGGATTTGGCGAATATAACCGACAAACCCAAGCAGGTTTCGCTTCAATTGCTGGATTCGCGCGGCAAAGCCGCGCCTCCCCGATTCGTCAGCGTTCCACCCCGCGCTTCACGGATGCTTCGCCTGGAGGACTTAAGTGAAGATTTTCGCCTTCCACAAGACTCTGGCGGCGTTCGAGTCGAATATCAGGGTCCACCGGGGACGCTCGTCATAACGGGCGGATTGCTGAACGAAACCAATGGCTACTCGGCAAATATTCCTTTTTGGCTGCACGACACCGAATCGTCCGCGCCATTCAAAATCACCTACGGCATGGCTGGGTTAATGGTTGGCAAGCCTGACCCGATGATGATGCCCGGATTCCCCGCGTCAACTGAATTCTCGCTATACCTGGCCGTTCGGAACACGACTGAGCGTCCGCTCAACGCAGCCTTCCAACTCAATTACATGAACGGCGCATCTATTGTCACGCGGAACCTGCCAAACTTACAGTTGCGGCCCTTTGAGGCTACGCAGGTTGACATGCGGAGTATCTTGAAATCAGCCGGACTCGCGAAGTTCAGCGGTATGGTCAATCTCTCTGTTTCTTACACCGGACACACAGGAGATTTGCTTTTAGCCAGCGGCAGTGTGGACCAAACCGGAACCTACGTCTTTGAAGTCGAACCTCAGGGTGTGGGACCCAGCAATCGCAAGATTGGAAGCTACTGGAGCGTTGCCGATGGCAACGACACGATGTTCAATCTCTGGAATCCGACCGATTCCGCGCAGGACATCACGGCGACGTTCTACTATGGCGATGGATCTGGAAAGTACACACTTCCGGTGAGTTTGATGCCGCAAGGGTCCACGATGATAGACATGGGAATGCTGATTGCCGAAAGAATGCCCGACGCGAATAAGAACGTGATCCCGGCCACTGTGGTGCAGGGCAGCGTCTCCTTCATCAGTTCCGATGAAATAAAGCGGATGAACCTGATCATTGCCGCCGGGACTTTCAACGTCGAAACCGCCACCTGCGGCCGTATCTGCGTAAATTGCTGCGCGATCCGCACGCCGGTGTTGCTGCCGCCGAACCCCAGCGTGCCAGTGGGCCATACATTGCAGGGATCCGCATCGGGACTCGATTGCACAGGAGTGGACGAGCCTCTGGCGGTTGGCTCGTGGAGCAGCAGCGAGACCACCGTTGCAACGGTTAATAGTTCGGGGTTGATGAGCGGCGTCGCGGCGGGCACCGCGACGATTTCCGGCCAACTCGGTGACATGACTACAGAGGACGGCTTGTTGT
The DNA here is from genome assembly GCA_025451835.1 of Candidatus Acidiferrales bacterium. Lineage (GTDB taxonomy): Bacteria > Acidobacteriota > Terriglobia > Acidiferrales > UBA7541 > Palsa-295. Next base: position 3,683 of record JANWJR010000066.1, on the reverse strand, counting down.
GTGCGAATAACACGCCGCCCATCTGCCAGTTCGGAAACCCTCTGCTGGAAACGCCCGTCACCGTCCCGCCAGTCATAAGAGCTGTTTCCCCGGCTAAGGGATCAGTAGGAGCCTCTACCACCGTTACAATAAGCGGCAGCGGGTTCGGGACGAGCCCCAGCGTCTCGGCGGGCTCGGGAATTACGGTGTCCGTCAATTCCGCAGAGGACACACAGATTCAGGCGACCTTCCAGATTGCTGCAACTGCTCCAGCAGGCAACCACAGCGTGGCAGTAACCGCTTCGGGCCAAACCAGCAACAGCGTGAATTTTTTCGTGCAGGTTCCGACAAGCCTATCTATTGTGGCCGGGACCGACTCGACCCTTCCGGAATCGAGCTGTTCAGCAGGTAGCTTCGGAACGGGATGTGGCGTGACGAGGTCTTTCGTATACCAGGTGAACGATCAGACCGGACAGGCGATTCAGACGGCCGGCCTCCAGATTTGGGACGCAATTAGCGTAACTTCGCCGAACAATCTCGGCCTCAATGGATTTACTACCACGTGCACGTCGGTGGGTCTCACCAACTCTGGACCGTGCAACGTGGCCACAAACTCTGTCGGCCAGTTCGGGGAGAACAAACCTGGCCTTTCAGCTTGTTCGACTGTGTGCCGCGTAAACAACGCCTGCACGACCGGCGGGCCGACCAGTGTCAACCAAACGATGCACGTCGGGCCTTCATCCATCGTGCAACAAGTCTCCTACTTTTGCGACCATGTGACAGTAAACGGTCAGTGAGGACGCTATGTTCGCGATGATCGGACTCTTATTGCTTACAGCACAAACTCGGCCCCTCCCGCCGCCCGCTTCGGTACCCGAGGCTCACCAAGAGCTGAACACCAAGCTTGACACGAAGGTGCACGATTACAATCTGTCTGCAGCGAACTTCGTGGAGGCACTGACGCACGTTGTCGGTGAGTTCGAAATCCCCATGGGCATCGAATGGGTGGACACGCCGACCGCCAAGGCCAGATTGAACCTCTCCTGGAAGAATGCCACGCTTGAGGAAGTGATCAGAAGCATCACGGAAAGCCAGCCCGGCTACCAGATGGAGATAAAGTCAGGTCTTGTGCACATTCATCCGTCGAAGCTGATCAGGGACCGACAGAATTTTTTGAAGATTAAGATCAAGGCGTTCCAGTCACATGATGAACTCGACGACGTGGTCTCGTCGAAGCTGCGCGATTTGGTCAAACTGACCGTATCTCCCCCCAGACCACAGCGCGGACGCGGAGGTATTGGGAGTAGCGGAGCCGCGACCTTGGACGTTCCGAGAATCAACCTTCGTCTGCAAGGAGTAACTGTCGAAGATGTCTTGGACGCGCTGGTTACGGCTTCTGCAAAAAGGATTTGGATCGTCACGTTTTCCGACGACCCGAAATTGACCACTACGGGTTATCGACGAACTCTTAGTCTCTGGAACAGCTCGCCCATCCCCGATAACGAGCAGCCCGTGTGGGATCTATTTCATTGGGGGGATCCAATTCCAAGAGCCCTATTCGTGAAGAACTAGTCGGATGGCCGGTTGCTGTCATCGAAGCGATGACCTGGATGGCAGTTGACCGGGACGAAAGCCGCCCCAACGATAATTTTTTATCGGAACCTCCAAGCCAGTACGTAAGATCGGGGAACAAAGAACCGAGGGATAATTGGAAAAGAAACTTGCTGTGGCAAGTCGGCGGACCTTTCTGGGGCGAGTTGGCGTCGCGGCGGTGGGCTTTAGCGTGACCGGGGCCGATCTGAACGCGCTGGGAAGACCGGCTAGCCCCCCGCTAGATGATGGTCGGCATGATCGGGTCGGCGAATCATTCTTCACCCGGGAGCGGGCGGCGCGCGACGAGCGCGAAGTTCCGACGCCGGCTCAAATCCCAAATGACGATGAGCGGCGCTTCCCGAGCTTCATTGGGAATTTTTCCAAAGGATTGCCTCACAACTCACTCGGAGAGGTAGACGCAAACGCCTATCAAATCCTTCTGGACGCGGTGAGGGCCGGAACCGAAGGGCATTCGAGAATGTCCCGCTGGAGGGAACGAACAAGCTGGTGAATCCAATGGCGGGCGTGGCCTTCGATTTGGAAGGGACCGATTCTCACCAGTTGGCGATTCCGCCAGCGCCGTCCGTGACCAGCCAAAGCGTGCCGATGCCGACACATGGAACAGGACGGAACCTAGTCGCCGGGGTGATATTGCCGCTCGGTGTGGCCCTGTAGTTGCGCGCGGTAGAAGTAGACATCTCGCAAGTTGCCGGTGCTGTAGCGCGCGGCCTCATCCTTGAAATGAGGCGACGCGGGATTGCCGCTCTCGCCGCCCGCGGTAACGGCCTTGGCGTGCACGGTCTTCCCGAATTCGACCACGGCGACGAAGCTGTTCCCCTTGGTGCCGTACCACTTCTTTGTGTTCGGGTAAGGGCGCGCTCCAAAAGATGCCAACGAGCCCCATCGCGATGAAGTGAACTCGACGGGAATGCTTGGCTTTGCGTCGTCGAAGTGTGAAACGATATCGTCATCCAGACGCTGGAAGCGATTGATGTTTCCCCAAGGCGTCTTCCACGTCCCGAAGTCTGCCGTCAGGCGGTCGGATGCGGCCGCCAGCGATTGCAACAACTGCTCCGCAGACACTTTGGCGCCGACGTAATCGTACGATGGAACTTCCGCATCTTGGGCATCGTGGAGGAACTGCCGCTCGAGCTCCTCGCCCCAGAATACGGCGAGCGACGTGGGAATCGAGTCCACTGCCCACCGGAGATCCCATTTGCGCAAAAGCGCGATCTGATCGGCCAGTTTCGCTTTCAGCGGATCCGAGTCGGAGGCTTGATCCCACGCTTTTATCAATGCGGGCATGGGCTTCTCAAACCATGGAAGATAACTATCGAATGCCGCTGCAATCAGCGAATCGAGCGTGAAATCCTTTTTGTTCTCGAGAACTCTCACAGCGTGACGCCCTCGTGCGGATTCACCGCCCGTCTCGACGTAAACCGGAAAGTCCTTTTTCTTCGGACTGTCCGGCCCGGCCGCGGACCATGGCGCGTCGTTCGAGTTGTAGAGCCAGCCGCTCTTGGGATTCAGCAAATGCGGCGTCTCGTCAATGGAAAGAAGGCCGTGCCAGTCGGTCGCAGGATTGCTGCCGTCAACCGGCTTCGTCCAATCGAATTTGGTGTCACGCCGGGGAATGAAGTTGCCGTGGAAGTAGGCGATGTCGCCATCAGAGTCGGCAAAAATTGTGTTGTTCGACGAGTTCGTATGCAGCTCCATCGTTTGCCTGAACGATTTGTAATCCGTGGCCTTGGTGCGCTTGTAATCCTGCGTGAGCGCCTTTATCGGCTCCTGCATCAGCCGGATGGTGAGCCACTTCCCGTTCTGCTCGCCGATGACCGGGCCATGCTGCGTGCGGTAGACGGTGAATTTCTTCTCGGCCATCCCGCGATCGGTGATATATGGTACGGTGATTTCCTTGGCTATGACGGGACGCTCCTCGTCGCCGTACTTGTAATAGAAGCGTTCGCCCTTCTTTTCCACCGTTTCGAGATATTCGCTGATGGCGCTCGCCCCGCTCGATGTGTGCATCCAACCGATGCGCGGGTTGAAGCCCTGATACACAAAAAATTGCCCCCAGGTGACGGCGCCATAGGCGTCCAGTCCTTCATCGC
>JANWJR010000065.1 GCA_025451835.1 Candidatus Acidiferrales bacterium | reverse complement strand
GTATCCGCACCATACAGCGCCGTAACGTGGTTCAAGAGCGAACTTTCGCCGTGAATCGCCTCAGGAATTTGATATTCCGTGTTTCCTCCGAGCACGATGTGTTCGCGGTCATCCTTTTCGACAACCGTGGCGGCGCGAACCTTGAAATGGGAGATGCTTGGATCGGTCCCGGCATTTTCGGCTGCGTCCAACGCTTCAAAAATCTGATTGCGGAGCGCGGTATCGGGAACGATGGTTTGCGAATCAGGCGTGAGCTTCCAGCGAGTAGCCGGTTTCCGCGGGCCGGTGGAACAGCCTGCGAACACCAAAGAGAGCAATAGAGAGAAAAACGCAGCGGGTTTCATCATATACGCCTCATGTATGCGTCACTGGAGCCGCTTGAACCACGAATAGCCGACGGAAAAGAGAATCGAAGCATTGTAGCCGGGATTGCGCGCGCCAAGGCTGGCACTCGACAGGTGCGCGATGGACACTTCAAATAACAGCGCGCGGCCCGGACGCTCAAAAAGATGCGCGCCGAACGATGCTTGCGGCGTGAAGTTAACAGACGATGTGTCTCCTGGAGGAATGTTGCGCGTGGTGACGATGATGCCGCCCGCGATGGCAGCGTATGGCACGATTTTCCTGCCGCGAGTGAAGTTCCACTGCCAGATCACCGGCTTAAGGCTAGCGCCGTAGACCGCGCCGTTTGGAGTAAAGACGCTGTAAACCGGAAGAAGATCCACCGCCCATTCGAAATTGCCACGCAGAATGCCCGGCAGGTGCTCGGCCGTCAACACGCGCCCGGCGCGCCCTCCGGCGTAAAAGAATTGCGTGTTGTCGGATTTGCCGAGACCGGAACCGCCGCCGGCAAGCACGCCAAATTCCCACGCTCCTCGAACCAGCGAATCCCCGGCTGGGATTAGCGCCGCGCCCGCAGTGGGTCCGAGACTCTGAGCGCGCGCAACCGCGCCGAGCAGAAGAAACAACAAAGCTCCCGCGAACGCTTTCATGCTCCTCCCGCGAAATGACGGCCAATGCCTTCCCGCAGTGCGCCAGAGAATGGAGCAGACTACGGCAGGCGCGAAGTGACGTCAAGCAACGGCGGGCGTCGGAGCGGCCGCGATGCATCGCGAAAAAGAAGGCGGATTTCCCTGGACTTCGTTCTAGAATACCGGCCCTATGGCAAGAATAACCTTTCTTGGCGCGGCAGGCACGGTGACAGGATCGAAATACCTGATCGAAGTGGACGGCAAACGGCTGCTGGTGGATTGCGGACTTTTTCAAGGTTCGAAGGAACTCGAACAACGAAACTGGGATAAATTGACGGTCGATCCTGCGACGATCGATTGGGTGGTGATCACGCACGCGCATATCGATCACACGGGCTACCTTCCCCGCCTGGTTCATTCCGGCTTTCGGGGCCCGATCTATGCGAACGCGGCCACGCATCAACTCTGCAATTTGCTGCTTCTCGATTCCGCTCACCTTCAGGAAGAAGACGCACTGTTCGCCGCGAAAAAAGGCTACAGCAGCCATAAGCCGCCTCTGCCGCTTTACACCACGGCGGACGCACAAGCCGCGCTAAACCAATTTCGCGATATTCCGCGCGCAGACGCTTTCACCATCAGCCCGGAATTTTCCGCGCGCCCGCACGACGCCGGGCACATTCTGGGCTCTTCGTGGCTGGAGTTGACCATCACGGAAAACGCGAAGAAAACGCTGGTCGTTTTTTCGGGCGATGTGGGGCGTTACGACCAGCCCATCTTGAACGATCCGGAATCGCCCACCCACGCGGACTACCTTTTGTGCGAGTCCACGTATGGAGACCGCGATCATCCCGCAGGCTCGGTCCTCGATGAACTGGCGGATGTGATCAATCGCGTGGCGAAGCGCGGCGGTACGATCGTGATTCCGGCGTTCGCTGTCGGGCGCACGCAGACGCTTATGTATTACCTGCGAATCCTCGAAGAAAAGCAGCGCATTCCGCAACTGCCGGTGTATGTGGACAGCCCGATGGCCATCAGTGTCACCGGTCTCTACGTGGACCACCGGGAGGATCACGACCTGGAATTTACGCACGAGGAGCAGGAAGGCGACCGCGATCCGCTGAACGTTCGCGGGGTTCATATGACGCGCACGGTGGAAGAGTCGAAAAAAATCAACGACGTGGTGGCGCCGTGCATCATCGTTTCCGCCAGCGGCATGGCGACAGGAGGACGCATCCTACATCATCTGGCGCGGCGGCTTCCCGATTCGCGCAGTGCGGTTCTGCTGGTAGGGTATCAGGGTGAAGGCACGCGAGGGCGCGCACTGCTCGACGGCGCGAAGTACCTTCGCATTCATGGCGAGGAAGTTCCGGTTCGGGCTGAGATCGTCGAGATCGGACAGCTTTCCGCGCATGCGGGGAAGAGCGAATTGCTTCGCTGGCTCTCGGGATTCAAGGCGCCGCCGCGGCAAACATTTCTCGTACACGGCGAGCCTCCCGCTCTGCAATCGCTGCGCGATGCGATTGCAAAGCAATATCACTGGCCTGTAACGATTCCTGCGTATCTTCAGTCTTTCGAATTGGACTGAGCACGCACAGGGTGTTTGAGCTTTGCGAGCCGCTCCGCGGCTGCCTGAAATGTCTTTTCGGTCTTGCAGAACGTGAATCGCAGGTGCGTCTTTCCGCTGGCTGGATCGCGATAAAAGCTCGAACCCGGCACGGCGGCAACGCCGATATCCTTGACCAGATATTTCGCGAAGGAAACATCATCCGGAAAACCGAACGCGGAAATATCGGTCATGATGTAGTACGCGCCTCGCGGCTTGAAGCATTGAAAACCCGCGCCGGTGAGGATACCGAGCAGACGGTCGCGGCGCGCGGTGTATTCGCCAGCAAGCGCTTCGTAATAGCCGGGTTGCGACTTCAACGCCATCGCGCCAGCTTCCTGCAACGGCGCGGCTGCTCCCACGGTGAGAAAGTCGTGGACTTTGCGGATGGCCGCTGTCACGTCAGGCGCGGCAATCGCCCAGCCGACGCGCCAGCCGGTAACGCTGTACGTCTTCGATAGGGCGTTGATGGTAATGGTGCGGTCGCGCATTCCGTCAAGAGTGACCATCGAGATGTGCGTGGCGCCGTCGTAAAGCATGTGTTCGTAAATTTCGTCGGTGATGGCGTAGGCATTCCACTTCACGCACAAATCGCGGATGCATTCCAATTCCGGGCGTTCGAAGACTTTCCCGGTGGGATTATTCGGAGTATTAAGAATGATGGCCTTCGTTGCAGGACCGAACGCCGCGGCGAGTTCGTCCGGATCGAATTTCCAATCGGGCGGATGAAGCTTTACAAATTTCGGCTCCGCGCCGGACAGGATTGCGTCGGGCCCATAGTTTTCATAGAAAGGCTCGAAGACGACCACTTCGTCTCCCGGATTGATGATGGCCATCATCGAGGACATCATGGCTTCGGTGGAACCGCAGCAAACCGTGATTTCGCGTTCAGGATCGAAGGCGATTCCCTGCGTGCGCTCACATTTCGCGGCGACGGCATTGCGGAGGGATTTCGCGCCCCAGGTGATGGCGTATTGATTGATGTCCGCGGCGATGGCATCCTGCGCGGCCCGCTTGATTTCCGCGGGTGCGGGAAAATCCGGAAACCCCTGAGACAGATTGACCGCACCATGCTGCAGCGCGAGGCGCGTCATTTCGCGGATTACGGACTCAGTGAAGCGTGAAGCTTTGCCGGATAGACCCGGGCTACCGGTGGCGTTTTTTTGCGATTTTGCGGGATTCATTTTTTGCCCCGTAGAGTTCGCGGTAAATACTGGCATTGCGCGTGACGATTTCGACGTACTCGCGAGTCTCGGTAAACGGAATGGAGTCCACGAATTCGGCCGGCTCGCGGTACGTTTGCCCGGCCGTCCAGAATGCCACGCGGTCTTCCCCCGCATTGTACGCGGCGAGCGCCGATTCAACACTCCCGAAATTCTTTTTCAGGCCCGCGATATAGACGGTTCCGAGCCGAATGTTGAAGTCCGGATCGACGAGCCGCGCCTGCGAATAATGGATTCTTTCTTTGCGAGCCAGAAGACGCGCGGTTTTTGGAAGCAATTGCATCAGACCGAAAGCGTTTGCTCCAGACCGGGCGTCGGGATCGAAGGCGGACTCCTGGCGAATCAAGCCGGCCGTGAGCATCGCGTCCACGCCAGCGTGCGCGGACCAGCGGCGAATCGACGCGGCAAACGGCAGGGGGTATGCGACCTGCCATATTTCTCGCGGGACGTCCGGAATCGGCCGCGTTTCGATCTGCGGATAAAGCAGCCGCGCCATCACGATCGCGGAACTGTAATGTTCCGCGACCGCGGCCGTCTGCGCTGCCTCGAGCAGGAGGCGTGGCTCATGCGTGGCGTCGTATCCAGCGCGCAATTCAAGCTCTGCTGAAGCGTCGAATGCGATCGAGCGCAGTGCGTCGGCGCGTTGCTGACGCGCGGTGGCAGCCAACGGGATCGCGCTGCCCAGCGGCTGAGCGGGCTGTCTCGGAGTGATTGCGGAGAGCACGTCCGGATTCTCTTTCGCCCCCGGGCCGAGGGCACGCAGCCGCGTGGCGGCAAGAGTCTCGAAATAATTTTCCGGGAATCGATCCTCGATTTTGGCGTAATACGCGCGAGCGAGAGCCGGCTTGCCGGCCTCTTCGGCGAGCCTTCCCAGCCAGTAAACCGCATCGGGGGTAAATGGCGAGCCCGGGTAGCGCCACAGGTGCTGCGCGAGGAGTTCGGAGGCCGCGGGTTTGCGTTCAAGAACGGCCGTCCAGGCCACGCGCCATTGGGACGGAGTGGCATCGGCGATTCTTGGGAAATTATCCGCGAGACGCTTGTAATATCCAGCGGCGCGATCGCGATCGAGCTGCACCCAATAATAATTCCCGGCGAGAAATAGCGACGCTTCGGCCCAGCGGCTCGAGGGGGCGCGGGTGGCAGCGGCTTCGACTGCCGCAGCCATCGGAGTTTCCTGCTGCTGATTCCGATACCATTGCGCGATGGAATAGAATCGCTCGGCATCGACATCAGGGTCGGCGACCTTGAGCGTTTCGAGTTCCGATACGGTTTCGCCGAGCGCCACACCACATTCGAGCTCGCGCAACTGCGCGAGTTCGCGCGGCGCTCCAGAAAGCTGAGGCATCAGGCTGGAATATTCATTGCGCGCATCGCCCCACTGCTTTGCGGCGAAGAGCGTTGCGGCGTGAGTCACCAATTGATCGAGCGGAATTTGCGGGATTTGGCTTCCAGCCGGAGTGCCGCGCAGAAAATTCAGTTTCTCGCCGGCTTCGCGCGCTTCTTCGATGGTTGGGAAGCGCAGATAAACGGATTGGTAGTCGGCGGCCGCTTGGACGGGCTGATTCGCCTGCTCATGCGCTTCCCCGCGCATGAAAAGCAACCCGGGCGTCTCCGTGGTATAGGAATATCCATCGAGCGCCTCAAGAATGGCCGCAGGCTGATTCAAGGCGAGAGCGGCGGTGCCGAGGGATTGCAACGCCTGGTCGGTAATGACCGAATTAGGGTAATCCTTGCGAATCTGCTGAAGCTGGGCGAGCGCATCGGCGTTGCGGTTCAATGCAAGATTTGTTTCGGCGTCCCAATACAGCGAATAATCGCGAAGAAGCGGATCCGACTGCGCAAGAGAGAGCCATTTCTGCGCCTGCACGTAATTCCCTTTCGTGTAATCGAAATACCCGAGCGCGAGCGATGCGCGCACGCCGGACAGCCCTGATGATTTTCGCAACGCGAACGCGCTGAGCCTGGCATATGCAGCGGCGGGTTTCTTGTCCTTAAGGGCACGACACAATTGCTCGAGTTGCCTATCTCGCGCGGCGTGGCGAACGGGCGCGGCGATGGGCTTCGTCGTGGCGGGAAGCGTTGCACACAAAAAGAGTGACGCCACGGCTGCGAAGGCAAGCCGGGCGGATGATTTCATCGCGACGTTCTTAGTGGCGCACAACTGGCGAAGGATAGGGATATTCTCCGAGGGCTTCGCTATCGCCCTCAGCGAGAATTTCCACCATCCAATGATGGAAGTAATCCACTGGATGATCCAGAATCGCGCGGAAGCGGCGGTCGTATTCTTTGCGGGCCTTGTCGATATCACTGCGCAACCGATGACAGACGTCCTTGTGCTCGCGGCCCAGCTTCACATCCTTAGGCCGCAATAATTTTATGTCCTGCATAGCAACTTTTGCATTGCGATTCGCACGGCGATGCAGGTCCTGCAATTCCGACGAAAGCTGGGCAACATCGAACGCCGGGGCTTCCGCCGAGGCGGATCCTTCAGCAGGGGGTTGGGCGGCGACGTCCGGTTCGGGTGTGGCTGACACATCGATAGTGGGCGCGGCTGCCGGGGCTGCTTGCTCGGCCCATTCGGATTCGATTTCTTCTTTGGAGGCAGGAGGATGAGACTTAGCGGGCGCGCGGGCCGGTACCGGGGATTCTTCTTCGACGTCAACCGCGGCGCCAGACTCGCCGCCGGCGAAATCCTCGGAGTCATGCCGGTCGCGAGGATTGAGCGCGACAGCGACGAAATTCGAGAGCACCGAGAGCCCCGCTGCCAGAGCGGACGCCGCGGTTTGCGCGCGCAGCATGGCCGGAAGCGTGTTAGTCGGACGGCTTGACGAGCAGGCAGCCACCAGATCGGAGTAGGCCTGATGCAGTTCGTCCGCAGTGCGCTGAAGCGGCGCGAGATTATCGCGCAACGCCCGCGAAACCGCGTCTTCCAACGCTCGTTCAGGCGATTTTCGACGCTCAGCCAATGGTTTCCCCGCCTCTTTTCGATTATGGAAACCGCCTCCGAGAGTGTCAATAAACTTTCGTGAAAGAGGTTCCTGAGTGAGCAGCGCGAGGCCCCGCCTCGGCGTGGCAGACTGCGGAAAAGCTCGGCCAAGGGAGTCTCGGCCGAAAAACAGGTCAAATCGTTCTGCCGGCAGGCGCTTTTCACAGCTCGCGGAGAGCGATGGCGACGGGCCGGCGGGCGGCGCGAATGGCGGGTGGAACGCCGCCAATCAAGCCCATCACGAGGGCGAACAGGATGCCGATGCCGAGAAGAAGCGGCGTGACACGGAAAGCAAACGCGAGGTGCGAGAAGGTCTGCCAATTGAGAGTGCCGGTGGTGACGCCGTTTAGAGGCAGCACGACAATGCAGCCGACCACGCCACCGATGAACGCAATCAGCAAAGCTTCAAAAACGAACGAAAGGATGACGCTGCCCGACCCAAAGCCGATGGCACGCATCGTAGCGATTTCTCGAGAACGCTCGGAAACAGCCGAGTACATAGTGTTCAGCGCGCCGAACACCGCGCCGATTCCCATGATCAAGGCGACGATCGAACCCAGCACGGTAATCAACGTGGTGAGTAATTGAGATTGCTTCGCGTAGTAATCGATTTCTCTGTCCGCTTGAACGGTGAGCCGGGGGTCGGCGCTGAGCGCATCCTTCAATTGTGTGAAGGCTGCCGGCGACGTGAGACGGACCGTCAACGACTGGAAGATATTTTCCGGACGTTTGTAAATCTGATCCAGCACGCGGCTGTCGCACCAGATTTCGGAATCAAATGCGCTGCCACCGGCGTCGAAAACTCCGACAATCTTCCAAGTGCCGCCACCGAAACGAACCGTGTCGCCGAGATTGAATCCCGAGTAGCTGGATTCGGCATTCTTGCCGACCACAAGTTCCGCAAGACCGGGCTGAAAGAACCGGCCCTGTGAGATGTGAATATTCGTGCGCACTTTCAAGACATCGGCGGAGACGCCGCGGACCTGCGCATTCGCGTCGGTGCCCGTGGACTTTAGGGGGAAAGCCGCGATCACCACCACTTCGGGACTAATAAGCGGCTGGCCATTTTCGTGTGCGATTCCCGGTTCGTCTTGAATCACTCGAACCTGATCAAGCGCCATTGTGCTGTCAATTTCTCCGGTGGCGCCCGCGCGCCGGATAATAACGTTGTCCGGGGAACCGGAAGAGACCAGAGTCGCGTGGAAGCCGCGTGCAAGCGCCAGCATGGCGATAAAAACTCCCACCGTGCCGGCGATCCCCAGCACCGCGACGATCGTCGATACCCAGCGAGCGCGGACGCTTCGCAAGTTGTAAGTGATAGGTATGGCCATGGCTCATACCCTCCGAAGCGCGTCCACAACACGCAGACGCATGGCCGATGTGGCTGGCAAAATTCCCGCCAGCAATCCGACCGCAATCGCCACGCCCAGACCCACGGCAAGAGTTGAAACGGGAAGCGCGATAAAAGGCAGCATCCCGCGCAACGCGTCACCGATTCCCGGCATGGCCAGCTTGCACAGCGCGAGGCCGATAATACCGCCGAGCAGCGAAATGAGCAGGGATTCGCCAAGCACGAAGAGGGAGACAAAGCGATCCGAGAAGCCGATAGCTTTGAACACGGCAAGCTCGCCGAGGCGTTCGCGGACCGCGATGGCCATCGTGTTTCCAGTGACCAAAAGCAACGTGAAGAACACGACGCCCCCAATGGCGAGAATCAAGAATTCGATATTTCCAAATTGTTTCACGAAGGAACCGGCCATGGCTTTCTCGGTTTCTGTTTTTGTTTCGTAGGGGGAGTTGGCGAACATCGAGTCGATGGCTGCCGCAACGCGCGTGGCATCGTCCGGGCTATCCATTTTCACGGTGTACCACCCGATCATGCCCTTGCCGAACTGGCGGCGCTCGTCCAAGTAATCATAGTGCAACCAGAACTGCGTCAAATCCGAAGCCTGAGGCGTCCCGGTGTAGATGCCGTCGATGTTGAATTCCCACGTGCCGCCATAAATGGGTGCTTGAAGGGGTATGCGGTCGCCAATCTTCCATCCGAAGCGCTTCGCGGTGGATGCGCCGACAATGGCGCCTTCGCGATCGCCGAGAAACGCCTTCCATTGATCGTCCGGCACATGCAGCTCCGGAAAAACGATGCGTTGATTGGCCGTATCAATCGCGAACTGCGGGAAAAAATTCTTCGGGTCCTGGTACACGCCCCCAAACCAGATATCGAATGTGATGTTCTTTACACCGGGGATGCGAAGAATGTGGTCTCGATCAGCGATGGGCAGGGGCTGAATGATCGAAACCTTGTTTATGACTACCAGACGATCGGCTCCTGCGATGTTCACTCCCTGGTTAAAAGAGGCTCGGATCGCCGCGAGAAGACCGAACAAGAACAGAGCCACCGCAAAGGAACCGACGGTCAGCGTGGTTCGCAGTTTTTTACGAAAGAGATTGGCTAGAATCAGCGGAAAGAATTTCATGCCGGGCCCCCGGCATGCGCGCCTTCAACGAGCACACCTTTGTTGAGGTGCAGGGTCGCCTGCGCGCGCTCCGCGGCCATCGGGTCGTGGGTAACCATTAAGATAGTCTTCGAGAATTCCGTTGAAAGGCGCGTCAGCAGATTCAGGATTTCATCCGCGCTCTTGCGGTCCAGATCGCCAGTCGGCTCGTCGCACAAAAGAAACGTGGGATCGGCGATCAATGCGCGAGCGATGGCCACGCGCTGTTCCTGTCCTCCGGAAAGCTGCCGCGGATAGTGGTGCGCCCGGTCAGCGAGGCCGACGATTGAAAGCGCGGTCTCGACGTGCTGGCGCCGCTCCGATTTGGAAAGCTTGGTCAGCAGCAACGGCAATTCAATGTTTTGAAACGCGGTCAGCACTGGAATCAGGTTGTACATCTGAAAGATGAAGCCAACGTGGCGGGCGCGCCAATGGGTGAGCTTGTTCCCTGACATGTGCGTGATTTCGTCACCGGCAACGGTGATGCTGCCTCGCGAAGGAACGTCGAGGCCGCCGAGCAAATTGAGCAGGGTGGTCTTGCCGGATCCGCTCGGGCCCATGAAAGCGACGAAGTCGCCCTTTTCCACGTCTAAGTTCAACCCTTGCAGGACGTGGATCTCCTCGCCGCCGCGGCGGTACGTCTTGTCTAGCCCGCGAACCTGAATCAGGCTGTCTGTTTTCCCATTGCCGTCCACTCGAACCATTTGCCGCTCCTATTTCTTGATCTCAACGGCCTGGCCGTCGCGGAGATTGCCAGGGCCTTTCACCACTACAGTGTCACCTGCAGAAATCCCGGCGAGAACTTGGACGTCCGAGCCGCGCACGCCAGCCAGAGTGACGGCCCGACGATCGAGACGATCGTCTTTCACGACGAAGACGATCTTTTTGCCTTCGTCATCACGCACGGCATCCTGCGGAATCAATGCCACGGGCGCGGCGGCGCCGTTTTTCTGCTTGGGCTCGTTGCCGAGGAACGTGGTCTTGATGCTCATGTCCGGCAGGATGCGGGGATCCAATTTCAAAAAAGAAATCCGGACCTTAACGGTGGCCTTGTCGCGGTCGGCCGTAGGAATAACGGTGCGAACGCGCGCCGGAATCTGCCAGTCAGGATACGCATCGAGAACCGCCGTGACGGGCTGGGTTGGCTCGACCCGCGCGATGTATGCCTCATTCACATCGACTTCAATTTCCAGCGACTTCATGTCCACGAGGGTTGCAATGCCGGTACGGGTGAAGCCTCCACCGGCGGAGATCGGCGATACCATCTCGCCTACCTGCGCGTCCTTCGAAACGATGATTCCATCGAAGGGCGCGCGAATCACGCAATTGTCCACTGCCTGCTGAGCCTCGCCGATGCGGGCCACGGCGGCGTCCACTTGCTCTTTGGTGAGCGCGATTTTGGCTTTCAGGCTGTCGGCGGCCATCCGAGCGTTATCCAGCGCCTCTTGGGTTCCGATTCCCTGCGCCTTTAGCTCCTGAGCGCGACGCAATTCAATCTGCGCGTTCTTGAGCTGCACCTGGAGGTCGGCGATTCCGGCTTGCGTGGCATTTCGATCGGCGACGGCGGAATCGAGCGCGCGCTTGGCGTCCGATTCGTCCAGAGTGGCGAGCAGTTGGCCCTTGTGGACATGCAACCCCTCATCAAAAAAAACACCTGTAACGCGCCCGGTGATTTTCGCCGCGACCGTGGCGCGGCGCCGGGGCGTCACGTAGCCGCTGGCATTTAGAAGCGCTGGCCGTCCGCCTGCCGCCTGTTGCGCGACCGCCACTTCTACTGCCGGTTTTCGCGACCGCAGGCCGAGAACGGCTCCCGCCGCGATGACAACAACAATCAACAGCGCAGTGATGATCCCATAACGCTTTCCAGCGTTTCCGGATTTGCGGTGCGCCTCGCCGATGCGCAGCGAGGAGAG
>JANWJR010000064.1 GCA_025451835.1 Candidatus Acidiferrales bacterium | reverse complement strand
TTGGCTGGAACGCCACGCTGAATTCGCAACTATTGCCAGGCGATATCTGCGTGGCCGACGTGCAGGAATTATCCTGAAACTGAAACTGCACGGCATCCGCACCGCCAAGCGTGACGTTCGTGATTTGCAGCGTCTGGTTTCCGGTATTTGTCAATGTCACTGCTAGCGCTTTGCTTTGTCCGCCAACCGGCTCGTTCCCAAAGCTCACGCTCGCTGGCGACGGCACACCCAGTGGCCCGCTTCCGATGCCTGCCACCTGCAGCACTTGCGGGCTTCCGGGCGCATTATCCGTGATGCTGATGGTCGCTCCTTCCGTCCCGACCTGCGACGGCACGAATCCCACGGAAAAGGAGCACACACCCGCAGGAGCTAGCGGCGCCGCCTCGCACCCGGAGAAATTTTGCAAGGAGAAGTCGGCGCCATTTGCACCCGCGAGCTGTATCGCTGAAATGGTGAGAGGCGCGCTGCCGGTATTGACTACGCCTACGTTTTGCGGTGGGATATTCGTGTTGCCCACATTCGAGGCGCCGAAGTTTACTTGTGAGACGCCGAATGACAACCCCGGCTCCGAACTCTGGTTCTCATTGATGGCGGCTACGAATGCGTCCGCCGCCGGAATACCGGATTGGCAACTCGTGCATGTCAATTGCGCGCCGTTGGCTGTGTGCGTGGCCTGAGGAAAATCCGCTGCCGTCGTGAAACCCGCGACGTAGACATGCCCCGCCCCATCCGCCGTCACGCCGCTCCCATTCGTCGCGGATGTGAATCCCGCCGGCGTTGTCCCGCCGAGCGGCGTTGCGTAAATCAGCGACGTGACGCCCGAAGACGTTGGATCGAGCTTGGTTATAAACGCATCCTGCACTCCGTTGAGCGGTTGAAAATTGTCGAGCCACGGAAAGTCAGGGGAGCTGGCATTCCCCGCGACGTACACATCATTGGCCTGCGGCGCGGCGACGCCCTGCCCGCTATCGCTCCGGCTGCCGCCGAGATACGTCGAGTACAAAAGTGAAGCCGCGCCGGTCGTCGCATTCTGCGCAATCACCGACAGGAATGCATTCGCAGGCCCTTTTAGACTTGCCTGTAGCGGCGCATTCGTTCCGTTCACGGGAAATGCGTTCGATTGCGTCATGCCCGTAACGTACGCCGTTGCTGGCAGGTTCGTTCCAGTCGCGATCGCCAACGCCTGATCCGTGCCTTCGCCTCCGAGCAGCGTCGCGTAAGACAGATCCGCCGCGCCGTTTCCGGCGGGAATAATTTTCATCACGAAGCCGTCGAAATCGCCTCCGCCGTAAGTGGTCTGAAACGCGTTGGTCGCGGGAAAGCTCGCGCCGGGATCGCTCGTGAACCCGGCCAGGTAGGCGCTGCCTTCGGAATCGAGCGCCAGTCCGGACACTCCCACCTGTGCGTTGATTCCGAGATACGTGCAATATCGCACCGCAGGCGTCCGCTTCGGGCCAAACACAGCAAGAAATCCGTCGCTTATGCCTCCGCCATTTGCGCTGCGAAACGCGCCCGGCGTGCGGCACAGGTCCGTCGACGTCGTGTCCGAGGCGATGTAAATGTCGCCGCCGCTGTTCACCGCGATCGCGCCGGCATTCTGCGTGGCTTCCGCACCGCTCCCGCCGAATAGCGTGGAAAACAGGAGCCTTGCTCCGGTCGGATCGATCTCGGTGACAACCGCGTCGTTTGCTCCGCTGGTCCGTTTGCTGCCATCGGTTGCCGGATAATCGGCCGACGTGGTCGTTCCCGTAATGGCAACGTCGTCGCTCGGGTCCAGCGCAATCAGCCCACCGGTTTCGTTGGCGCTGCCCCCAATGAACGTCAAATATACGAGCGAGTTTGCTCCACTCGCCGTCGGATCGATTTTCGCAACGAAGAAGTCAGTGTTGCCGCCGCCGGGGCCAATCGTCGTTGCGCCTGGTTCCGGCCACGCGGCGGGCGAAGTCGTTGTCCCGCTGACGTAAATCTTTCCCTTCGCATCGGCCGCTATGCTGTTCGCTTCGTCGTCTCCTGCGCCTCCGAGAAAAGTTGAATAGGACAAAGTCAGTGAAGGATCGAGCACCAACGTAGCCCGCGGGTCATGCGCTCCCACGCGAAACCCGATCGTTCTATCCTGCTCGACCGCATAGCTGCCCATCACTTGTGTTTGACGGCGCGTCGCCTTGAATTTGGCGGGATCGGACGACAATGACTCATAAATGTTCGGCCGTCGCATCTGCAGTTCGCGACCGGCAGCTTTCATAACCAAATCACCCTGCTCGTCAATTTGCATGCGATCGACGCCCGAAATTTTGAGGTGCAATCTGCGGACATCCACACCCGGCGCCACTCGCAGATCGTATTCCAACCCTTGGTCATTGCCGTACACGACTGCGGCGACGCCAGGTAGCGGGCTCGCTGCCTGCACCGAATCAAAATGCGGAACATGAGTCCGCCAGCGGCGAGGATCGTTTCCAATGAAATAGTTGGACTCGCCCCGCAGGTGCCGTTTGCCTTTCCACGAAAAGTTTCCCGGCTCGCTCGGCTCGTCGGGCAGCCCGGCACGCGGCCGTGCTAAAACGATCTTTAGGCGAACGACTCGAGTCGCCGCGCCGTTCATTTGGTCGACGGGCACGGCATCTGCGTTGCGTTCTCGTTTTCCATTCGCTCGATGCCGCGTTTCACGAAGCAATATCGTGATGTCGTCAGGGTCCAGTAGCACGGTCATCCCTTTTCCGCGCCCGATGAACTGCACGCGTGCGCCAGCCTGCCCTTCATTCGGCTCGAAAATCATAGGCAGCGACAATGCCCCTGCAAGCAAGGGCGTTTTCGCGGTTGGTCGGATGAGTTTGATTGCTGCCGGGGCTTCCTTTGCGAAATAGTTCGTGTGCGGTTTCGATGACTTGTGGAGAGAAAATACGGAAGACAAAGCCAACGCAGCCAAAACCAGCCAGCAAAATACGAGCGCCGCCGTTCTCATCAGGCCCTCCTCCGGAACGGCGAAGACACACGGTTCTGGAGTTCAGACGGCTCGCACCGTCTCGCCAGGGCATGCTGTCGTCGCTTCCTAGAGCCTGCTGAAAGGGGTAGACGAACAATCTCACCAACCTATTCAATTGTCAATACGTGACGACTTCTATATCCAGGAATGCGGCAGCGAAGGCAATCGACGCGGAAGGTTCTGGCAGATGCTCAACAATGTCTGCATAAGCAGGGCGCAGCGAGGAGGTCCGGCCGGAATTACTGAATTATTCCTGGACGAGACACTGGAACTTACCGTGTGGCAAGCTCTTCTATTCCGTGCCTGCCAGTTGATTATTTTCGCCCGCATCGGTTTCCGGTTACAATGCCGCTACCTAATTGATGCTGGACTGCCACTTACCGGAGGGCTGCCGTGCACAAAGCAAAGCCTGTCGGGGATCGCGCTGTGTTCGCCATCATCCTCATCCTCGCAGCTGCAATTATCTTTAGTCCCGGCGCTGACGCGCAGGCGGTTTCGAACCTGTCGCCTTTGGTGCGCCAGTATGTGAAAGTGGATGCGCCGGTTGTGGCGCTCACGCACGTTCGCGTCATCGATGGCACAGGTGCCGCCGCGCGCGCAGACCAAACGCTGGTGATCCGCAACGGCAAGATTGCCGCCATCGGCGATGCCGCATCCACTCCGGCGCCCGACGGCGCGCAAGTTCTCGATTTGAGCGGCTACTCCGTAATCCCCGGCCTGGTGGGCATGCACGATCATTTGTTTTATACAGCCGACACGGGACACGGCATTCCCGGCCCGCTTGTGCCCGAAATCGCCTACACCGGGCCGCGGCTTTACCTGGCCGCCGGAGTGACCACGATGCGCACCACCGGCAGCGTCGAACCCTACACCGATCTAAATCTCAGGCGATTCATTAATGAGGGGAAAACTCCGGGACCAAAGATGGACGTCACCGGGCCGTATCTTGAAGGCCCCGACAGCATTTTTCCGCAGATGCACGAACTGACTGGTCCTGATGATGCGCGCAAGCTCGTCGATTACTGGGCCGATCAAGGCGTCACTTCCTTCAAGGCCTACATGCACATCACACGCGCCGAGCTTGGCGCAGCCGTCGAAGAAGCGCACAAGCGCGGCATCAAAGTCACCGGCCACCTCTGCTCCGTGGGTTTCCGAGAAGCGGTCAATCTCGGCATCGACGATCTCGAACATGGATTTTTTGTGGATACCGAATTCGATCCGTCAAAGCAGCCGGACGTCTGCCCGCGAGATTCGGCGAAGGCTCTGGAAGCTTTTCTGAACGTGAGCGCGTCGAGCGGCACGGCACAGGCGATCATCCGCGATATTGTTTCGCATCACGTCGCCATCACGTCCACACTTCCGGTTTTTGAACTTGGCGTACCCAATCGCCCTCCTCTCGAGCAGCGCGTTATGGACGCGATGTCGCCACAGGCGCGGAGCAACTATCTCGAACTCCGCATACGCGTTCATTCGCGGCCGGGAAATAAGTGGGGCGAAGCATTCACGCACGAAATGGAATTTGAGCGCGCGTTTGTGAAGGCGGGCGGGATGCTGCTGGCAGGACCTGATCCCACGGGAATTGGCGGCGTCCTGCCGGGATTTGGCGACCAGCGCGAGGTTGAGCTTCTTGTCGAAGCCGGATTCACGCCGCTGGAAGCGATTCACATCGCCACATCCAATGGCGCCGAATATCTCGGCCAGCTCGCGAGCATCGGCACGCTAGCGCCCGGCAAGATCGCCGACATCGCCGTCATCCACGGCGATCCGTCAGCAAACATCGCCGACATCGAGAAAGTCGAGATCGTGTTCAAGGATGGCGTCGGCTACGATTCCGGCACGCTCGTCGACTCTGTGCATGGCCTCGTCGGCCTTCGCTAGCTTTTCACGGCGCTGGCGTCTCGCCGGCGCTTTGCCGTCCATTTGCATCTCGGCTCAAAACATCGAGGACGAAACCGGGCGCGGCAAGCAGCGGCCCGCGAAGAATTGAAGGGCGGAAATTGAATTAATTTCTGTTTTGTGAGTCCCTCCGTCGCGCGTCGAATCTCGGCACGAAGCTACCATCCAAAATTTTCTTCGCCTAATTCAGCCTCGATCATGCCCTGCGCGGGCAGCACATCCACCGGCAAACCGCCTTCCCACAGCGCGACGCGCAGCAGTAACGCCTTGCGGCCATCCAGATCGAACATGTCTCGCGCAACGCCTAGTTCCAGGATTTTTCCATAAGCCGCTTGTACGCTGGGCTCTGGATGCAGCAAGCAAATCCCTCCCTGCTCGATGACAACGTCCGCTACTTTGCCGTGATGCACGCCGAGGGTAATCCGCGTCTCTCGCGAATCCCAAATCGTCAGCCGCATTTGAAATTCTGGGATCTCCGCGATGGCCTCCGGGATGGGATCCACGCGAAGATAAAAATGGTCCTTGCCGAAACCATAGTACAAATCCCCCAGCACGGAGCTTCGTCCGTGCATGGTGCTGCTGCGGCGTTCGCTGGCATAGGAACCCGCACCCATCCATTCGAAGTAGCTGCTTTCTCTGCCGTCGACTTTCGCTTCGATAAACGATTCCGGCGCGCGCCGCTGCGCACGCTCCGGAGCGCGCTTGATCGGGTGCGCCAGCGCATCCGGCGCGGGTTCGCCCAGCGCCGCATAAATCTCCGTCAAATGTTCGCGGTACAGCGCATCGAATTCGGCGTCGTTTGCCGATGCGTGTTCCGGCCCGTACCACCAGCACCAATCGCTTCCTTCGGCTGCCAGTAAAGCTTCGTGCGCCCGCGCCATTCTCGCGTCGCCGATAGCCGTGCCGGACCAGCCGCGCCTCTCCGCCGCGCGCCCGTAGGCTTCGCGCGCGTCGCGCAGCAAATCCCAGGCGCGCACGTCCTCGGCGTGCCCGATCCAAACGTCAAAGTTTGCGTTGATCCACGACGCCGGAAAGATTCCCTGTAGCGTGGGAGCGTTCCTGTTCGCTGCAATCGCTTCGCTCGCCGTCAGTGCGCGAATTTCAGGGTCCTGCTCGATCCGGCGGTAGAATTGCCGCAGAAATTCCCTGCCGTTTCCCGGGTAATATTCCCAGGCATTTTCGCCATCCAGGATTACGCTTACGGTCGCCGTACGTCCGCCCGGCTCGCGGTCGCCGATTTCGCGAATCCGCCGATGCAAATCGTCCGCGGCTGCGCCCGCATCCATCCTGCTGTAAACGAATCCAACCAGGTCCGACAAGTAATGATCGCGAAAAAATCCGTTCATTGCGCCCTTCGGCCGTTCGAGGCGCCACGGTGTGTAAAGGTCTGCCGCATTTTCCGGGAAGCCCGAAGCGTCGCGCCAGAAGCCGATATTCCGCGTCCTTCCGAGCACGCCTTCGTCCGTCGCGAACCACTTGAATCCAAGTTCCATCGCGATTTCCAGCGACTCGTCGGAAACCGATCCTTCCGAGGGCCACAATCCCACAGGAGGCCTTCCGAAAGTTCGCTCGTGAAATGTTCTCGCGCGCACCAGTTGTTCGCGCGCGTCTTCCGGATAGCGGAACGCCGGATGCGGCAGCGGTGTGTGCGCGTTGGCCACGCGAGCGATATCCGTATCGCAGAGCAGTGGAAGGATCGGGTGGTAATAAGGAGTTGTCGAAATCTCGATCTGCCCTCGCTCCGCGGCGGTGCGATATTCCGGCAGGACCGCGGCGAGCAGCTCCATCTGCTTTTCGCGCAGAGCCGCTTTATCCGCTTCGGTGAAATTCTGGCCCTTGCGCGAAAGCTCGGTCACCACCGGATCGCGCGCAATATACTCCTCGTCCATCCACGCGAGCTGCGAAAGCACCTGCAGATCGCACCAGTCGCGCGAGCTGAAATGCGCCACGCTCGCCTCCGTCCCCGCAGCTTGCACCTGGGCATGCAGTTCCGCGAATCGCGGCCAGCGATGCAGGAAATTGCCGTTCACTTGGAAGGCGCGTTCGATCGCTTCCCTCTTTTGTTCTGGCGCCAATGATTCCGCGGCCGCGAATGCAATGTCGAACCAAGTCTCGCGGAACTTGCCGCTGGCATACTCCTCGATCTGCTCGGCCAGCAGCGGTACGAAATTGAACGTTGCGTGCACGCCGGGAAATTCGCCGAGCACGCGCACCATTCCCCAGTAATCTTTCAGCGCGTGCAAACGCGTCCACGGCAGCACGTACCGCCCGCTGACGGGCTCGCGATACTGCGGTTGATGCATGTGCCAGATAATGACTAGATTTACGCGGCTCACTCGCTCATGGCTCCTTGACTATTTCTTGACTATTTATAGATCGTGCTTAGCAGCTTCTTGAAAAAATGGTTTGCGTGACGGCCTGAAGAGCCGTTTGGATATTCTTCGAACTCGATCGCCCTAATTGGCCGGATCGCGTTTGCATTCGTGCGCCCATGCTAGAATACGCACGCGCTAACATGCGCCTGCTCGATAAATACATCTGTCGCGAAGTCGCCTCGCACGCCTCACTTGGCCTCGCTGTCTTTACGTTCGTTTTCTACGTTCCGCAACTGGTGCGCCTGATGGACCTGCTGGTTCGTCATTCGGGCGGATTCGGCACCGTCTCGCTGCTTTTTCTCTGTTCTCTCGCGCCGGTTCTTGGTTTCACGGTCCCGATGGCTGTTCTGGTCGGCGTTCTGATCGGACTCGGGCGCCTCTCTGGAGATAGCGAACTCGTCGCGCTTCACGCGTCGGGCATCAGCTTACGGCGATTGCTCGTGCCGATCGGTTTTGTGGCTCTCGCCTGCACTGTTGGAACTCTGGCGATGACGTTTTGGCTCAGCCCCGCGTCGCTCCGGATTCTTCGCGGCCTCGAGGATCAACTTCGCGCCTCGCAAGCTCCCTATGCGGTCCAGCCGCGCGTTTTCGACGAGCGTTTTCCGCACTTCGTATTATACGTGCAAGATGTGGAAGCCGCAGCGACGCGCTGGCGCGGAGTTTTTCTCGCCGAATCCGGCGGCGAAGATAGCGCCTCTGAAATCACGGTTGCATCGAACGCCACGATCCGCTCGGGTGGTTCAAAAAACCAGATCGACATTCAGCTCGGCTCCGGCGCGACCCATGAATACGATCCGCGCTACGCGAATCGCTACAACGTCTCTACCTTTGGCCAGAGCGAAATTCCCGTGGACCTTAGCAACACAGCAGCAAGCACGAAAACTATTGCTCTTACCGCCGCGGAAAAACCGATGCTCGCTCTGCTTCGCGACCGCGGCTCCACGTGGCGCGAGTCGCGCGTCGAATTCCAGCGCCGGATCGCGTTTCCCGCCGCCTGCCTGGTGTTCGCGCTTCTCGGTGTTCCGATCGGCGTCCGTCCTCGCCGCGGCGGCCGCGCTGCCGGGCTAATCCTCACGCTCGTCCTCATCGGCAGCTATTATTTTCTTTTCGTCACAGGTATTCACATGGCCGAGCAAGGGCAAGTCTCTCCCTGGTTCGGCACGTGGGCGGCCAACATTGCGGCGATGATCGTCGGGCTGGGGTTTTTCGCCCGCATCGAACAGATTCGCCAGCCGAATCGTTTCATCGCGTGGCTCGATCCGATTTTTGTGCGCTGGCGTCCCGAACGGCGACTGGATTCCAAAGCAGTGCCAATTCTAGCAACAAACGGATTCGGGAACTCGCTCGCGGGCGGCGTGCACGCTTCGAACGGGCCAACGACGAACTCAGCGGCGGCCCTCGCTCACCACGCCAGCGTGCGCCGCCGCTTGGCCCGCGCCGCGTCCACCGTTAGCTTCCCGATGCTTATTGATGTTTATTTGCTCCGCCAATTTTTCTATTATTTCGGAGTCCTTCTTGCCGGGTTCGTGCTTATCTTCGACGCGTTTACGTTATTTGATCTTCTCGGCGACGTTTCAAAGAATCACATTCCGGCGATGGTCGTGCTCGATTACTTCCGCTTTCTAATTCCGCTGATGGTGTATCAACTCGCGCCGCTGGCAACTCTCGTGGCTACCCTGGTCACGCTTGCCGTTCTCGCGAAAAACAACGAAGTCATCGCCTTCAAGGCCGGCGGCATCAGTCTCTATCGCCTCGTCCTTCCGCTCACGCTGGCCGGCTGCGTTCTTGCCGGGGGCATGTTTCTCCTCGACGACACATATC
The DNA here is from genome assembly GCA_025451835.1 of Candidatus Acidiferrales bacterium. GTDB lineage: Bacteria > Acidobacteriota > Terriglobia > Acidiferrales > UBA7541 > Palsa-295. Next base: position 10,688 of record JANWJR010000064.1, on the reverse strand, counting down.
TTCCATACGCCAACCAGCGCCAGGACGCGCTTCGCAACGAGATCAAAGGACGCCCGCCGCAAACCTACCTGCAACCGGCGCGGCAATGGATTTTCGGTGAAAACAGCAAAGTTTATAACTACGAGTTGTACGATCCGGACCGGCAGTATTTCGGCGGCCTGAATGTGATCGAACTCGATCCATCCACATTCCAAATTCGTCGCCGCGTCTTTGCCACGCGGGCCAGTTGGGAGCCTAGCGTGAATACCTGGGTGCTCACCGGGGGCTGGGTTCGCGACTTTGACGGGAGCCGCATCACGCGCTTCGCGCCGTTCACGGCTACGTCTCTCCCGGAGATATTTGAGCCTCCCAGCTATTTCCGCCGTGAAGTCCGGCAGTATTACCAGATGAATTGGCGGCAGCTTCGCGCCTACATTGCCAGCCTTCGGCAGGCGGGATTCGACACGTCGCGGCTGTCCGTGCAATGGCAGAAGAAATTTGCGTTCCCTCTAATCGCGGCGATCATCGTGTTCCTGGGCGCGCCTTTCGCATTCCTGGTTGGAACGCGCGGCGCGGTCAGCGGGCTGGCGGTCGCGGTTGGAATCGGAATCGCTTATTGGGCCTCGGCGGCGCTGTTCGAGGCGATGGGCTCCGTCGGCCAGTTGCCACCATTTCTCGCCGGCTGGGCCCCTGATGCCATCTTCGGTTTTCTCGGCCTCTACTTCTTTCTCAAAATGCCCACGTAAGGGCGACGATGCGCGCCCCAAGGCGCAATGGGAAATCTTTGAGACCAATTAAACGAAAACTCCAACTCTCCGCAGCGTTCGCGAAGCCCATGCACAATTCCCATTTAAAGTGATACCTTCACATGCATCGATAGAGGCAAGAAGAAAGCCCCTGAGGCGCTGCCTTAACTGTCGGCGATTCGACGCGCCAGACTGGGGAAAGATCTAAAAGTGATTCTAGCCTCACGCTGGCGCGTATCTTGGGACTAGCGAGCGAATCTTCTGAATCACCAGGTCAATCCCAACTTCGTTGTGGCCGCCTTCGGGAATGATTACATCCGCATATCGCTTCGACGGCTCGACAAACTCCATGTGCATCGGGCGTACCGTGGTCAGATATTGCTCGACTACCGACTCCATCGTCCTGCCGCGCTCGCTGATATCGCGCACCAGCCGCCGGAGGAACCGCAGGTCCGCATCCGTATCCACGAAAATCTTGATGTCCATCAAATCACGTAAGGCGCGATTTTCGAAAATCAGAATCCCTTCGACGATAATCGCCGACCGCGGCGCGATTCGCACGGTTTCCTGGACCCGGCGATAATTCGCAAAATCATACGTGGGACGCTCGATCGCGTTGCCTCCACGTAACGCCCGCAGGTGCTCGACCAGGAGCGGCGTGTCCATGGACGCCGGATGATCGTAGTTCTGTTTGACGCGTTCCTCGAACGGCAGTTCCGGCATGTCCCGGTAATAATTGTCCTGCTGCAGCACGACGACGTTCGCCTCCGATAGCGCTTCGATTATCCGCCGCGTAATCGTCGTCTTTCCGGATCCCGTACCGCCGCAAATGCCTACAATCAATGGTCGAATCGCGTTTTTCTCCTGTGCAGAGACCGCATTTCGGGCGCCGTTCCGTGGTTCCTGCCTTCTCTACTTCTACTTCTTCTTTTTCTCTTCAAGCACAGCTTGCGCGGCGGCCAGCCTTGCGATCGGCACGCGAAACGGCGAGGCGCTCACGTAATTCATCCCCACGCGATGGCAGAACTTGACGCTGTCCGCATCGCCGCCATGCTCGCCGCAAATCCCGATCTTTAGTTTTGGTCGAGTCTTGCGTCCCCGCTCGATTGCCCACTGGACGAGCATGCCGACGCCCGGCACGTCGAGCGTTTGGAATGGGTCGCTCGGGAAGATCCCCGCCTTGCGTTCGTCCACATACTCTGGCAGAAACCGGCCCGCATCATCCCGAGACAGCCCCATGGTCGTCTGCGTCAGGTCGTTCGTGCCAAACGAGAAAAATTCCGCAATCTCCGCAATTTGATCCGCCAGCAATGCGGCTCGTGGCAGCTCGATCATCGTGCCGACCAGATATTCAAGTTTCACTTTAGCCTGCGAGATAATCTCCTCGGCTACGCGGCGCGTTGCTTCTTCCAGTATCTTCAGTTCCTTTTTCTCCATCACCAATGGATGCATGATTTCAGGTAACACTTTAATGCCGCGTTTCTGGCAATCGATTGCCGCCTCAACGATTGCCCGCACCTGCATCTCGAGAATTTCCGGAAACATGATGCACAGCCGGCAACCGCGGAGTCCCAACATCGGGTTCGCTTCCTTCAATTGCTCCACGCGGCGAACGATCGCCTCGCGCTTCACGCCGAGCTTTTTGGCAAGCTCTTCTTGTTTAGCTGGGTCGTGCGGCACAAACTCATGAAGCGGCGGATCGATCAGGCGAATCGTCACCGGCAGCCCATCCATGGCTTCGAATATCCCAATAAAATCCCGTCGCTGGAAAGGCAGAAGCTTTGCGAGCGCCTTGCGCCGCGCTTCGGATGTATCCGCCAAAATCATTTCCTGAATCGCCTCCTGCCGCTCGATGCTCTTCTCCGGGTGCTCGAAATCCTTAAAGAACATATGCTCGGTGCGGCACAGGCCGATGCCCTCGGCGCCCATCTCGCGCGCCAGGCGCGCATCGTGGGGCGTATCGGCATTCGTTCGCACGCCCAACCGCCTTATCTTGTCAGCCCATTTCAACAGCGTTTCGTATGCTTTCGGCGGCTCGGGCCGCACCAGCGAAATTTCCCCGGCGTAGACCGTGCCGTCGCCGCCATCGAGCGTGATCCATTCGCCCTCGCGAATTGTCTTGCCGTTGGCGTTCAACTGCTTCGAGCTGGCGCTGATTTCAATCTCTTCCGCGCCGACGATGCAGCACTTCCCCCAGCCGCGTGCCACCACAGCTGCGTGGCTCGTCTTCCCGCCGGTCGCCGTGAGGATCCCCTGCGCCACGTACATTCCGCCAACATCTTCCGGGCTGGTCTCGCGTCGTACCAGAATCACGCGTTCCCCCCGCTGCGCCCATTCTTCCGCCGCCTGCGCGGTGAACACCGCTTTGCCGACGGCCGCGCCTGGCACCGCATTGATTCCTTGCCCCAACTTTTTTCCCGCGAGTTCGCCTCGGGCCACTTTGGGATCAAGCACAGGATAGAAAAGCCGCTCCACATCCTCGGCCTTGATTCTTTCAAGTGCTTCTTCAACTTTAATCAGCTTCTCATTCGCCATATCCACTGCGATTTGGAAGGCAGCGGATGGCGAGCGTTTCCCCGTGCGAGTCTGAAGCATGTAAAGCGTTCCATCTTCAACTGTGAACTCCATGTCCTGCATGTCGCGGTAATGCTTCTCGAGTTGTTCCCGGACCTTCTCGAGCTGCTTGTAAACCTTGGGCATTTGTTTCGACATTTGGGCCAGCGGCATCGGCGTTCGAATGCCGGCAACCACGTCTTCGCCTTGTGCGTTCTCCAGGAACTCGCCGTAAAATTTTTTCTCGCCGGTCGAAGGATCGCGCGTGAAACACACTCCCGTGCCCGAATCCTTTCCGCGATTTCCAAACACCATTTGCACCACGTTCACAGCCGTACCGAGCAGCCCTGAGATCTTTTCCACGCGACGATACGTGACCGCTTTGTCCGCCATCCAGGACTCGAACACCGCGCCAATCGCGCCCCAAAGCTGCTCTTCCGGATCTTCCGGAAACGCTCTTCCGGTCTTATGCTTGAAATACTCTTTGTACTCCCCGACGAGTTTTCGCCAACCCTGTGCGTCTACTTGCGTATCGTCCCTCACCTTTAACTGGCTCTTTAGTTCACGCAAACGGTCTTCTAGGTCTTCCTTCGGCAGCCCAATCGCAACCGTGGAATACATCTGCACGAACCGGCGATATGCGTCGTACGCAAAGCGCTCGTTCTTCGTCGAGCGCGCCAGGCCCTCCACCGATTTGTCGTTCAAGCCGAGATTCAGGATCGTCTCCATCATGCCCGGCATGGAGCGCGCTGAACCCGAGCGAACGCTGACGAGGAGCGTATCCTTCGGATCCCCAAGTTTCTTTTGTGTGAGCTTTTCAAGCCTGCGGAGATTTTTCTCGACCTCCGCGCGAAGGTGCTTTGGATACTTGCGGCCATGCTTGAGGTAGTAATCGCAGGTTTCCGTCGTGATGGTAAAACCGGCCGGCACAGGAAGCCCAATTCGTGTCATCTCCGCGAGACCCGCGCCTTTCCCGCCGAGAAGATCGCGCATCTCGCCCGTGCCGTCGGCCTTTCCTGCCCCGAAAAAATAAACACTCTTCATTCTGTCCCCTTTGAACGAATAATACGATTTGGAATGATTGCGACTGGGAAAACCTGTCGGCGCGCCTACAACTCATCCACAACTTGAGCTTTCCGAATCGCCGCAAGCCAACTAGCCTCTTTCTTCAACTGCCAGTTCAGAAAAATCTGCGATCGTCGAAAATTCTCGCAGCAAGCTTCCGAGCAACGCGATCCGATTCCTGCGGATTTCCTCTTCTTCAACCATTACTAGAATCTTGTCGAAGAACAGATCGATTGCCGGCCGCAGCAACGAAATCGTTTCCAGCGCCTCGCGGTAATGCCTTGTCTTCTTCTGTTGCCCAACCTTCTCCCCGATCCGGCGTGCCGCTTCGAAAAGTTCTTTCTCCGCAGACTCCCGAAGCAATTCGGGTCGGGCTGCCCCCTGAGATCTGTCTCCCTTGCCGGCCGACTTTTCGAGAATGTTGCGAATGCGCTTGAACGCTGCGGCAAGCGGCGCGAAATTCCTGGTATTGCGTATTGCCTTTACCGCCGCTACGCGATCCATCGCGTCCACTAAATTGTCCGCGCCAGCCCCAAACGCCGCGTTGATCTCGTCGTAAGCGAAGCCATGCTTGTCGCGCAGGACGAACCGCGCGCGCTCCAAAACGAACTCCATCACCTGCCGTTCGACCGCTTCGGGCGTTTCAATCTCAGGAGCGTGATCTCGAAGGCCCTTAGCGGCGGCTGAGATTGCTGCCGAAAGCGAAAGTGGAAGTTTTTCTTCAATAATGATCTTCACGATGCCAAGCGCGGCGCGCCTCAAAGCGAAAGGATCGCTTGAACCGGTAGGCACCGCTCCCACGGCGAAGCAAGCAACTAGAGAATCGAGCTTGTCTGCGAACGACACCGCGCACCCGGTCAAGTTTCGTGGCAGAGGATCTTCGAGACCAAGCGGCTGATAGTGATCGTACACGGCCCAGGCAATGTCTTCGGATTCCCCCTGTGCTCGAGCGTAAAGGCCGCCAACGACACCCTGCAATTCCGGGAATTCGCCGACCATTCCCGTCACAAGGTCGCATTTTGCCAGTTCCGCCGCCCGATCGGACCCGGCCACATCTGCCTCGCGCACACCCGCGCTGAACCATTGCTCAGCCAGCCAACGCGCCAGCGAGCGCATGCGCTCCACCTTGTCGCGATAGCTTCCGAGCCGCCGTTCGTAGGTAACCGCCGCAAGCTTCGGCAAGTACTCACCCAGCTTGCATTCCTGGTCGGTCTCCCAAAAAAATTGTGCGTCCGCAAAGCGCGCTCTCAGGACGCGTTCGTGACCCGCGCGAATGAGCCCCTTGGCATCGCTCGGGAGATTGATGACCGCGAGAAAGTGGGGCGCCAGTTCGCCGCTGCGATCCTCGACAGCGAAATATTTCTGGTGATCGCGCATCACGGTGATCAGGATCTCTTCTGGGAGCGCAAGAAATCCCAGGTCGAAGTTCCCCATGATTACGGTGGGATATTCGTTGAGGTCGGTGACCAAATTCAGGAGTTCGGTGTCCGCATGCGCGTGCAAACGCTTTCGCGTAGTCAGTCGGTGGATTTCAGCTTCAATCTTTGCTCGCCGCGTCTCCGGGCGGCACAGCACGAAGTTCTTCTTGAGCTTCGCCTGATAATCCCGCGAATCAGCGATTCGCAATTTCGATTTTCCGAAGAACCGGTGGCCCTCGGTCTGATTGCCAGAGCGCACGCCGGCAAACGAGAACGGCACGATTTTCCCGTCCAGCACCGCGACAATCCAGCGAATCGGCCGAATGAATCGAGGACCCTGCGCTCCGGTCCAATACATCGACCGCGGCCAGGAAATCTCCTGAATAGTCTGCGGCAATATCTCAGCAAGAACTTTTTCCGCAGGTCGGCCCTTCACAACCTGGGTCGCGGACACGAACTCGCCCTTGGGCGTGCTCACAATGGATAGTTCGCTGACACGAATTCCCTGCTTCTCGGCAAAACTTTGCGCAGCGCGTGTCGGCGCGCCGACGCTGTCGAACGCAACGGACTTCGGCGGTCCCATCGTTTCACGCGTTACATCGTCCTGCTTCGCTCGAACGTTCCGCGCGACGGCAACCAGTCGTCGCGGTGCCCCGAAAGTTTCAATTGAACCGCCCGCATCACCCTCGTCAAATAATCGGTTGCTCGAAAAATATTTCTCAAGTATTGCCTTAAGTTCCCGAGAAGACTTCGCAATCATTCCTGCGGGAATTTCCTCGCAGCCAATTTCAAGGATGAAGTCTCCCTTTAGGTTTTCGCGCCCCCTCATGACGGCACTCCCGCAGCGTGCTGAGCGATCCCTGTCCGCTGGTCGAGCCATGATGCGGCTGCCTGCGTCGCCAACTTGCGTACCCGGCCGATCATCGCCGCGCGTTCGGTTACCGAGATTGCCCCTCGCGCGTCCAGCACGTTGAAAAGATGCGAGCACTTCAGACAGAGATCGTAGGCAGGCAATATGGGAAACCGCTCGCGTGTTTTTCCCTTGGCTTTGCCGTATTGTTCCAGCAGTCGAGCAGCTTCGACTTCCAGAATGTCGAATTGCTTACGAGTAGCTGCTGCGTCGGCGTATTCGAAGTTGTATGCGGAGAACTGCTCTTCTTCCGCGAGGCGAACTTGCCCATAGGTCATCGTATCCGACCACATCACGTCATATACATTGTCCACGCCTTGCAGGTAGGCAGCTATGCGGTCCAGGCCGTAGGTCAGTTCCACGGAAACGGGATCGAGGTTCAACCCTCCGCTCTGCTGAAAATATGTGAATTGAGTTATCTCCAGCCCGTCGAGCAGCACTTGCCAGCCCAAGCCCCACGCGCCCAAGGTCGGTGCTTCCCAGTTATCTTCTTCGAAGCGAACGTCGTGTTCTCGGAGGTTGATTCCGACCGCTCGGAGGCTTTCGAGATAAAGATCCTGAATGTCTTTCGGCGCAGGCTTAAGTACTACTTGAAGTTGCGTGTGCTTGAACAAGCGATTCGGATTTTCTCCGTAACGGCCATCTGCCGGGCGCCGGCTCGGCTGGGCATAGACCACGCGATATGGTGCGGGGCCGATCACCCGTAGAAAAGTTTCGGGATGCATTGTTCCTGCACCGACTTCCACATCGTACGGTTGCTGAAGGATGCAGTCGCGGCTCGTCCAAAATTCCTCAAGTGTTAATAGAAGGTTTTGGAAGGTGAAACCTACAAGCTTTGACGCTGGTTTTCTTGATTTTCTTTTTCGTGATGACGTCATCTCGATGGCGGCTCCAAAAGCTCCCGCGAATTAAGTTTGCGGTCAATCTGTCGTTCAATCACGTCCAGCATAACATCGCTCAATTCCCGAGTCGCGCGAGGATTGACCGTCTCTTCGGCTAAATTGTCGAGCTTCTCCGCGAGCATCCTTCTTGCAATCGCAACCGCGGCAATCGATACTGCGCGCATTCCGGGCAGCCGGCATTTCGCGCAGGCGATGGCCGAGGCGCTCGGCGACAAATAGAGCGCTTCCGCCGCCAGTGCCCTGCCGCAGCGTCCGCAGGAGTCAAACGGGGGGAGCCATCCGCCGAGCCTTACCGTCCAGAGCGTAAAGTAAGCGATCGCCGCCTCGGGCTTCGCAGTACGTTTCACGAATTGTGAAACCAGAAGCAGTAGCCGGAAATTCGCATCGGATGCCTCGCGATCCGGCAAAACAGCTTCCGTAACCTCGCTGAAGATCGCAAGCGCCACGCCGGACGGATAATCGCCGAACGCCGCGAGAAACGACTCGATCAACTCGCACTCGCGAATGCGAACGAGTTCTCGCGATTCCTTCTCGAAGAACGAGATGTGAACGTGTGACAGTCTCTCGAGAGTGGATCCGAAGCGGCTCTTCGGTTTTCGCGCGCCTGAAGCCACGCCCCTCACCCGTCCCATGGAGCGCGACAAGAAACTCACCAGGCGATCGCCTTCACCCAGCGGGTAACCCTGCAAGATAATCGCTTCGGATTCGTGAAGTGGCATCAGCGTGTCGGCGCGCCGACGATGCGCAATGAATTTACATTTCAACAAACGCGTGAATGCACTGCGCCAGCCGCACGCTACGAAAGATTTTTTCTATCACAGCAGCCGCGCGCATGCAATTGAGAATCGCAGCGAAAGGCCTCATTCTTTCTGCGGTTCTCGCCTCGCACAAATGTTAACGCGGTTTTGAAATTCACGAGCACTCCGCTAGAGTGTTGCCGCAAGCTCTGAAACCTAGAGGAGTGTACACGCTTGCTGAAAGCGTGCAGCGCGCGGCAGGAGATCAAAAAAATATGTCATTCGAAGCTACTTCAGGTCGCGCCGTCGACGTCGTAGGCGTCGGCGTGAACGCCACGGACACGATCATCCGGCTCCCTCGCTTCCCTTCTCTCGATTCGAAGGTCGAGCTAATTTCAGCCGACGTAAAGGCGGGCGGCCAGGTGGCGAGTGCGATTGTCGCTTGCCAGCGCTGGGGGCTAACGACACGCTATGCCGGAAAAGTCGGCGATGATGACGCCGCAAGATTCCAGATCGAGGAAATGAAGCGAGAAGGAGTCGATGGACATTGGGTTGAGGCGAGTGGATGCTCATCGCAGATCGCGTACATCCTGGTAGACCAGACTTCTGGCGAGCGCACCGTTCTCTGGAAGCGCGATCCCGCAATCTCCATGCGCGCGGATGAGGTTCAGCGAGAATGGATTTCCGGAGCCCATGTGCTGTTGATTGACGGGCATGATACGGAGGCTGCAACGCAGGCGGCTCGTTGGGCGAGCCAAGAGAAAATTCCTGTCGTGGGTGATTTTGATAATCTCTATTCCGGAATTGAGGGATTACTTGAATACACCGATTACCCAATCACGTCCAAGGATTTCCCGGAACGTCTGACGGGCGAGAAGAGTTTACTGAAGTCGCTTCCGCAAATTCACCGTGACTTCAAGTGTTGCTTGATAGCCTCGACCATCGGTCGCTTCGGCGTGCTGGCGTGGGATGGCGCGAAATTCTCTCTGCATCCCGGCTTCTGTATCAACGCAATCGATACCACCGGCGCGGGCGATATTTTCCACGGCGCATTTGCGTACGGCTTGGTTCGACGATGGACGACCGATGAAATATTTGAGTTCAGTTGCGCTGCCGCCGCGTTGAATTGCACCGCACTGGGGGCTCGCGGTGGAATCGCCAGCATTGACGAGATACAAAATCTTCATCGGCAGGGACGGCGCTCGGAGCGTGTCTATGGCGACGCCGAACTTCGAGAGGCGGCGCTGGCCGCCCGGGCGCACGATCCACAATGATCCCACTCAAAAACATGGACCCACGACGGTCCTTCCCTTTTGTCACCGTGATTCTGGTTGTCGCGAACGTGATCGTCTTCCTGCATCAGATTTCGTTGTCTCCGAGTGCAGCCGAAGCCTTCATTCGGACTTACGGTCTCGTGCCGGCCAAGATTTCCTATGCTCTCGCGGGCACGCACCACATGACTCTGCAGGCCGCGATCCTTCCGCTCTTCACCTGCATGTTTCTGCACGGCGGCTGGCTGCACATTATTGGCAATATGCTGTTTCTTTGGATCTTCGGCGCGAATGTTGAAGACAGGCTGGGCGTTTTCGGGTATCTGTCCTTCTATCTGGTATGCGGAATTGCTTCGGGCGTTGCTGAGGCGCTATTTGCGTGGGGCTCCCAAGTGCCGTCCATCGGGGCCAGCGGCGCGATTTCAGGAGTCCTCGGTGCGTTCGTTGTATTTTTCCCGGGTGCGAGAATATTGACTTTAATTCCGCTGTTCATTGTCTGGTTCACCGCCAGGATCCCAGCCCTGATTTTCATCGGGTTGTGGTTTGTAATCCAATTCTTGAGCGGTATGGCTTCTCTCGGATCAGCCCCTGCCGTCGCACAGGGAGGGGTTGCGTGGTGGGCGCACGTCGGCGGATTCGCGATCGGCGTTTTGCTCGCGATGCCTTTGCGAAGGGACACAGCACGTCGCCGTGCCGACATTTACAGTTAAAGTTGAATAGACGGTCCGTAGAGAGTCTCAGCGAAGTTTAAAGTAAAACATGAGTATAAGATTCGTTTGCGTTCTTTTGTGCGCGGCGAAAATTCTTGTTGATGAACGGGGTGCCTGCAGCCTACAGTACGCCGCATGACAACTCACGCGGCTTACGGGTTAGCTTTTGGCATAGGTGTAATCGCCGGATTGCGGGCCCTGACTGCGCCAGCAGCAGTCAGCCTCGCGGCGCATTTTAAATGGCTGAAGCTTGCCGGAACGGCGCTTGCGTTTATTGGCTCGACGGCGGTTGCGGTCATCCTTTCGATCTTGGCGATTGCCGAGATTGTAAACGACAAATTGCCGAAAACTCCTGCGCGCACCGCTGCGCCATCATTTATTTTCCGGATGGTCACAG
>JANWJR010000063.1 GCA_025451835.1 Candidatus Acidiferrales bacterium | reverse complement strand
GCTGCGCTACTGAGTTGCTTGGACGTAATAGGCGGCGCGATGGACGACGGAGACGTCGCCGCGACCGATGACCTCGACGCGCAACTGATGCCAGCCGGGGCGCGGAGCGGCGGAATTCGCGCCCAGCAGCGGCGAGATGCCTAACGAATATTCCGTGCCAACGCGTGCAGCTATGCGGCGAAACGTTTCGGCGAGCGTATCGGCTTCGCGAAGGAAGTACAAGTCACCGCCGGAGCGGCGCACGAGTTCGGCGAGATACAGCGTGTAAGCGGGAATGCCGAGTTTGAGGGAATCGAGGGTCAAAAGGCTCTTGCCGCGATGGGCGGCAAGCCAGTCGCGCGTCATGACCCGGGGACGATTTTCGGTAGAGACGGCGAAGATCTGGATGTCGTGAGACGCGAGTGCGCGGGTCAGGTCATCAAAGGTCAGCCGATTTTCGGAGTTCCACGGATGCGGAGAGGCGCTCGCGGGATCGAGAGTGAGCCCGAGGCCGCTATCCTCTCCATCCGTTAGAAGCACGATCGCTTTTCTGCCGGCGCGGCCAGGGAAAAGTTTTCGCGCGGTGAGGTAAACGGCTTCGTAGATGTTTGATCCTCCAGTGTCTCCCAGTATCTGGCGAACATCCACGCGAGCGATGGCGCGGCGAAGAAGTTCGCGAACACTCGTAAAGCCGGTTTGCAAGTATGTGTGAGCGGAAAAATCGACGATGGCGAGCTCGTCGGCCGGCGCGAGTCCTTCGATCAAGGCGCTCGCCGCGTTTTTCATTTCCTGCGAATCGCGCAGCACGCTGGGACTGGCGTCAATCACGAGCGCGATACTCGCGGGCGCGGCGGCATGCGCGCCAAACACGACGATGGGCCGCTCGATGCCGTCGTCATAGACGCGAAAATCTTTCAGCGTCAGATCGCGGAGAGGCGTGCCATCGGAGCCAACGGCGCTGCACGTGACGGGAACCACTTGCGTGACCACGCGAATCGCGCGAGTGCCCGAAGGTTGGTCGCGTTCGCCGACTGCTCCGATACCGCCCGGTGAAGCGATTTCCAGTTCGCCCGATGCAGGATTCCGCCGGTAAGTTACTCTCGCGTCGAGCCGGATTGGACGCGAAAGCTTTTGCGGATGTTTTCGAGCGTGTTTTGTCTGGGAATGTACGGCGGGCGCCGCGAGCGAGACCGCGATTGTGAAGAAAAGCACGAAGCACGTGGTGGTCGGCCAAATCGGGGAATACAACCGGAGAATTCGAGTCTTGCGAATTAGCCGCTGCGCAGCCGGTTCGAATTGTGGTAACGACTGAAAGCGCACCTGGGGCCGCTCAGTCGAGGTCAAAGTCGCGAATCGGTTTTTCGATAGGCCCGTCTTTAGCTTTCTTCAGGCCCTCAGCAAATTTTCGTGCCAGGATGTCTTCCTTGGATTTCTCTGCCTCCACGGACGCACGAAATTTCGCCTCGACCGAAGCGGCCTGCTCGCGAAGCAACCGGGCCGTGTCGTCGAGATCGACCGAAGGCGGGCGCACAGGGGCGACGTGCGAGAGCACAACGCCAAGTCCACGATCGATCGTGAGCTTTGCGCGGCAGCAAGGGCAATCGGTTTCAAACGTATCGGGAACGTTATTCAGCATGCTGGTATTTTACGACAAAGCGAGATGAACGGTGCTCTCCGAAAAAGAAAAAGGGGCGCGTCGATTGCGCCCCTTCGAAAGCACAAGACCGTGAAGCTTATTTATGCCGGCGCCGGCTTTTCGCCTTTGGCCAAGCCGGGGATTGGGCGCGGCTCGGGGCGCAGTGTGAGAGAAGGTTCCTTCGTCGGAAGCGGCGGTGCAGACGGAGGCGGGGGCGGGAGCTTTTCGGGAAGGGGCTTGCCTTCCATCAAGAGCTTGAGTTCGGTGGCATCGAGCACTTCGCGCTCGAGAAGCGCATGGGCCACGCGCTCGAGCGCATCTCGATCCGATTCGAGAATGCCGCGTGCGCTTAGATAGCCGGTTGTAACGATCCGGCGGACTTCGACGTCAATCTTGATCGCTGTATCCTCGGAATAATCGCGGTGCTGTGCGATCTCGCGGCCGAGAAAGATGGCTTCCTCTTTCTTGCCGAAGGTCAGCGGGCCGAGCGGGCTCATGCCCCATTCGCAAACCATCTGGCGCGCAATTTCGGTTGCGCGCTCGATGTCGTTCCCGGCGCCCGTGGTGACATGGTTCAAGAAAATCTCCTCGGCCGCGCGTCCGCCCATCAGAACGGCAAGTTGCGACTCGAGAAATTCCTTTGTGTAAGTGTGCTTATCGTCGATCGGAAGCTGCATGGTGACGCCTAGCGCCATGCCGCGCGGAATAATCGTCACTTTATGGAGTGGATCGGCGCCCGGAGTCTTCGCGGCAACGAGAGCGTGGCCCGCTTCGTGATACGCCGTGTTTCGCTTCTCATCGTCCGAGAGAATCATCGATTTTCGCTCGGCACCCATGAGGACTTTGTCCTTGGACATTTCGAAATCGACCATGGTTACGAACTTGCGATTCTGCCGCGCGGCCCACAGCGCGGATTCGTTCACGAGGTTCGCCACGTCCGCACCGGAAAATCCTGGCGTGCCGCGCGCGATTACGGAGAGATCCACATCGTCGGACATCGGAACTTTGCGCGTGTGAACGCGGAGGATTTCCTCGCGGCCTTTCACATCCGGCCGCGGAACGACCACACGGCGGTCGAAGCGGCCGGGACGCAGCAGAGCCGGGTCGAGAACGTCGGGCCGGTTGGTCGCGGCGATCAAAATCACGCCTTCGTTCGACTCAAAGCCATCCATCTCGACGAGCAACGCGTTCAAAGTCTGCTCGCGCTCGTCGTGGCCGCCGCCCAGGCCCGCTCCGCGGTGGCGGCCAACGGCGTCAATTTCGTCGATGAAAATAATACACGGCGCATTCTTTTTGCCCTGCTCGAAAAGATCGCGAACGCGGCTGGCACCGACGCCTACAAACATTTCCACGAAGTCAGAACCCGAAATCGAAAAGAACGGAACATTCGCTTCGCCAGCGATTGCGCGGGCAAGCAAAGTCTTGCCAGTTCCCGGAGGACCGACGAGCAACACGCCCTTCGGTATGCGTCCGCCCAGTTTCTGGAATTTCTGCGGGTCTTTCAGGAAATCAATAATCTCGTAGAGCTCTTCTTTCGCTTCTTCGATCCCAGCAACGTCCTTGAAGGTGGCCTTCTTTTGTTGTGCCGTCAGCAGCCGCGCACGCGATTTTCCGAAGCTGAGCGCTTTATTTCCTCCCGACTGCAATTGGCGCATCATGAAAAGCCAGATCAGGAGAAGGACGATGAGCGGACCAAGATTGAAGAGCAGCGAAAGCCAATCGCCACTCTTCACTTCCTTGTAGTTGTAGCGGATGTCCTTGTCCTGAAGAATCTTTGTAACGTCTGGGATCGCGGCATTCGCGATCGTCACGTTGCGGAACTTGCCGCCGTCGCGATACTCGCCCTCGAGTTCCGCGCTGTTCTGCGAAAGATAGATTGTTACATCCTTGACGCTGCCACCTTGCACTTTCGCCATGAATCCGGTATAGCCGGGTTCGTCTTCGTGAGCCGACTGGCCGCCGGTGGAGGCCATCTTCCACAGCACCACCGCCAACAAGATCATTAAGAGCCAAAAGAGAATTGTGCGTACCGTTGAATTCACCGTGCTACCTCACACTCTAAATGCCAAAATCCCATATAAATTCGGCGGTTCCCGTGTCCCTGCAAGAGGCGGGATCGGGCTTCCTACTGTGTTAGATGCGGCAGCCGTGCTTCCCGCGTTCTGAATCTACTGCACCCTGCGCGTGAACTAAATACGAGCTTCCTTGACGAAGACTCCAACTCGTGTCCGTTCCGTCGCGCAGACATCGTCGGCAGGGTCCATATCCCGGGCCCAGACCACACGGCCCGCGCTTTCCAGAACGGGCCAGCTCGCGCGCTCGCGCAGCGGAACGCGACCGTCCAGGAACATCTGCTTTAATTTTCGAACCTGGCGGCGGCCGCGGGGCCGATAGGCGTCGCCGGGCCGCCAATTCCGCAAGATAAGGGGTGAGCGGAGAAGGTCAGCATCGAGGGCTACGCCGTCCCTTTTAGTGTCGCGCTCCTGTGCGGGCCAGTCAATCACTTTCAGGCTGAAGCGGCTGCCGAGTTCCGGAATGGAAACAGTAGCAACGCCAGCGTCTGGGAGAGTCAACTGGTACTGGTAGGCCGCGAACTTGGCGACGCGGGCGCCGCGAACTGGCGCGCACTGCCGGCATTTGGAGCGCGTGAAAATGAGATCGCCAAAGTTCCGCTCAACATCAATCTCGCCGGGAAGTTCAATCCGGGCGCCGCTAGAAGATGCGTGGGCCAGATGAATCACTTGCTCGACGTGTGCCGCGGTTAGCTCCCGGCGGTCGCCGCGCGCCGCTTCGTAAAGGCGCCGAATCAGCCGCTCCGTGAGCACGCGCAGCGGCGACTCTTCATTCTCCGCCGAAATGGTGCGCCTCGGTGCTCCTTCATTGCGATTTACGTGAAAGGGCGAAAACAAATCGCCGGCTGCAATCGCGTAGCCGCCCTCGCGCTCCCGAACGTATGATGAAAAAGAGTGCTCAACGAGCGCGTCCCAAAATAACGCTTCTTCGCGCGCGAGCCGAGCCAGCCGGCCAAGACGCCCCACGATCGCCCGCGAAAAATCGGTCTCAAGGACTGGAAGCAGGTGTTCGCGGATGTGCGCGCGCGTTCGACGGGTGTCGCGATTGGATGAATCTTCGCGCCACGGCTGCGCGAGCGAGCGAAGATAGCCGCGCAATTCCTGTCGGCGGATGAAAAGCAAAGGCCGGACGACAGATCCTGCAATGGGGTAGATGCCTGCAAGACCGGCAGTCCCCGTGCCACGAATCAAATGCGCAAGGACGGTCTCAGCCTGGTCGTCGGCGGTGTGCGCGACGGCAATTCGTGTGGCGCGGCGCTCCGCCACTACGCGATCGAAGAATGCGTAGCGCATGCGCCGGGCCGCATCTTCCAGATTCCACGTGTTTCGTGCCGCCGTTGCGGCCACATCTTCACGCGCAACGATACATTCAGCGCCGTGCGCGCGTGCGAGCTCGGCCGCAAAATATGCGTCGCCGTCCGATTCTGCTCCGCGCAACGAGTGGTTTAGATGCAATGCTACAAGCGTGATTCCTAACTGTTCGCGCAGCGATTCAACGAGCCGAAAAAGCGCAACGGAATCAGCTCCACCGGACACAGCCACGCCTACGCGGTCCCCTGGGACAATCATCCGACGCGAACGGATAGTAGCAAGAACGGATTTTTCGAGCGGAGCACTCATGTGCGGCGATTTGGAAGCGTCGATGGCCGATGCGTGTATGGTAACACCGAATCGGAAGAGCCGGCGCGATGCGAAGGGCCTGGCAAAACGGAACTACGGGGTCAGAAACGATCGGCTGCTTGCTGCATCAGAAGGTCGCGGCTGTAGGAGATCCGGCGATCCAGCACAACCGCCGCAAAATACGAGCAGCTCTGGCGTTCGCTTTCCGCCCAGGCGGAAAGTTTCGGCATCGCTGAGCGGGAAATCAGAATGATCCCGCGAAGAAGCGTGTAGTAGGTTCCAACGGCCCGGATTTCTGTCCGATCATCGCCGCGCTCCGGGCACAGTCGGACGAGTTGCAGCAAACGCTGGAAATCACCGGCCGCAACTTCGGGGCCTACAATACCCGTTACCTCGCGAACCCGCTCTGACAATTCGGCCTTGCGGCTCGAAGCCAGAATCGAGCGGCAATAGGAGACGAAGAACTGCAAGCAGGCAGCCGCCGAAATCACGCAGATAAGGGCTGCAATCATCGAGCCCTCGCCGCCACAAGCGCCGTTGCCAGGCGCGAATCTTCGGGAACTTTAGTGAACGTGTACGCCCAGGCCAAGGGAAGCCACAGACCAACCAACGGGAGCACAGATTTCAGGAATGACGATTCGAGATGCGGGAAGAGGTTTCGGAGCGCGTACATTCCGGCGGTCGCGCTGAAATAGATGCCAAGAGCCAATACAAGTTGAATGAGCCGCGTGCGCGTCTCGCGAAGCTTCATAATTGCGCCCCACAGAAGATACGTCAACACCACTCCCACGAAGTTGAGGTTCTGCTCGAGCTCGACGACGAATCGGCTGGTCAAGTGATCTTGATTCTGATGGATGACCCCATAAGAAAATATAGCGGTCAAGAGGATCAGGACACCCGCAGCCCGGCGGATGTAGGCGTTCACTCCGAGTTCTTGGAAGACCTGCAAATAAAGCTTGATAATTACGCAGAACATCAAAATCGCCAGTAAGCTATCGGTATAGTAGTAGAAATAAAAGAACTTCCGAGAACTGAAGCCATATGTCCTAAGACAAAAATACATGCCAAATGTAACCAAGGCCTCACAAAGCATGTAGATATTAAGCGGGAGGTAGCGAAAAAATTCGTTTTGGTAAAGCGACCACACAACTACGTAGATTTCCACGAGGAAACCGACTAGCCACAACGCATAATCGAATGGGCCAAGCATTATAAGATTCGATCAGGCCGGCCCACGCGACCTTCTATCTTATGAAGGCCGCAGCGCCCCAACTACCAGGGCGATGGAGGCACGGGAACCGTTGTTACGGCTACCAGCCACGGCGAGGGAGGTACGGGCACCGTCGTAACTGCCAATATCCGATGACCTGTTAGAGCCTTGAGAGTCATCGCGCTGGTCAGCGCCAACAGAGCCAAAACCACCACTATCAGCCACTTATTCATAACCCCTCCGAGTAGGGAAACCTACGCGGCGGAGTGTATAAGCGGTCTAATGCCGTCAAGGGGAAAATATGAAAGGCATGTGCTTAAAGCGTACACACCCTCACATCCCCGGCTAAGGCCGGACCTTTCGAATTGTCTTCGTGAAGTTATCGGTTGGGCTGGATGCGGTCAATGTTACTAAGGTACTACTCGGCGTGGGCGGCTGGAACGTGCGATACTCGCGGCGTCGTGGTGCCGTTTTGTTAAGCTGTATCTAATCACCGCCAAGATCAGCGGTGCTTCTTGACGCCTTGCAGAGCGACACCTTAGCATCAAGGATTCTCTAAGTGCCGGCGTAGCTCAGTGGTAGAGCGAGGGTCTCATAATCCCTAGGCCGTGGGTTCGATTCCCCCCGCCGGCACCATTGATTTCGAAAGGCAGGGATGCGCGTTTACCGACCAACACCTAAAGATTCAGGAAAGTTACCGCAGAATGCCGGAGGGTCCCTCTTGTTCAGAATCACGATACCAGGGCGCTTTGAATCGGAGAACGTTGGCCCCGCTTTTTGTGGGCGTAACGAGAGCGCTGATCAATCGCATCCCGGGATTCTTATATTTCAGTCTAATTCTCTTCCCAACATGCAGATCCAACCAATCTTCCCCAACGGACCACAGAAGTCCCCCGACCGGCGTGATAACGAAATCCTGAAATCCAGTTCCGTTGGTCCAAGCGTGGGCTGTCTTGTCGTGGTAATACCACCGCCCTTGATTTCCCATGGATGACTCGCTCAAGGGTCCGAGAAGCCACTCAGCGCTAAAAAGGGCGGAGGGCATCATCGCCCACAGCCGGCTCCTCCAGTAGGTTTTGCTATTCTGAAACTCCAAAGCGCGTATTTTCGGATTATTTTGAATCCAGATGAATTCGATTTCTGCCCCCATCATAGGATGCCCGACATAAGTAGTTAGCAGGGTGTCGTCGTCATTCCAAACCGTGTACCGGAAGTTCTGGAGAGTTTTCCAATAACCGCTCCAAAAGTGGCCGCTCGATATGTTATAGACTGTCGTTTCACGAACCCCTGGATCCTGCGCGAGATTCCCCGCCGTTTCTATGCCGAGGAAGATAAACGATTGCACGATGGCCTTGAAGAAACGGACACGGCAAGTTTTCGAATGAGAGTTTTCCGCGCAGGTACCTGCCTCGAGCGGACTGGGCAGCTCGGCGCCAGTCGAAGGCCTGGCAGCAAGCTTTTGGTCGTCGAATCCGTCTCGCATTAGCGTAACCGAGTTAAATAGTCCTTTGGAGCGAGGATACGAGTCTACGGGTGATTGCGGTGTCAATTTCCCAGGGAAAGTCACGCCGAAGCCCTCTTCGAAGCGCGGTCCGATGGGACTGCTGTCTGAAGTCTGGGAACTTCCCGGCGGGTCAGGCACCAGCGTGACCCATTGAAACACCCTAGTGCGTCGCGAACCGAAGTCCACGTCTCTTTGCATCGGCAAAGCCAGGGTAAAATCCTGACAATTCACCCTCACGGGAGACAGGAACAGGATTCCGAACAACAGAAGTGAATACCCTAGCGGTTTTGACACGGTACTCATTTTTCACAGCCTGCCGGTCGGCACAGATCGCCCGTGAACACTAACGACTTGCCAGCGAGAAGATGTCACAAAAATATAGTGCTAGCGGACGAAGTGCGTCAAGCTGGTTCGGCCAGAAAGTTCTGAAATGAGTGTCGAAAGCACCACGCCGCGGCAGAGCAGCCCTTCTGGACGTGCATTGCTTGAACGTCATTTGGCCTGCTGTTGGTACCGCGCGCCTTATGCATGAACTCGTGCGCGGCGTGCGTCTTCTCTACTTCGTTTTTGCAGTTGGTGGAAAATGGCTCTCGAGGATTTCCCTGTTATTTGCAGGTTGAATCGGGCGAGCGTTGTTCGGGAACATTTTAGCGAACACGGCGATTTGCTCGGGCGAAATCTCGATTGGCGTTTTCAGAACGTACCAGCTAACTCCTTCGTTGCAGGGAGGAGTAGTGAGTGAGCCTTCAAACATGTAGTAATTCCGGTCGCCGGGCAGCATATCCTCCGCGTTGAGCACGACTTTTTTCACAATGACCTCTTTCCCGGTTTCCTTGGGCAAGTTCGTCCACAGAACGCGAATGAACGGGTTCACGCTACCGCTCTTGAACAGCACGGCGATCACGAGGTAATGCCCTTGCGAATCCTGGTGAACCAGGTGCGCCACCAAATCGAAGCGCTTGCCGGCAATTTGCTCCTCGCTCGGATGATGGAAATGAAACTGAACCAGTGCGTACTGCTTCCCGGCAATCGAGATCGTGCTCCCGCGTTCGTAATTCACCTGAATGGTATGCCCGTTGTTGACAATGCTAAGTGGAGATAGTTTGTAATCGAAGTGGATAGCCAGCAGATCGGACTCGTGTGCACCGGCGATGTCTATGGGCGATTGCCGTGTTCCACTCTTACAGGCTGCGAAAGCCGGGTCGAGATCGCCCCAATGCTCCGGGCCTGTGACGCCGGAATAGCTCCAGTGCGACGCCTGCGACGAATGCTCCTGGGAGGAGCTGCCAGGCGCCCAACAAAGAACGGCAATAAGAACCGCAAGAATCGGGGATAGATTTCGACGACCACAGCTCACGGATCACCTCCGAGCATCTCGTGTCGCACAGCATCGCATTCTCCAAGCCATTCTTCAACGCCTCAAGCCTTCCCTCAGGTAAAATGATTTCGCCATGACACAGGTAAGGCGGTTGCGGCTTCTTACGTGTTTCTTCCTGTTAGTTTCGCTTGCTGTTCGCGCGCAGAGCGGTAGGCCTGCCGCCACGCTGGCGGACCAGGCACCGGAACGTTTCGCCGATCTGGGCGACCTGAAACTGGGAAGCGGCGCGGTGATCCACGAATTTCGCCTTGGCTACCGCACCATAGGCCGACTCAACGCCGAGAAATCGAATGCCATCCTGTGGCCAACTTGGCTCGGCGGAACTTCGTCCGATCTGCTGGCTTACGTGGGGCCGGCGAACGTGGTGGACAGCACAAAATATTTTGTGATTCTTGTCGATTCAATCGGAAACGGCATATCGACCTCGCCTTCAAACAGCAAGCTTCAGCCGCGAATGAATTTTCCCGAATTCACGATTCGTGACATGGTCGAATCCGAACGTCGGATGGTCACGGAGGTCTTTCACATTTCTCATCTGTACGCCGTAATGGGCATCTCGATGGGCGGCATGCAGACGTTCGAATGGGCAACTGCTCATCCGGGCTTCATGGATCTGGCGATTCCGATGGCCGGCTCGCCGCAGTCCACATCCTACGATAAATTGTTGTGGACGGCGGAAATCGATGCGCTCGAACTTGACCCCGCCTGGAAAGGCGGGAAAGGAAACGGCGCAATGACCGGCGGCTTCGGCGTCTTCAACGAAATCGACTCGATGAACATCACATCCCCGGCGTACCGGGTGAGCCGGACGAGTCCCGAGGAATTCGGCAAGTTTCTCACAGCGACTCGCAAAGAGCAGGTCGGCGACGCTGCGACGGCGTGGAATGCGATTCGCCAGCGCCAGGCCATCATCTCGCACGATATACCCGCAGAATATAGGACTTCGCTCGAAGCGGTCGCAAATCGGGTGCACGCCAAAATGCTGGTGATAATTTCGCCGGAAGATCACATGGTCAACCCCACACCCGCACTCGCTTTTGCGGCTGCAATAGGCGCACCGGCGATATCGCTCAACTCATCCTGCGGCCACCTAAGCCTGGATTGCATTGCGATCGGGCCGGTCGTAGCTAAGTTTCTGGCTGACCCGGACTCAGTGAGCGCTACCACACTTCTCGAAAACGGAAACAAGTAATTCCCGGTGCGACGGCGGGAGAACACGCAGCCTCCTGCATACGACGGCAGCAGGGCGTTTTGCTGGAATGCCGGGGAAGGACCTGAGGCCCCTTCAGAATGAAGTACTGGCTTTGTTCAACAAACCGTCAGGTTTTCTTGTGGGATAACTTGAGGATGATCTCGATATCCCGGCGGGAGTCGAAGCTTGAAACGTTTCGGGTGGGCGATGTTAGTCCGTCGTGTTCCGCGTGTATTTCATAGTCCACGTTAGGATCAAGCCCGCTAAACCGATAGTTGCCTGAATCGTCGGCGATGTACGTCTTCACCGCCTCAGTCTTCACATTTTTCAGGTACACGACGCCGGAAGGAATTGGATTTTCGGCCTTGTCGATCACGCTGCCGTGGACCGTTCGAAGCTGAGCTTCGGCTTTTCGTTGCGCTTTGGTCTGCTGCGCATTTACAGGCAGCGACACAAAAAATAGAAGAGAGGCCGTCATCAGCAGTCGAATGATGCGGCCCGGTACAAAAGGATCTTGACTTCGCATCTGGATCCCCCAGTTGTTGCAGCCTGGCACGCTACCGCAAACCATCGAAAATAGTCACGCGATCGAGATCGGCTTTCCCCCGCAAGAACGGGTGGCACAAGGAAGCGGAACGATGCCATCTGGCTTTCCCAAGGTTATTCCACGTCGTCGTCTTCTTCGTCCACGACAGGCAACTCTTCATCGTCATCATCTTCGTCCTTTTCCTTCTTTTTGCCATCGCCATCCTCTTCATCGTCATCATCTTCATCTTCTTCAGAAATGAGGATAACGTGCACAGGATGCGTCTGCGTCACTTCCAGTTCGACGTCGCATTCGGGACAGCTGAGGATTTCGCCTTCTTCGACTTCATCCTCATCCACATCAATCTCGGTGTCGCATTCCGGACATCTAACCACGGTGGCTCTCTCCTTTCTGGGAACTTGAATATGCCGGCGTATTATATAACGCCAGTGTCAAGCTTGTGCGCCAAGGAGTGTGTGGGGATGCCTCGCAGTCGCGAATATCCGGAGCGCCCGTTGATCGGGGTGGGTGGAGTGGTAATCGCCAACGGACGAGCGCTGCTGATCCGGCGTGGCGGTCCGCCACTCAAAGGCGAATGGTCTATTCCCGGCGGCACGCTGGAGTTAGGAGAGACGCTGTTCGAAGGAGTGAGGCGCGAACTCGCGGAAGAAACGGGGCTTGAGGTTCAGGTGCTTGCTCTGATTGAAGCATTCGAACGGATATTCGCCGATGACCAAGGACGTCTGAAGTATCACTACGTGATTCTCGATTACCTTTGCGAAGCATCGAACCGAAACGCGAAAGCGGGCAGCGATGCGACGGATGTGGCTTGGGCAACGGAAGTGGAACTCGCTAAGTACTCGCTGACGCCGACGGCTGCCCGCGTGATTCGCAAAGGGTTTCGAATGTCACGTGAAGGCCGCGCCGATATCGCGTCGGATCGCTGAACGGGCCATCCCTCACCATGTGCTTCTAGCTGGCGGCGGCTTCAGGCAGTCTACCGAAGCGGCGCTCGCGGCTGAGAAAATCTGATACTGCCGCCGCGAGATCATCCGCTTCAAATTCCGGCCACATCTTTGGACTGAAGAATAATTCTGCGTAGGCGCATTCCCACAGTAGAAAATCGCTGAGGCGCCGCTCGCCTCCGGTTCGAATCAGGAGATCGACATCGGGCGCTGACGCTCCCGCGTGAGTAACTTCGCCCAGACGGCGCGCGAATTCCCGCTGTGTGATCTCAAGGCTCGACATCATCCAGCAGGCAGCGCGGAGAATCGCGTCGCGCGCGGAATAATCCACGGCAATCCGCAATTCGAGTTTGCGCCCTCCGGCCGTGATCCGCTCAACGGTCTCAATCGCATCGCGGAGCGATGCCGGAATACGATCACGGCGGCCGATTGCGCGCACGCGAATCCCCTGGACGGCACATGCCTCCGCATCATTCTTCAGAAAACCTTCAACCAGAGTAAAGAGCGACGAGACTTCTCCCGCTGGGCGGCCCCAGTTGTCAGATGAAAAAGCATAAAGCGAAAGTGTGCTTATCCCTAGAGACGACGCCGTCGCCACTGAGCGCCGAACCGCTGCAACACCAGCGCGGTGTCCTTCCGAGCGCGCCAAGCCGCGTGAAGCAGCCCAGCGACCGTTGCCGTCAAGAAGAATTGCAACATGCAGTTTCGGGCTCGGACGTACGAACGAGTTCACAGTTCTTATCGCCATAGAGTTCCTATCAAAAAAGCTACTAGTAACGCTCCCTCGTCGCACGAATTAGAGCTTCCATGTGATCCAGATACCTTTCTAGCGCGCGACGGCCTGACGCAGAAAGCCGGTACTCAGTCTTCGGGAGCCGGCCAGAAAACGATTTCGTGCAAGCGATGTAGCCTGCGTCCTCGAGCTTGCGCGCATGAACGCTCAGATTGCCATCCGAGGCGCCGAGGAAGGACTTGAGCTCGTTGAATGTCAGGGAAGGATTCACGGCCAGCGCGCTGACGATTCCAAGCCGGGTCCTCTCGTGGATCAAGCGGTCCAGATTTGCCGCAGACGTTTCTGCTGCCCGAGCACTGGCCGCCCCGCGCTTGGACCGCTCGTCGCGCAGCATTCGAAACGCACCGGGCTTAGCCGCCATATTTCCTCGCAATCACCGCGCCAAAAAAGATGTGAAATACCCCGAAGCCGGCCGCTAAAAATGCATTGCCCCATTCCGCGGGACAGAACAACGCCACTGTGCCGAGAACCATGAAGCAAAGCCCCATCAGCGGAACGATGCGAATGGAAAACGCACCACCGGTGACAACAGCTGTTCCGTACAACAGCAGCCAAACTCCCGGAACCGCTCCGAGCGCGCCGACGCGAACCAGAAGGAGCGTCAGTAGCCCGCCGACCACCAACGGAGGGGCAAAACTATACGCAAACCGCCGGGCCGGACCTGCCAGAAGTGAAATTCCGGTTTCCCGCGCCTTCGATAGAGTTGTCCAGGTCGCGATTGCAAGAGCGATACTTGCTTCGCACAGCCACGTCAAAAGCCAAGGGCCTGATGACGGCTGGCGCCAGGCGATCATCGCGGCGCCTATTGCTGTGATGCCGATGGCGAGTCCGCCCCACCCCGGAATCGCTGTGAACGATCCCGCCCGTTCCATCGTTTCACGAATGAAACGGATATTATCGCGGGCGCGGTCGGCCAGCTCCACGGGGTCTTCGGGCCGGAGATGCAACGGGTCTGGATGCGGCACGACGGCAGAGTAGCATCCATCGCTGGACTGTCAAGTACTTTGTGCTATAAAGTAGCATTCCATCTTGCGACAGGCCCTGGGAACACTTATGCTTTTCCTACATTACAAAGGAGATGAGAAGTCATGAAAGGAATCGTCGTGGCAATTGCGGCTCTGGCGCTTGCATCTTTGCCCATCTACGCCGGGCAGACCGCGCAGTCCGAAACGAATCCAGTCTCAAGCACGGTGCGGAAGATTACCGCGCGCGCGGCGACCAATCTGGTGGCGGCGGCTGAAGACATGCCCGCCGATAAGTACGGCTACAAACCAACGCCACAGCAGATGACGTTCGGAAAACTTGTTGAACACATGGCGGGATCAAACAATTTTCTATGCTCCAAGATTTCCGGTGTGGCCGCACCGGCGGAGGAAAAACTCAGCGAAACGGACCCGAAGGACAAACTCGTTAGTGCGTTGAAGGCGTCGTTCGCTTATTGCACGCAAGCAATGGCGAATGTCGACGATTCGAAGCTGGGAGAGCCGCTGACAGCCTTCGGCGGCCGGACCGTGTCGCGCGCCGCTGCGATGATCGCGCTGACCAACGATTTCGCCGACCATTACGGCATGGCCTCGATGTATCTCCGGCTGAATGGCATGCTGCCGCCCACGGCGCAACACGAAAAGAAATAGGCCCGAAACTCTGCGGTGGCCATTACACTTATCGACCGCGCTTCGGATAGCGGCCGAGGAGCCAGTTCCATCGGATGTATAGCAGGTCTTCGAACATCCGCAGACTATCTCGCACCACGCGAACTTTGGTGGCCGAATCGTGGGCCCACCGGACGGGCACTTCCACAGCGCGCAGCCCGTGGCGCTTCGCGAGAAACAGAATCTCCGGATCGAATCCGAATTCCTCAATCCGCTGCTGCTCAAAGACGATGCGAGACCGCGGCAGCACAAAGGCTTTAAAGCCGCACTGCGTGTCTTCAAAAGAGAGTCCTACGATCAATCGCACGAAGCCGTTGAAAATGATTCCGGCGATCTCGCGAAATCGCGATTGGTGCACAGAAATCAGCGAGCGATCCATGGCGCGAGAGCCGATGGCTATGTCGTTACCGGCCTGGATTGCGGTATTTAGTTTTTGCCATTCGTCGATCGGCGTGGAAAGATCCGCGTCCGTGAAGAGCGCGATAGGTCCGCGCGCTTCGAGCATGCCGCGGCGGACGCTGTAGCCCTTGCCCCGATTTCGTCCATTCGCGATCAGGCGCAACGACGGAAGCTCCCGCATCATCTCGCGAACGAGAGACGCGGTCGCGTCTGTCGAGCCGTCATCCACCACAAGAATCTCGATTTCGGCGTCCGGAACCCGTTGCAGGGCAAAATAATCACGAATCGCGACCAGAGTGCCCGGCAGGCGGCTCGCCTCGTTGTAAGCAGGAACAACGATCGAGAGAGTAGGCGCGCGCTCATTCATTCGCGTGGGGATTCTTCTCTTCGGAGCTGGCATTGCGCCGCCAGCCGTAGCGGCCGATCAAAGGCACGAAACGGCAATTGTAAAGCGTTTCTCGGTTCGTCCGGCCGTCGCGTTGGACGACGCGGACCAACTCCTGATCGTCCGCCCCGCCCACCGGAATCACCAGCCGGCCTCCTTCTGCTAATTGTTCGGCGAGCGGCGGAGGAACGCGAGGAGCGGCCGCCGCAACCAAGATCGCGTCGTATGGTGCGCACGCTGGCCAGCCCGAGGAACCATCGCCTTCTTCGATGCGCAAGTTCGAATACCCCAGCCGTTCCAGCCGGGCGCGAGCCTGGGATGCGAGCGCAGGCTGCGCCTCAATAGCAATCACTTCGCGAGCAAGCATCGACAGCACCGCAGTCTGATATCCCGAGCCTGAGCCTATTTCGAGGACCAGTTCCGCGCCCTCGAGCAGTAGCGCATCCGTCATCGCAGCGACCATGAACGGCTGCGAAATTGTCTGCCCCTCAGCGATCGGCAGCGGCTTGTCTGCGTACGCGTCTTGAAGATGCTCGGGCAAGACAAATTCGTGCCGTGGAACTGCCTGCATTGCCTTCAAAACACGCGGGGAGACGATCCCGCGATCGTGGATCTGCCGCACAACCATTTCACGGCGCGCCGCCTCAAACTCTCGACCGGTCCCGCTGAGTTTGTCCCCGTTCTGGCTCATCCCAGCGGCACCCCGTCGGTTGGGAAACGATACCGCGGGTTGCTCGTTGGTGGAATGATTTGCATGTTTTTACGAGGCGTTTGATTATGGGCTCTCCATTGAAACTACCATGACGCGGGCCCCCCGTGCCATCGGTCAGAGGCCGCAAAATTGCATCTCCCCGGCCAGTCGGCTACGATGCAAAGATTGGAGTCCCTCAGGGCAACCATAGGTCCTGCATGGGGAACAGGAGAAACACGATGAAATTTGGAATTGCCCTAATGGCTACACTGCTGCTCGCAGCCGGTTCGGCCGTGGCCCAAGTATCCCCTGCAAGTACGCAGCACCCGGCGCAGCATAGGTCGGCAGTGGCGGTTCAGCCGAATGCGCAACCCTCGCAGAATCCTTCACTAGCAGCAAACGAAAAGGTAGACCCTCAAAAGGAAAAGGCTATTCGGCATTTGATGGAACTCACCGGGTCGACAAAGATGGGCGACAATATGTCGGAGGTGATCACCAACCAGGTAAAGAGTGCCATGAGCCGAAACATGCCAGGCGATCGTCTCCAGCAATTCATGGATGCATTCGGGCAAAAATTCAATGCTCGCAATCCGGCGCACGACGTTAGCGAAGCGATGGTACCGATCTACGCAAGCCATTTCTCAACGGAAGACATTCAGGGACTGATTCAGTTCTACGAATCGCCGCTCGGGAAACGCATGGTATCAACGATGCCACAGGTAATGCAGGAGTCGCAATCCGCTGGCGCGTCCATCGAACGAACCGCTGCGATTTCGACGCTCACGGAAATGGCGGATCAATATCCGGAGTTGAAACCGATGCTGCCCCATAGCGAGGCCGAGCCGGAGAGCCCTCAAACGCCCAGTGCACCTCCTGGGACTGCACCCGCGCCCACGCCGCCGGTTCCCCCGCCTTCACCGCGTCCCACGCCGCCGCAGCGATAAGTAAGCTATAAGCGGCCAATGGGCCGGGAGAAAAAGTGATCGTGTGTGGCAAAGGCCGCGTCGTGCAGGTTTTCCTCGTTCTCGCAATGATTATGGGAGCGGCGATCTTCGCCGCCCCCGAACCATTGTCCCAACAACGCGTAACGTTGATCGTCTCCGCCGCAATTAGCCTGAAGAATTCGCTCGACGAAATCGGCCACGCCTACGAGCAAGAGCATCCCGAAGTTAAGATCACGTTTAATTACGGAGGTTCGGGCACGCTCCAGCACCAGATCGAGCAAGGCGCGCCCGTGGACATCTTCTTCTCGGCGGCCAAAAAACAAATGGACACGCTGCAATCCGAGGGATTGCTGGCGGTCGGAGCCCGCCGGAATATCGTCGCCAACACGCTGGTGCTAATCGCGCCTGCCTCTTCGAATGCTATCCGCGGGTTTTCCGATCTGACTCGCTCTGATGTGAGAGTGATATCGCTTGGAGAGGCGTCAACCGTACCGGCAGGAGCGTACGCGCAGCAAACGCTTGAGCATCTCGGACTGTTCCTGGCGATACGAAAAAAGATCGTATACGCAAAGGACGTGCGTGCGGTACTGACGTACGTCGAGACGGGCAATGCCGACGCAGGCCTCGTCTATCAAACCGATGCGAAGATTTCTTCGCGTGTACGCATCGTCGCAGCGGCTCCCGAAAATTCGCACGACCCGATCGTTTATCCTGCCACCGTACTAAAGAACTCGAAAAATATGGTTGCCGCCCGCGAATTCCTCTCATTTCTTGAAGGTGCCGGAGCGCGCATCGTCTTCCAGAAATACGGCTTTGCCCCGACCGAAAAATAAGACGAAAAACGCCGATACAGTTACAATTCTGTCCCGATGGATTGGTCCCCTCTTTGGATATCGCTGGCAACAAGCGTAACCGCGACGATCATTACACTCGTCGCTGGACTCGCTGCCGCCGTGTGGCGCGAGCGCCGCGCTGGCCCTGCGCTGGCGCTGGTTGATGGAATCTTTCTGCTACCGCTCGTTTTGCCGCCGACTGTCGTGGGATTCCTTCTTCTTCTGCTCTTTGGCCGAAACGGCCCTCTCGGAAGATTGCTCTTGAAACTCGGCGCCACGGTCGTTTTCTCGTGGCCGGCGACGGTGATCGCTGCAGCGGTAGTCGCCTTCCCGCTGATGTATCTCACGGCTCGCGCCGCACTCGAGCAGGTCGATTCGGATTTACTAGAGGCAGCGCGAACGTTGGGCGCAACCGAATGGCGTGTCTTTCGAGAGGTAGCGCTTCCCCTCGCTTGGCCTGGAGTGCTCGCAGGAACCATTCTTGCATTTGCCCGAGCTTTGGGAGAATTTGGCGCCACGCTGATGCTCGCCGGCAACGTTCCCGGGAGAACTGAGACGATTCCGATCGCGATCTATTTTGCGGTCGAAGCCGACGAATTCCATCGCGCCGTGATGTGGTGCGGCGCGGACATCGCGATTTCGCTCGCCCTTCTAGGCGGTCTTTACTATTGGACACACTTGCAAGGACCGCAAAACGCGCGGTGGGCGCGGCATTGACGTGGCGCTCGAAGTCCAAATCGAGAAGAAGCTGGCTAACTTCACGCTCGACGTGTCTTTCACTGCGACGAACGCGCCTCTCGGCATCCTTGGCCCATCTGGCGCGGGAAAATCAATGCTCCTTCGCTCGATCGCTGGGCTCGAATGGCCCAGCCGCGGACAAATTAGACTCAACGATCGCACTCTCTTCGACTCGGAGCGCCGCGTGGCAATTGCGTCGCGCGATCGCCGCATCGGCCTGCTATTCCAGCATTACGCTCTCTTTCCGCATCGAACCGTGCGCGACAATGTCGCATTTGGATTGTGCGAACTCCCACGCGAAGAACGTGCCAGCCGCGTTGAATCTCTGCTCGCGCGAACGCATCTTTCTGGATTCGACCGGCGCTATCCGCGGGAGCTCTCCGGTGGCGAGCAGCAGCGAGTGGCGCTGGCGCGAGCGTTGGCGACTGAGCCCGAAGCCCTGTTGCTCGACGAGCCGCTCTCCGCGCTCGACACGCACCTCCGCGGCCAGATGGAGGCGCAACTCCAGGAAACATTTGCGGCTTACCAGCGTCCGGCGCTCATCGTCACGCACAACATGGAAGAGGCCTACCGCCTGGGCGAACAACTGCTGGTACTATCGCGAGGGCACGTGGCGGCGCTCGGTGCGAAGAAGGAGATTTTCCGTCATCCTCCGACTCTCGAAGTCGCGAGACTCACAGGCTGCAAGAATTTCTCTCGTGCGCGTGCAGTTTCGGACGGCGCGGTAGAAGCGATCGATTGGGGATGCCGCCTGCGCGTTGTGCAAAGCATCGACAAGCCGCCCGCGCACATAGGAATTCGCGCGCATCATATCGATTTCCTCGAGGCAGCGGACAAGCCAAACGAAGGTGATAACGTCTTCGCTTGTTGGCTAATGCGCTCGTCGGAAACGCCATTTCGCATCACTCTCTACCTTCACTTGCACAAGGTGCCGGGTGATTCCGCCGTGGTGCATCTGCAGGCCGAGGTGTTCAAAGAAAAATGGGAACGGTTCCGCAACCGGCCGTTTCCGTGGCATGTGCGTCTGCCGCCGGAGTCGCTCATGGTCCTTTCCGAGTAACCCTGATTGCAGTCCAGCGGAGAAATGCAGTCTACTTGAAGTGCTTCACGAATTTGACATCGAAACCATAGGTGCCGTTGATATCGCGAAGAAAGATGACGGAGAGATCCCGCTTCACGGCGTATTCCACTTCAACGAGCTGGTATTGGCTCGCGCTGGTATTGGAGGAATATGTCACCGTGAGGTCGCGAGTCACCTGCTGCTCGATCGTTACGCGTGCCGCCGCGTTCGATTCCGTTGCGGTTCCCGCGAGAAACGGATCGACGCGAAAGTGACTGATGCCGAAGAGCCGCTCGATGCGGCCGCCAAGGCCGCTTGAAATCGCTTCCGATAACAGCGCCGTGGCGCCGTAATTCTGCGAGCCCGAAGTTTGCGAACGCAGCGCGGTTTCCTCGCCGGGGCTACCGATGGCGAGGAGCGCGATGATGTCTGAATCCGGCAAGGGCGGGTCCGAGCGATAGTTGAGAGAAAGCCTGCTGGCAGGCCCGGAGAAGTTAATGGTCACCTGATACTGGCTAATCGTGGAGGTTGCTTCGACGTTAAGCACTGGATCGAGACGGAAGGGGTTCGCAAAGTTGATGTCGCCGCGCGTCAGATCGAAGGTGTTGCCGCGGAAGACCATTTGGCCGCCCGAAAGATGGACGTGACCGAGCAGGACCGGCCGGTCCCACGTGCCGCGCAGATGGACGTCTCCATCGATTTCGATTTGCGCTCCAGTCCATTGAATTTGAGCACCCGGACTGGTGTGGCCCGCAACGTCGAAGGTGAGATTCCGCAGAAAAGGCGAGGACGAAGGCGGGCCTGCTGTCGTGTCCGAGGCGGTGGCAAAGAAGGACGCCACGTCCACCCCTTCTGAAAAAAGCAATCGCTTTACTTCGATCTGCCCGCTGAGAACCGATCCCTGGCTGCTTCCCGCGAGTTGCAATTTTCCTCCAACCAGCCAGCTCATTCCCGCCGGATAGCGAATGCGAACTTGCGGAGTGATGGTATTCACAATGTAGCGCAGCGGGCCTTCGCCATAGCTGACGCTGCCATCGAGAGTCAATTGTCCGCCGCCCGATTCCGCGATGACGCGTTCGAAAAGCAGGCGGCTCTCATCGAAAACAAAATCGCCATTCACGTGGCTGAGCCCTACCGGGAAGTCCGAATAATTGGCCGATGCATCCCGGACGCTTGCGCGCCCTGTGATTCGAGGCCTGGAAATCGTGCCGCCAATCGAAACGTTCACTTCAGCGGCGCCTTGCGCCTGGAGGTCAGGGAGGACTCCTTTCAGAAACCGCAGGTCCACGCCGCCTGAAAGAGCCATATGCAGAGGGCGGTCGCGATCGAAGCGCGCGGACCCGCTCACCTGGAAATCGGTATTGGGTCCATGAAGGTGCGCTTGATCGATGCGGACTTCATTGCGGCGGTAGGTCAAGCGCACGGGTCCGTCGTTTTCGAGCTGAATTAGATCGTAATTGAAACCGATGTGCGCGATGTTTGCGGTCATTTCAATCGAATCGGGTTGCCGCAGCGAGCCGGCGACGGTAAATTGCCCGCTCACGCTGCTGTGTCCGGTAACCTGTTTGAGATGAAGTCCTGCGGTGATGAACGGGTCCATGTCGATCTGTTCGGCGGAAAGGCTGCCGGTAATCTGGGCGGCGCCGTTCAGTCCGATCATAACGCTGCCGTTGAGACTTCCACGCGCCATCTCCGACGCGATCGATACGTGAACGGCTTTGCCGTCGGATGAGAACTTGCCGTGGAAATTGCCTTCCGTTTCAGGCCCCATCGTGAGGCTCGTGAGCGTTAAATCTCCCAGCGCGATTGGCGCGGCGATCGCGCCGCTGCCTCGAAGATGAAAATCAAGGCTGCCCCCGATGGGCATCTTGGAGTTTTGCAGCTCTGAGATTTCACTGAGCGGAATGCCAGTGCCGCTGGCGTGAAATTCCGTCTCTTTTTCCCGTAGGCGATAAAGGAAGCCGCCGCTGATTTGTCCGGAGCCCTTCTTCAAAGCCGCACGAGAAAGCCGAATCTCGTCGCTGGCGACGTGTAAGACGCCCGTGAGGCGGTCGAATGTGAAGCCTTTGACGATGATTTCGTCGAGCGTGAAGTTCGCGTCGAATGCAGGCGCCGTCCGCGTTCCGCTGGCCCGAAGATCGCCGCTCAGGTAGCCGCTGCCAGGGTATTTAGTGCCGAACATTTCCTGGATTTCACCCGTGGGCGCGCGTTGCATCCGTGCTTCGAGCGTCCACGGGCTTTGCGGCAGAAACCCCCAGTCACCGTCAAATTGAAGCGAAAGATCAAGCGAGGCCGCGGCGCTTCCGCGGCGCACGGTTGTATTCGTAAGCTGGAACGCGTCGGGAGAATATTCCAGCGTTCCGTCGATTTCATCGAACTTCAGGGCGTCGTAGCCTGCGTCCGTGGCCTGAAGGCGGCCTGAAAATGTCGGGCCGACGATGGGCCCGAGAATCCGCCCGCGCCAGTCCACTTTGCCTGCCACGCGCCGCCGAGGGGCATCCACGCCGCGAAGGTCGTTGATAAAGTCGTCCCAATCAGTCAGATCGCCAGCGTGGAGCTGTAGTTCCAAGG
This sequence comes from Candidatus Acidiferrales bacterium, assembly GCA_025451835.1. Lineage (GTDB taxonomy): Bacteria > Acidobacteriota > Terriglobia > Acidiferrales > UBA7541 > Palsa-295. Next base: position 10,427 of record JANWJR010000063.1, on the reverse strand, counting down.
CTGAATCGACGCCACTAAGGGAGCCGTCGAAATCCAGTTTAGTTTTTGAAGTTGTAATCTCGCTCTGCGTGAGCAGGACACCGCGACGGTCGGCGGAGTAATCGTAATCAATCCGCGCGCTAACCGGCATGTCTCCCGTGACAACGGTTTGCGATGGGAGCCATTGCGAGTGGCCCTTAGACTGGAAATGCTCGAAATTTGCCGTCCATGTATTGACAGAATCCACGGTCATCACGCTGTCCCAATGCAGCGTATCAACCGGGAACCCGGAATTGTTTACGGCGTCAAGCGCCGCGGCAAGGCTGACGCCTGTGAGATGCGTGTTCGTGCGGAATTCAAGCGTCGAGAGGTCCATCTCGAGCCGGCCGCTTACCGATCCTCCGAGCGCGCGAACGTTCAGTCGCGGCACCACCAGCCGCTTTTGAGCCACATCGTAATCGCCCCACGATTCAAGGTTCGGCGCGTGAAACCACCGGTCGTGCATTCGAATATCGCGACCCGCGTAGTGGCCGCTGGCCGTCCATGCGCCCGCACTGTATCGCGCGTTGCCAGAAAAGTCCGCGACGCCGTCAGGCGTCTCGCGCTCGCGGAAAATCGTGCGCGCGTCAGCCAGAGAGAGGCGTCCACGATAACGGAAATCCCAGTCCTTCCCGCCGATATTGGGAAGACTTGCGCGGAGGTCGAACTCGGAATGCAGCAGCTTGCAGATTAATTCATTCAATTCGAAAGCATTGCGATGCAGTGTGAACTTCGAGGACAGATCGAAACGGAACGGCAGATCGCGCCGTGCGGCAACTTCGACATTCGTCCAGCTCAAATTCCCGGTGTAGGAGTCAGTTCCAGTGGACGCTGCATTGTACTGCAGCCTGAATTGAAAATTCTGACCCTGGACCGCAAGGGGCGCCCGCTGGTTGTTGATTTGCGCGCCGCCCTTGCGCAGTTCCAGCCGGCCAATTCGAAGATTGAAAAGCGTTTCATCCCAGCGTCGATTGCTCGGCTCGATTTTCGGCGATGGCAGATTGCTGCCGCCGTTTTTCGCAATCCTCACGGCCAATTCGGGGCGTTCCACGACCAGTTCGTCCAGCGCAATCTGTTTGCCGAAGAAAGAAAGGATGCGGACTGCGATGTCGACGCGATCGGCGTGAAACAGTGGCGGCATCTCTGGCCCTTCGAGTCCGTGCAGCGTCAGGTTGTCCATCTCGGCGCGCAAATGCCAGATGCGGAAATGGAATGCGCCAAGTTCCACGCGAGCGCCCGTGCGCAATTCGATTTGTTCCACAAGTTCCTGGCCCACGCGCCGCTCGGCAATTCCCGTCTCGACGACGAAAACGACCGCCAGAGCCGCCGCCACAGCGATGAGCAGGAAGACGACGGGCCATCGCAGCAAGCGACGCTTCACGGCGTGCTCCCGGGTGATACGACGTCTATCCTTAGGCGTTGACGTGTGTCATCAAGCCATTTGGTGGCGCGATCGGTGATCGCTCTCTGAATCAGGACCTCACGAATCGTGTCTTCCACGTCCTCGACCGGAGGGACCGCCTGGCCACGGGCTTTAAGCTGTGGCGCGAATTCGTCGCGGTAGTACGCCTGTATCTGCTCGTCATTCACTTGCGCCGCCGGACGGAAGCGGTAGTCGATGAAATGCGAGAGGAATAGCTGCTGTTTCAGCAGCCGGTGCACCGCTTCATCGGTCAGATCTGCCTCCACGCAGCGTTTTTGAAGCTCGTCGGGCGATCGAAACTGCTTCACTAATTCCGCGTAGGCGCGATCGAGATCCGTGGCTGACGGCTCCGGAAACTTCGCAGCAGCGGCCTCACCGTGAACGATCCATTGGTCGGCTAGCTCGTTGATCAGTTCGGCGCGCGTTTTCGATTTACCGTCAACAAGCTGTTGAAAAGCGCCTAGCTCGCGAATTTCGCTCTCCGTGATGATATCGTCTTCAATTCGCGCCGCAATACCATCCACAGTCTGCGCCCTGGCTGACCCGTTGCCCGCAACCGCTTGCCCTGGCAATGACGAAAATGGATCGGACTGTGCGCGTGCGCACACTGCTCCACCGGTCGCTAAGAGCAGGGCGATACCGAAGCCGCAAAGAGTTCGTCGCATTTAGAACACCGGCCCGATATTGAAAAAGAATTGGAAGCGCGGCAGGCGTAGCAATTCCGTCGCGTTGGTCGTCGTGTTCGTCACCACCTGGTATTGCGCGGGATTAAGCTGGTATCCGAAGTCAAGGCGCACCGGCCCGACTGGCGTGGGGTAGCGCACCCCGATTCCCACCGTATGCGAGAAATAGTTCAAGTTTGTCGGCGATGGAGGCTTCCACGCGAGCGAAATGTGGCTGACGTCGCTAAATACGTTGCCAGCGTCATAAAAAATCGTCCCGCCGAGCCTGCTGCCGGCGATGGAGAATCGCGTCGGGAAACGCAGTTCCTGATTAAATCCTACGAACGCCAGTCCTCCCACGGGGAACCCGGTAACCGGATCGCGAGGCCCCGCTTGATTTAAGCCGAAGCCGCGGATCGATGTTCCTCCTCCGGCAAAGAATCGCTCGGGCAAAGGGATCGTGACGCAATTGGGCTTGGTCGAACCCGGAGGCGTAATGCAGCTTGGATCATTCGGCTCCACCGTATTGCCAAGCGTTTGCTCGACGCCAAATCGTATGGAACGCGCAAAAACGAAATCGCGTCCGAAGGGATAAAAGGAAGAGTTCTGGAGCGCACCGCGGAAAAAGCTCGAATCGGAACCCAGAGGGCGCTCCGCTACGCTAAGGTCCACCGTGTTGAAGGTTCCACGTTTTGCGTCGGCGGGATTGTCGCGGCGGTCGCGCGCATACGTGATGCCGAATCCGGAAACGAGGGTCGGTTGGCTCAACAACGGTATCTCTTCCGGATCGATCGTTTCTCGTATGTTGGAAGCTTCGACGCGGCGGTAAAAGTAGCGATAGAGCAACGAACTCGATGGCGTTAGGCTCTCCACGAGTTGGACCGCTCCTTCGAGTCGCGTCGAGGTGAACGTGTTGATGTCCTGCGACTTTTCCGCATACCCGGTGAGCTGCAGGTTCAAGCTGCGATTGTTGAGAAAATTGTCGGCCGTGTAGCTCAAGACGGAGCGGTATTCGAGCGTGCTCGCGCGGGCTTTGAATGACAGGGTTTGGGCTCGGCCGAACATATTCGAGCGCGAAATCTCGAAAATTCCACGCGGGCTGGAAGCCAGCTTAGTGGCGTTCGGATCGCATGGCGGGGAGGGCTGCTTCGGAGCCGGCTGAGTTGGCGGGGGATTGTTGCAGGTAGCGGCAATCCTTTGAATTTCGAACCCGACGCCGTAGCCGACGGAATACCGATTGCCTTCCGTCACATCTACGACCATCGTTTTGTCTGGGTCTGTGCCGTTCGGATTCTGCGGCGCGATCTGCACGCGATTGAAAACACCGAGGTTGTATAGGCGGCGCTGCGTTTCCACCACATCGCCTTCGCGCATGGGACCGCCCGGCTTGATCTGCACTTGTCGTGCAATGATTCCCGGCCGCGTGTACTGGTAGCCAGTGAGCAGCACTTTAGCCACGTCGATCCGCTCGCCTTCGGCGATTTGGTAGGTCAAGTCGATCGTGTTCGGCGCGGCCCCGGGAACGGCGTCTTCCAGAAAACGCGCTTCGGGAAATCCTTCGTTGTAATACATAGCGAGGATATTGTTGCGGTCGCTTGCGACGCCGGCTTCCGAATACGGCTGGCCCGGCGAGGATCCTACAACCGCCAGAATCGTATCGGTGCTAATCGTGCGATTTCCCTCCAGCTTAAGGCTCGCAACCCGCGTCTGCGGACCTTCGACGATGTCGAACGAGACGAACAAGTTGTCTTTCTTGCCGAGGTAGTCGTCCTGCACGGCCGAGGTAACCTGCGCGGCGCGGAAACCATTCGATTCATAGAGGCCGCGAATCGAATCTGCATCGGCTCGCACGAGTTGCTGGCTGAAACGGCCTCTCGATGCGAAAGATGCGGGCTGTAATTGCAGGCGTCCACTAAGCAAATTCGTACTGAAGTATTTGTTGCCGGCGAACGACACGCCAGACAACCGAAAGCGGTCGCCGCGCGCAACTTCATAGCTGATGACGCGTTCGGATCGCGCCGCATCGCCCCGGGAAGTCACCTGGACGTCGGCATCGAAATAACCTTCGCGCTGAAAAAAAGCGCGAAGGTTTCGCCGGCCTTCCTGCAGGAGATCGTCGTCCACCGTTCCTTCCGGATAAATCGGCAGCAGTCGGCGCAAACGGCTTTTGGAGAGATGCGCGCCAGAGACTTCGACGCGGACGCGGGGGCCGGTCGTTACTTGAAACGCCAGCGGCACCATGTTCGACTGTGCGTCGTACGCGCCGGCTTCGATAAGGACTCCCGTCCCCAAATACCCCTGGTCCACGAGATATTTTTTAAGCCGTTGCGATGCGCGGGAGAGGCGCGCTGACGTCACGCCGTTTCCGGCCCGGAGTTTCGAACGCCGTAATAGCGCGTTGTCCTTGTAAGGAGTCTGATTCTTGAACGTGATGCTGCCAACGCGCGCGCGCGGGCCCGTATCAACCTTCACGATAATATCCATCTGCCGCGTATCCTCATGCGGCATCAAGGAGCGAGTGACCTTAGCCTGGTAGAAGCCATCGGCATGAAGTGCATCTTCGAGGCGGCCGATTGCTTCGCGCAAAACGCTTTCGCGAAAAGCCTCTCCGAGGCTGAGCCGCATGGCCGCCAGGGCCGCAGCTTCGGTTGGGGGCGGCTTGAGGCCCTCAATCCGAATCACATTATTGTAGTAATTGCGGCGCACCACGAATTCCACGTGCAGGCCACGTGATTCGTTCGCTGCCGTCACTCGAATGTCCGCATAGTCGCCGCTGGCGTATAGCGTCCGCAAGCTTTCGCGCTCTTTCGCATAATCGAAAGGATGTCCGGCTTGGAGGGCCAGCGATGGCATCCTCGGGACCGCTTTTCCGGAATCATCTACCACCCGAATTTCGGCGACCTGGCGCCCTTCAACAGGCGCTTCCTGGGCGGTGGCTAGGGGCGCCACCACTAGGAGGACACCTCCAACACACGCGGCTATCCATGACGTCATCCCATTCGCAGCCCGCCGGTGCAACCGCGTCCCTCGAAGCGAAATTTTACGCAGGGTTTTCATGCGCTCAGAAATGAGAAGAAAGGTTAGCACAGCTAAGTTGCCTGCCGCCTAAAAGGCGTTATGATGGCGTTTGAACCAAAACTCGCATGAATCACCAGCAACTCGAAAAATACTCGCGGCAGATTTTGTTCTCGGGCATCGGAAAGATTGGCCAGGAAAAATTGCTGGCATCGAGTGCCGTCCTGGTTGGCTGTGGGGCGCTCGGAACCGTTGCCGCTAACCTCCTGGTGCGGTCCGGCCTGGGTAGGCTGCGTATCATCGACCGCGATTTCGTTGAGCCGTCCAATCTGCAGCGCCAAACGTTATTCGAAGAATCCGATGCTTCCGAATCGCTGCCGAAGGCAATCGCCGCGGAGCGACGGCTGCATGCCATTAACTCGGATGTGCGCGTCGAAGGAATTCCTACCGATCTCACATCGAAAAACACGTCGGATCTCGTCGGTGGATTTTCTCTCATACTCGATGGAACGGACAATTTCGAGACGCGCCTCCTGCTGAACGACGCAGCTGTCGCGAGCGGTGTGTCGTGGATTTACGCCGCCGCGGTCGGCAGCTACGGCCTTACCATGACCATTCGTCCAGGCGAGACCCCCTGTCTGGCTTGCATCGTCGAAGGCCCCGACGGCGTCGCAATGCTCGCCGCGGAAGATTCGTGCGATACGGCTGGAGTGCTGAATGCCGCTGTCGGCGTCATCGCCTCGATCGAAGCGGCCGAGGCGCTGAAGATTCTTGCGGGTAAACCCGAGGCGCTTCACGGGCGGCTGATCTCCTGCGACGTGTGGACCGGCAGATTTCAATCCATCCGTCCTCAGCGGAATCCCGATTGCCGCGCCTGCGTTCGCCGGGATTTCACGTATCTGAAAGGCGGCGCGCAGCCGCACATCACGATTTGCGGGCGCGATTCGGTGCAGATTCATGAGCGCAACCGCAAGATCGATCTGGCCGAGCTAAGCCACAGGCTTACTGCCGCTTCCGTGGCCGAAATTCGCAGCAATGACTTCCTCGTGCGTTTCCGAATCCCGCCTTACGAAATGATAGTGTTTGCCGATGGCCGAGCGATCGTCAAGGGCACAAAGGATTCCTCGGTCGCGCGATCGCTCTACGCCCGCTACATGGGAGCCTAGATCACCTTGTTCGGCATGAACTCGGTGAGAACCACGGGAACGGAGAGAGATCTGGTGGACGCGTCTGCGAAATGCTAACCCGCGAAGCGGCGGAGTGCCGATTGCCGCATCACGGCGCGATCGAGGTTTTCTCGCGTATTCATCAGCGTAAGAAGAGTGCTCAAAATGCGGGCTTTGATCTCGTCGGACATCGGGAACCCACAGGTAGCCACATGTACCAGAGCGTCGCCGCGCCCAGCGATCTTTTGCATCAATTCGTTTTGCCGCTCGTGGCTGTTTTTTCCCAGCGCGGATTCACGCCGCATCTCGGCGCATTCCTGCTCGATGAAAAGCGTGAAATGAAGAATGCACAGCTTCTCCGCGGCAAGTCCTGCCGGCACAGTGGCTTTGCACCCTCTTGAACTGCAAGTTTCTGGCACGCGCACACCCGTTCGTCGCTGTAATTTTTTTAGCACCTTCCGACGGCAATTTCCAGCTAACCGGGCCGGCCTGCGCCCAATTGGATAGCACCGCGTGAGCCGTTCGTTCCACCGGGCATTCGGCCACATGCCAAGATTCCCGTTCGGTTCAGGCACCTGGGGAATGCGGCTGCGCGCTGCGCTCGGCTTGCATCTGCGATCATGTCGCGCGACAATCTCGGCCGTCGTGCCACATGATTCGCACTGGGTCGCGATCGCGCCGTTCGGAGCAGCAAGGATGAGAGTCGTCTTCATCGCGCTTCTTTTCGGATCATTCTTCAATCTGCCCGTTGCTCTTGCCGGCCCGCCGTTTCAAACGGACGATCCGCTGCCGGTCGCTTTTCGCAACTGTGAGTTCTATACATTTGGCACCGCCAGCGGCACCGGCGTCGAAATGGATACCTCCGGCCCAGCCATCGAATTTAACTGGGGAGTTATTCCCAATGTTCAGCTTCACGTTGTCATCCCTGCCGCGGGAATCATCCCGTCGAACAACGCGGCTTACTTCCCTTCCGGAGCGGACCCTAACGCGTTCGGCATGGGCGACACGGAACTCGGAATCAAGTACCGGTTCATTCAAGAAACCAGGCACCGGCCCATGGTCGGCATTTTCCCGATGTTCGAGATACCCACGGGCGACCCGCATAAGGGCCTGGGAGTGGGCAAAGGATGGGCGAAGTTTCCCGTTTGGGTGCAGAAAGATTTTGGTCCATGGACGTCCTACGGAGGCGTCGGCGAAGCGGTGAACAACGCCCCTGGCTTCCGCAATTTCACGTATGCAGGGTGGCTCGTTCAGCGGAACATCGGCAAGAAACTCACGCTCGGCACAGAAGTCTTTTCACACGGACGCGAAGGTCTGGCAGCCGCGCAGACGCGCTCGGCGACATTGATCGATATTGGCGGCTATTATTATTTTCGCAATCCCGGCTTCCAATTGCTCTTCTGTTATGGCCACTCAGTCTTCGGTCAGGCGGAAAGTTACGCCTACCTCGGACTCTATTGGACCTGGGGCGCAAAGGACAAATCACACGCGCCCGCCGCCCAAAGCCTCCTCGGCATGGCCCAGCATTCGTGAGATTTGCAATCGGTTTCAGACCGCCATGGTTTGCGTTAAATTCCTGAAAGAAATCGCGGCCGCCATCCTCCGTGCTGGTAGCCCACGTCAGCGTATGGCCTTAACGCAAGCCGCGGCTGCGCACGAGTTCGAACGCTGCCTCGCGAAATATGTCTCCACAGCTCCGCTCGCTGGTATCGCTTCTATGTCCCGACAAGATGGTCCCGTGGGTATGTACGGTGACAGTTGGGTCAAACGGGCATCGAATCGAGGAAAACGAATTGCAAGACCCTCGGAGCTCGATAGTCTGGCCGAAAAGCAACGCGTCTTTGACTCAGCCAACCGTCTTAATGCTTTCGCGGAGGCAAGTACTTTTTGTCGATCTTGGCGATCACCACGTAGTTGGGATCAACCATTTCGGTCAAATGGATTTTTGCTACTTTCGAAAGCAGTTCGTAGGCGTCCAGGTCGGACAAGCCATAATCAGAATGAATCCAGCCAACCAGTTCAGTAAAGGCAATCCGCAGCGCGTCATCCACGGGGCGATAGATTCCGGCAGCCATGATCTCATTCTGATTTTCGAAGCGCGGCCAGTCGATTTTCTGCCCTTTGATCACCGTAACGCGCAAACGAACGTGGAGCGGAACTTCGATGGCGCTGCCCGCCACTTCGCCGTCGCCCATCGCCGCATGTCCGTCGCCGATAAAAAGCAGCCCGCCGGGAACATTCACCGGAAGGTACAGCGTGTTTCCGACGCTCGCTTCGGGCGCATCCATGTTCCCCCCAAATTCCGCCGGCACAATCGAACTTCTCGCTTCACCTCCGGCCGGCGCGACGCCAATGCAGCCGATAAAGGGATGCATCGGAATATCCACGGAAAACTTGGAATCGTGCGCTTCGAAAGTTGCCGTGTCTTCCTTCTGATGAATCGGGTAAAGCCATATCCGTTCGGGCAGCGGCGAATTGAGCATCGGCGTATAATTCGTCGGATTGATCGCGCCAAAGCCGGGCGCGAGCGCGCCGACGCCCTGCGGTCCGTTAACAGTCAGTTCGAGAAAGTCGATCGCGATGGTGTCGCCCGGTTCCGCACCCTCGACATAAAACGGGCCTGTGAGTGGGTTATCGCCTTTCGCCATCGCCAGCGTGTCGCTTGGTTTCGTAATCGCGCCACCAAAACAATCGATCGTGTTGGTATCGAGGATGTCGCCGGGCGCGATCCGCGCAACCGGCTTCGCCGCACCGTAAACATATTTCACGGCATTCATCGTCGCCTGGTATTTCACGACATGCGCCGCCGTGTCTTGCGCACGCAAAACGTGAGGCAGCGAAATAATTGCGAGCATCAAAATCCAGAATCGATTGTTCACAAGCCATCCTCCCACAAACACGTGAAGCACCAGCCCGCTGGGCCCAGTGTCCTACAATCTGCCAATTAAAATTCCCATTACGAAGACAAGCACACCACCGACGACCACCTGAAACGCGGATCTTAGCAGCGGCGTATCCAGGTAACGATAGCGAATGTAACTGATCGCCGCTAGTTCAACGGCCACCACAAACGCCGCCACGAAAAATGCAGTACGAAAATTCGAGATCAGAAACGGTAGCGCTGGTCCAATCCCACCGGCAGCAGTCATGAGTCCAGCTACGCAACCCCGGAAAACGGGTTGGCCGCTCTCGGCGGGCGAACCGTTGTCGGAGAACCCCGCGACAAATGCCATCGACATCCCTGCGCCCAGGGACGCGGCAAGCCCGACCAAAAAAGTGTCCCAGCAGTTGTGCGTGGCGAAAGCGGCGGCAAACAGCGGGGCCAGCGTCAAAACCGGCGCATTCACCAATCCGGCGAAAGCCGCCGACACCGGTGGTCGATCCACAAACCCGCTCACTTTTCGATCGCGAGAACCGGAATCTCGCGCTCGGTAAGTTGTTCGAAATTTTTCTTGGCCATCGTACCTGCTCCAGAGGCCGCCGAAGTGCGAAAGGATTATAGCCGCCAAAAGGAAGATAAACAGCTTCATTGGCAGGTGCAACTGGTTGTGCAAGAGGAGGAATCCTGAGGTCAGTCGAACGGAAGACCGGTGTAGTTTTCGGCGAGTGATTTTGACGCGGCTCGCGAGCTGGTGACGTAATCGAGCTCCGCAAATTGGCGGCGTTTGTCAAACGCGTTGTCGCCTTCGAAAAGATGCAACATCGAAGTCATCCACCAGGAGAATCTCTGAACCTTCCAAACGCGACGCAGGCAAATCTCGGAGTACCGGTCGAGAAGCTCGGTGTGGCCGGACGCATAAAATTCGGTGAGCCCGCGGGCGAGGATGCGAATATCGGCGACCGCGAGATTCAGGCCCTTGGCGCCGGTTGGCGGAACGATATGTGCAGAATCTCCCGCCAGAAACAGCCTGCCGAACTGCATCGGCTCCACGACGAAGCTGCGCATCCCCGTGACGCCTTTTTGAACGATCGGCCCTTCGTTCAATTTCCAGGCGGCGCCCGCTGCAAAACGGTTTTGAAGTTCGCTCCAGATGCGATTGTCGGGCCAATGGTGGATGTCCTCGTCGTGACGGCACTGCAGATAGAGGCGCGTCAAATGCGGCGAGCGCATGCTATGAAGAGCGAAGCCGCGATCGCTGTAGC
>JANWJR010000062.1 GCA_025451835.1 Candidatus Acidiferrales bacterium | reverse complement strand
TAAGGACGCCTGGGTATTCACAAAGCCGAGCGGCAAGCTTGCGGATTCGACAAACGTGGGCGGGCTCCTGGCGGCTATCGCAGATGGCAAGTTCGTTTCGGTCGCCAGCGAAACGCCGGAAAATCTGGCAAAGTACGGCCTCTCTTCGCCGGCCATCACCTTCACGGCAGACGGCAGCAAGGGCGCAAAGTCTACGCTGCTCGCCGGAAAGAAAGACGGAGACGATTACTTCGCACGCGACGCGACGCGCCCAACGGTTTTCCGCATCGACGCCGATCTATATAAGAAACTCAGCGAAGGCTTCAACGATCTGCGCGACCAGAGCCTCACGCATGTGCAGCCGGACGATGTGACCCGCGTCGAAATCCACAATGAAAATGGCGCTCTTATTGTCAACCGCAAGTCGCAGACCGAATGGACATTCGAGGCGCCTGACGCGCAGAAAGGGAAAGCGGCTGCCGAGTGGAAATTCCTCACCCCGATCACGGATGCTCGGGCCGACGAGGTGATGGACCACGCCTCGCCGGATATCGCTTCGAAGCTCGAGAAGCCCCCAATCGAAGCCACGCTCACTACGAAAAACGGGAAAAAACTTATCGTGACTGTTTCAAAGCCCGTGGGCGATTTCGTCTATGCACGGACCAGCGACCGGCCCGAGGTCCTCAAAATGAAGAAAAGCTTCTTCGATGATTTGAACTTTGCGCCTGCGGTTGCTCTGTATTAGCTCGCAAGCGCATGGGGTCTGGAGACCGCTGCGGCCGGTACAACCGCGGCCTTCGGCCGCAGGGTCCGATGTCGGTGGGAACCTGAGGAACGTTTGCCGTTCACGCCGCCGCAGGCGCTCCCGCCAGAACGCTTTCGGCCGGCCAGGTGGCGAGCAGCAGAATCTTACCCGAAGTCCGGGAATCGCAAATGTAATACACCGTGGAATCGCTTTCGACCTCGTAGAAGCCGTGGCGCTTGGGATCGGGCGTGATGGCCGCTCCGTCAGCCAGCAGTTGGCGCAAGCTGACGATCAGTTCCGCCGGGTGATTCCTCATATCTTCGATTTGAACTCCCTGCCCATACAGCATTTGCCTTTCCTCCTTGCCCTCTCACTTTCTATTACGCCCGAGGTGACGCGAATGTTCCAGCGGCTTCTCACTTTTTTGAGCCCCGCCCGTCTACTACCAGTAAACAAGTCGAGGTGCGCTTGATCGAACTCGTCACGGTATTCGGGCGGCAACCCCCAAGTTGCTACTTGCGCCGTGCGGCCAAAGTTGCGATAGTTGCAAAACCTGAGGATCCCACGTGAAAAAGACTAAAGGCAAAAAGTCCAGTCGGCTACACCGCGACCGCCGCCGCAAACATCGTCATTGGCAAGTAACCGTCTATTATCACGATGGCGAAAGGTTTGGCCGCGTCTATATCGACCGCGATCGCGCCGAGCGCTTTGCCAACCGGCAAAAGAAATCTCCAATCGTGAAGGCAACTCGCATCCTGGAAGTGGACTGATTTAGTTCCATGCTTCCCGCTGGACCCCGCGAGACCGGCGATGTCTCGTCGCGAATCACCGTGCGAAGTCGCCGAGTCTACGACGCTCGCTCGAATATGGTGGCGCTCCGGGTGATGTTGTTCCTGTTGAGACCTATACGGGCTTCACGGCACGAATACCAATGTGTCCGCAATCGTGCAGACAGCGCCTGCCATGCCGCATAATATCGAAGCTCGGAAACTTTGACTGGGAGGTGGGCTATGGCAGAACCGCAGAGGAAGGAATCGCAAGAGCTCTTGGTGGGCCATGCGATGATTGGGGATACCCTCAGCACGCCCATCCTTCAATGTGACCTTCTGAAGGAAATAGAGATTCTGCACAAAGAGGACGCCTGGTTGCACGGAACGGGTCCCAGTTCGGCGACTCTTGTGAAACACGCGGACCTCCGAATTGTGCTGATCGCCTTGAGAGCCAAGACGTCCATGCCGCAGCACAAGACAGTTGCGAGAATTTCGATTCAGACGGTCGCAGGTCACGTCCGACTGCGACTCCCCGGTCGCGTGATCGACCTGCCCGCGGGGCAGTTGCTCGTGCTGGATCACGGCGTCGCCCACGATGTCGAGGCGGAAGAAGACAGCGCGTTGTTGCTTACGCTATCCTGGCCGCGGGGTGAAGAAGCGGCCGGCGGCAAAAAAGAAGCATAGCCGCGTCCAAAAGGACAACTGCAGTGGGACGCATCGGGGTTCACGCGACTTCACGATCATAGTAGTCCTGCGGGAAAACCTAAAGAACTTGGCGGGTTTTTGACACGCTGTCAACTTCCAGCAATTGTTGTCAGCATGGGCGGTTCGTACGCTGCCTGTGGTGCGGCGGATTTTGGGACTTGAAGATCGGGCATGGGGCGGGCAGCAAAAAGATACTGGCAAGGCTTTGCGAGCCAGCGCGCCCAGCGAGTCGAGCGCGCCACGCGCGCGCTATCCGTGGCGATCCCGGTGTTCGCGTACATTTGCCTGTAGAGCTTTGAGATGAGAACGAAAGTCAAACGTCCCCGCAGCGATTTAATAAAATTCGATCGCTTCCATATTAACGGCACGGTGTAGAAGCGATCCCAGACCGACTGCGTGCGGTTGCGTATTTCGTCCGCCGACATGACCGGATGAGGGCAGTAGAGTTTAGGCCGCGAAGCCTGCGGGATGAGCCAGTGCCTGGTAAGCGGAATGCCATCGATGAGCTTGGGATCGGCCTCCATCATCTTTTCCCACTTCGCAAAATCAATCGTGCCAGGAAATGGCGTGAGCATCACAAACTGCGCGAAGGTGACGCCGGCCCGCGCCGCTACGGCAACCGTGGCGTCAAAGGTGTCTGGCCGGTCGCTCGGCAGGCCGAAGATAAACGATCCGAGCACATGCACGCCGTGACGGCGGAAAGTCTGCAAACGTTCCACCAAGCTCTCGCCGGCACAATTGAAGTCCTTGTAAACGTCCTTCAGGCCCTCCGGCGTAACCGCTTCCACTCCGACCAATGCGCCCTTGATGTTAGCCTTCCGCATCGCCTCGAGAAATATCGGGTCTTCGGCCGCCTCCATCGTAATTTGCGTGAAGAACACCATGTCCCGAGGAAGAAGCGCCAGGCGCTCCATCAGCTCAAAGCGTTCTGCCCGAATGGCCTGGAGTTCGGCGAGTCGCTGGGTGTTGCCTTGCCGGGTTGCCAATTGCAGGTCGGTAAGCGTGACCGGATAAAAATTATCGTCTGCGAGAGCGATGAATCGAAATCCCTTGCGCCTTAATTGAACGATCTCTTCGATCACGGCATCGGACGCTCGTTGTCGGGGGCGCTGCCCATCCGTGCGCCAGACCGAACAGAACGAGCAATGTTTCGGGCAGCCCCGGACGGTCTGCACCGACGCCCACATATATTTTTCGCGAGCGATCAGGTCCCAACGCGCGGGCACGAACTCGGAAGCCTCGATGCGACCGCCTGAATAAACCGGCAAGGGGGCGTCGTTGCGGCAATCCGCCAGGACTTTCGCCCAGATGACGTCGCCATCGCCCTTCACCACCGAGTGTGCTTCGCCCAAGCTCCGCGCCTCCTCCGGATAAAGCGTGGCGTGAATGCCACCGAAGACCACGTAGGCGCCGCGTTGCCGCGCCATCTTGCCGATTTCATACCCACGGAGGGCATTTCCCGTATGGATGCCGATGCCTACGATGTCGCCTGGCTGAATCGAAGCTGGGTCGACCTGCTTTAACGTCTCGTCTTCGATAATGGGGTCGCCGAAGTCGGCGGGAGTGGCGCCTGCGATCACAAACAGCCAGCGAGGCGTAATCACCGCGGTTCCGAAGGATACGTGGCTAGGATTTATCAGGTGGACGTTCATGCGCGGTCGTGTGGTTGAAGATACTTGCTAGCCGGACCTCCGGGGCCAATTCCGTGCTCGACGCCGAAGCGTCGACGCCGAGCGAACCATTGTACCGCCTTTATGAATGACACACTTCTGTTTTTGCAAACTGTTCTAAAAGACACGCTTTTGCTAGAAGCGTTAGGCCAAGTCGTTTCTTATCAGGGGGAATCCTTCGAGCACAACGCGCGCCCGCAAAGAACCGTTAGCAAGTTGCCCTCGTTCAAGAATACGCCATCAAATAACCGGGGTGTTTCAAAAAGCACAGTTTCGAAAGTAGAAGATGGAGCAGTGTGACAGATTGGAGGGTTGACCTTCTGCGAGCCGCCTCGGACTTCCGCGTCATTTTCAAAGTGGACGAGAAAACCTGTCAAACTGATCTTCGGAGACTGATCCAATGAAGGTTCTCGATTTCCCGCTGTGGCTGCGCGCGGCGCACTTTTTCAATTTTCTTTTTCTGTCGCTCCTCGTCCGCAGCGGGCTCGAAATCTTGAGCGCACACCCCAGGCTGTACTGGAACGATAACTGCACGCCCGGTAGCGAATGGCTCAAATTCACCAAAAAGCAGCGGCCGAAAGAAGGTCTCTGGACGGCCAGCGACGAAGAAAGCTCATTCCCTTCGGGGATCGCGCTCCCCGGCCACGAGAACCTCGGCCTGGGGCGCCACTGGCATTTTCTGATGGATTTCGCCTGGCTGCTGACAGGTTTGTTGTACGTGCTCATGCTTTTTGTGACGCCCGAGTGGCAGCGCCTGATTCCCACGTCTTGGCAGATATTCCCGGAGGCTTCGCGCGCGCTGGCGAGCTACGCGACCTTTCACATTGTGGATACCCCCGGCGCGTACAACGCATTGCAGCAATTGACGTACGCAGCGGTGATTTTCTTGCTCGCTCCTTTCAGCATCGCGACCGGCGTAGCGATGTCGCCCGCCGTTGCCGCGCGCTTTCCGTGGTACATCAAAATCTTCCACGGGCGTCAGTCGGCGCGGAGTTTGCATTTCCTCGCCTTGTGCGCGTTCTTGATATTCTTCGTCGGCCACGTCGCGATTGTGGCCATTCATGGCTTCCGGCGGGAACTGGCAATGATCGTTCTGGGGCAGACGCACAATCCTGACCTGAAGCTCGCGTTAGTGGTTTGGCTTAGCGGTTTGACCGGCATCGTGATAATCCATATTGTGACCACAATCTTGTCGCGCCGCCGCCCTCACCTGGTGCAAAGAAACACCCAGGCGCTGACGGACTCGCTCCGGACGCTGCTCTTTGGCCACCAAGTCTCTGCGCAGCACTATTCGACCGCCGATATCTCACCTTCGTTTTGGGTCAACGGCCGACCTCCGGTCGAGGAGAGCTATCTGGCGATGGCGGGGAATCAATTTGCGAGTTACAGCCTCGAAATCGGCGGGCTGGTGCGCAATCCGCTGCATTTGTCGCTGCGTGAGCTTCGCGCCATGCCAAAGCAAACGCAAATCACCAAACATTGTTGTATCCAGGGCTGGTCGGGTGTCGCCGAATGGAGCGGCGTGTCTCTGCGTCACATCGTCGGACTCTGCCAACCGCTCCCCTCGGCTCGCTACATCGTCTTCTACGCGTTCGACAATAAATCCACGTCGGAGCCTCATGCCCAGGGGCCTGGGTATTTCTACGGTACGATTCGCATCGGCCTGGCGAACGACCCTCAGACGATGCTGGCCTACGACATGAATGGGCAGCCGCTTCCCGTTAACCACGGAGCGCCACTTCGCCTCCGCGTGGAAACGCAGCTTGGCTTCACGATGGTGAAGTACATTCGCAGAATCGAATTCCTCGAAGAGTATAAGAACATCGGAAAAGGTTACGGAGGCTGGCGGGAAGACTATCAATATTTCAGCCAGGAAGCCGGAATCTAAAGCGAGCGTTGGGCAGTCAAATGGATGCATTTCGAGTAAGTCGTGAATCACACGCGAATCTCTTGCGTTGATGTAGGAATCAAAAAAGGAAGATGTGGATATCGTAAGGAGGCGAATTATGAGCACAGCTGCGGCATCGCCGGGTTTCATGTGCAAACTGAAAGACCGCCAGGAAGTCGCGGAAGGCACCATGTCCTTTCGATTCGAAAAGCCGCCCGGTTGGAAATTCAAAGCCGGACAGTATCTCGACATGACCTTGCTCGATCCTTCGGAGACGGATTCCGAAGGCAATGTGCGAAGCTTTTCAATCGCCAGCGGCCCTCACGAAGATACCCTGATGGTCGCGACGCGCATGCGCGATACGGCGTTCAAGCGCGTGTTGAAGACGATGCCCCTCGGGACCGCCGTCAAAGTCGAAGGTCCTTCCGGCGATTTGACGCTCCAGAATAATTCGGCGCGAGCGGCCGTGTTCCTCGCGGGCGGAATTGGCATCACGCCATTTCGGAGCATGATTTGCCGCGCCGCCAAGGAGCGACTGCCCCATCGTATTTTTCTCTTCTATTCTAATCGGCGGCCGGAAGACGCGCCCTTCCTCGCGGAACTCCAGAACCTGGAAAAAGACAATCCCAAGTACAAGTTGATTGCCAGTATGACTGAAATGGCTAAATCGCACCGCCCCTGGAACGGCGAGACAGGCTTCATCAACCAAGAAATGCTCGGTAGGCATTTGAACGGCGCAGCATCGCCCGTCTACTACATTGCCGGGCCGCCAGCCATGGTGAAGGGTTTGCACGAAATGCTAAACAAAGCCGGAACGGATGACGATGACATCCGCATCGAGGAATTTTCCGGCTACTGAGCGGATTCTGGTATTTCACTGTCCGCTAGCGGCGACGCCGCATGACTCGAGCGGGAAGCGCGAATGCATCTCGAGCATGGCCAAGGAGAGGGGAAGCGACAAGAATGGCGAACCTCAATTCGGATGCGTTTGTTTTCTTTGGCGCCACGGGCGATCTCGCGTACAAGCAAATCTTCCCGGCGCTACAGGCGATGATTCGCCACGGCCGTTTCGATCTGCCAATCATCGGAGTGGCAAAATCTTCGTGGACTCTGGACCAGCTTCGCGCGCGCGCTCGCGAGAGTCTCGAGAAGCATGGCGGCGTAGATCCCGCTGCGTTCGCCGTGCTTTCGTCAAAACTTCAGTACGTCAGCGGAGATTACAGTTCTCCCGAGACATTCCGCAATCTGCGGAAAGCGCTGGGCGGGGCCTCGCGGCCTCTCTATTACCTGGCCATTCCGCCAGACCTGTTTGCGACCGTTGCCGAAGGGCTTGCGAGCGCCGGTTGCGACAAGAACGCGCGCGTGATCGTCGAGAAGCCGTTTGGCCGCGACCTCGCCTCCGCGCAGTCTCTAAACAAAACGCTCCGCAAATCCTTTCCGGAATCATCAATTTTCCGAATCGATCACTATCTCGGCAAGGAGCCGGTCCAGAATCTGCTCTATTTTCGCTTTGCCAATTCCTTCCTCGAGCCGATTTGGAATCGCAATTACGTGCAGAGCGTTCAAATCACGATGGCGGAGAGCTTCGGCGTGCAGGGACGCGGGCTTTTCTACGAGGAGGCGGGCGCGATCCGCGACGTGGTGCAAAACCACATGCTCGAAGTTGTTGCTCTGCTTACGATGGAGGCACCGGCCGGAAAAGATACCGATTGCTTGCGGGACGAAAAGCAACGGGCGTTCCGAGTCATGCGGCCGCTTTCGCCCGCCGACGTGGTGCGTGGCCAGTTTCGAGGCTATCGCAACGAGAAAGGCGTCGCGCCGGATTCACAAGTGGAAACCTTTGCCGCAGTCAAGTTGCACGTTGACACCTGGCGATGGGCGGGAGTTCCGTTTTACATCCGGGCGGGTAAGGAAATGCCAGTCACGGCGACCGAAGTCTTGGTTGAGCTCAAGCGCCCTCCTCAGAACGTGTTCGACGCAATCACACCAAGCCAAGCGAATAACTTTCGATTTCGTCTTAGTCCGGAAGTCTCGATCTCGCTCGTTGCTCGAGCCAAAAAGCCGGGCGGGGCTATGGCCGGCGAACCCGTGGAACTTGTTGTGCGAGAGTCTCCGGGTGAGGAAATGACACCTTACGAGCGGCTCCTCGGTGACGCGATTCGTGGTGACGCGATGCTTTTCGTGCGCGAGGACGGCGTAGAAGCCGCGTGGAGCGTGGTCGATTCGATTTTGGGAAACGCAACGCCCATCCACGAGTACGAACCGAACACCTGGGGACCAGCCGAAGCGGCCCAGCTAATTGCCCCGGACGGTGCCTGGCACAATCCCGCAGCCAGCGATGTGGACCCTGAAAGCAAGAAATGAAACCAAATGACACGCATGAAGCTTTCGGATGGCCCGGCATGGAGCCCAAATGGACGCATGGCGGCAAAGATGGAGTAGGAACCGCCTACGCCGCTTCCAGCCGGATTTGGTTCACGGTGTGGAACGGCATCATCACCGAAGTTTATTATCCGACGGTGGATCACCCGCAGATCCGCGACCTTCAGTACCTCATCACCGATGGCAAAACCTTTTTTCACGAAGAAAAGCGTCACCTCAAGTCAAAATGCGAACGTCTTTCGGCTCATGCGCTGGGTTATCGCTGTACGAATGCTGATCCGGCCGGTCGCTATGCCATCGTGAAAGAAATCATCACCGATCCGCACCGCGGCTGCATTCTGCAGCACACCCAGGTCACCGGCGACGACGCGTTCGTCTCGAAGTTGCGCTTTTACGCACTTTGCGCGCCCCATCTTCAAGTCGGCGGCTGGGGCAATTACGGCTACGCCATCGAAGTCGCGGGCCGCAAGATTCTAATGGCGCGCAAGAAAGGCATGTGGCTGGCGCTCGGCGGAACCGTCCCGTTCTCCCGCGCGTCGTGCGGCTACGTGGGGAGCAGCGACGGCTGGACCGACCTTGCGGACAATTTTCGAATGGATTGGGAATTCGACCACGCGCCGGACGGCAATATTGCGCTGACTGGCGAATGGGCTCTCAACGGGATTCGCGAGTTTACTCTGGGCCTCGCATTTGGAAATACTCAGCATGGCGCAGTCACGACGCTGTTTCAGGCTCTCGGTGTGCCGTTCAAGGAACACCACAAGCGCTACACGGAACAATGGGAACGGGCGAGCGCTCGTATTCTGCCGCTGGAGAAAGCTTCTGGGGACCACGGGAATCTGTACCAGAGCAGCGTCAGCTTGCTTCGCGCTCACGAAGATAAATCGTATCCTGGCGCGTTTATCGCTTCGCTCTCGATCCCATGGGGAGAAGCCAGGAATGACGACGACCACGGCGGGTACCACCTGGTCTGGACGCGCGACCTGGTCAACAGCGCCTCCGCCTTGCTCGCTGCCGGCGATAGCGTCACGCCGCTTCGCGCGCTGATCTATCTAGCCGTCGCGCAACAGAAGGATGGCGGCTTTCCTCAGAATTTTTGGGTGGATGGCGGGCCGTACTGGCGGGGAATCCAGCTTGACGAAGTAGCTTTCCCCATTCTGTTGGCGCGGCAACTTGACCGGCAGAAGGCTCTGCAAGATTTTGATCCTTTCCCGATGGTGCGGAACGCGGCTGCCTACCTTCTCCGTCACGGGCCGGTCACTCAGCAGGAACGCTGGGAGGAAGCGAGCGGATATTCTCCCTCCACGCTAGCGTCGAACATTGCCGCCTTGATTTGTGCCGCGTGCTTTTTCCGCGAGAGGCGCGACGCAGCCACCGCAAAATTCCTCGAAGAATACGCCGATTTTCTGAACTCTCACGTCGAAGCCTGGACGGTCACGACGCAGGGTTCGATTGTCCCCGGAATCAGCCGGCATTACATGCGGATTCTTCCCGAGAGCGTGGACAATCCTCAGCCTGAGGAAGATCCCAACCGCGGGGTCCTTACTATCGCGAACCGCGCGCCGGATGCCCAGCGCCAGTTTCCGGCCAAAGACATTGTGGATGCGGGTTTTCTCGAGTTGGTGCGCTATGGAATTCGCAAAGCCGATGATGCTCTCATGGTCGATTCGTTGCGGGTCGTTGACGCCTTGCTCAAAATCGACACGGCCTTCGGTCCCTGCTGGCACCGTTACAACAACGATGGATACGGGCAGCGCGAGGATGGCGGCCCTTTTGTCGATTGGGGCAAAGGGCGTGCTTGGCCTCTGCTAACAGGCGAGCGCGGACACTACGAGTTCGCTGCCGGCCACGATGCGATGCCATTTATCCGAGCTATAGAGGGTTTTTCATCGCCCACCGGTTTGCTGCCCGAGCAGGTTTGGGACGAGGAAAATCAGCCCGAAGTTTATATGCTGCTCGGGCGTGCCACCGGTTCCGCAATGCCTCTGATGTGGGCGCATGCCGAGTACATTAAGCTGCTGAGATCGTTCTCCGACGGCCGCGTCTTCGATCTGATTCCGGAAGTTGCCGATCGCTATCTTTCGCCGCCAAAAAATCGCCAGCGTTTTGAGGTCTGGAAACACAATCGCCAGGTGCGCCGCGTGAAGAATGGCGACACGCTGCGCATTCAGGTTCCCGCTCCGTTTCGTCTGCACTGGACCAGCGACGAATGGCGCACAGTCAATGACACAGCGTCCTCCGGTACCGCGCTCGGAATTGAATTTGTGGATATTCCTATTTCCGCCCCGCAGCGACCGCCGATTCGATTCAGTTTTTTCTGGATGGCGAGCGACTCCTGGGAAGATCGCGATTACGTCATCGAGGTCGGAGAGTAGAAGGGAGGCGGCAATTCCGTGCGCCCAGGTCCGAGAGCACGGGTTCGACTATAGCTTTCTCTTCGTTCGCGCCTTCGATTGGCGCTTCGTCTTGGGCTTTAAGCGCTTCAGTGCAGCGCCCTTGTGAATTGCAATGTGATCGCTTACGTCGCTCCTAATAAGGTATTGCGGCTGGCCTTTGGAGGCATGATGTACGTAGCCTTTGAAACGGGTATTCGAGCTGACTTTTTTCACGATCACGCCGCGGACCCTGCCCGCTTCTGAATTCCATTCGACATGGTCGCCTCGCTTGAATGTCTTTGACATGGGTTTGGTGGCCTGGCGAGTGGTTCGGCGACGTGCAGTAAGTACTTTTCTGTTTGAAGTGCGGCGAACGAACTCGAAAGCGGTGCGAAGGGCGATCACAGCCAACCGTGCGAATCTGGCCTGCTCGCAGCCTCAGACTCTTCAGCAAATTTACGACGCGGTGTCGCCCGCGCGAATTTCCGGAGGGTACCCGAGCGCCGGAGAGCGCCTCGCGGCGGCGAACCTAATAACGCGCAGCGTCATCCAGTTCGCGCCGCGGTACGCAAGCCTCAACACCAGGAAAGACGCGCCTATCGCGAGGAACAGCGCTAGAAAGCCAGTGACGAAAATCGCAAAGGCCGCGATCACCTGCAAAACCGACTCAAACGGAAAGTTCATGATCGCCCCTAGGCAGCCCGGCTCCCGCGCAGAAAGTGCCAGAGGACGAGGATGATTCCGATCACCAGCACGATGTGGATGAAGCCTACTGTCAGATGGAAGGCGAAGAACCCTAGCAGCCACAGGATGATCAGCAGAATTCCGATTCCAGCAAGCACGGTAGCCTCCTCAAGATTTACACCTGCCGCAGCCTACCTCCCTGGCCCCGGGGAGACCATACCTGTTTACCAGTAGCGGTCCATAAATCTACGTGTAGGCAGGCTAGAACTCTCCAGAAACGTTCGCACCGGATCGGTGCGGCGTCCCCGCTCAGGCTCATACATTGCCGAACCGCGATAGTGGCAGGCAAACGGGGGCGCCGGTTCTCGTGCAAGAGGCGAGAAACCAAGCGTATTATTCGTTACCTTCTATCGCTGCTATGATATTTTTTCAGAGAAGGCGAAGGAGCAGTTCAAGCAGCAAGGAAGCATCTCCTAGGCTTGCATTTGCACACCCTCGAATTTACCGTTCTCATCGCGGCTGGATCGTTTTTGGCGGGATTGCTGGGCGCCCTCACGGGGCTTGGCGGCGGAGTCGTAATCGTTCCGCTGCTCACGATCGCATTTGGCGTTGAAATTCGTTACGCGATCGGCGCGTCGCTGGTTTCCGTTATTGCTACATCGTCCGGCGCCGCCGCCGCCTACTTGAAAGAAGGCTATTCGAACATTCGCGTGGGGATGTTCCTGGAGTTGGCAACGACGGTGGGCGCGATGTGCGGCGCATTTCTCGCCGCCAGTGTATCGACGTCGGCCATCGCCATCATATTCGGCATCGTGCTTTTGTATTCCGCGTATATGTCGATCAAGCATCACGAACCCGGTGTCACCGGCGAAGCGCCCGATCGGATCGCCACGTTCCTGAAAATGGATGGGTCGTATCCGTCGGCCGAAGGCCAACTCGCTTACCATGTCCGCCGCGTTCCACTGGGATTCGGACTGATGTACGGCGCGGGAATTCTTTCCGGCTTGCTGGGCATCGGTTCGGGCGCCGTGAAGGTTCTGGCAATGGACCAGGCGATGCTGATTCCATTTAAGGTGTCCACCACCACGAGTAACTTCATGATCGGCGTCACGGCTGCCGCGAGCGCGGGAATCTACCTGCATCGTGGCTACGTCGCGCCCGAGTTAGCCATGCCCGTGATGCTCGGAGTTCTCGCAGGTTCCCTCGTTGGCGCTCGCATACTTCCCCGTGCAAGGGTCAAGACCCTGCGTATCGTGTTCGCCATCGTCATCGCCGCGTTGGCCTTCGAAATGATTCTCAAGGGTTTGAAGGGAGGCATTTAGCCATGACACCGAAAACTCCTTGGACCGAGAGGGACCTTGAGATTGAGATTGGCAAGCTGTTGCGCACCGGGGTAATCATTGCGGCTGCGTGGGTGCTTGCCGGCGGTGCTCTGTACCTGATCCAGCGCGGACACACAATTGAGAATTATCGCGTTTTTCAGGGCGAACCAGCCCAGCTCCGTCACATTCCTGAAATTGCGAAATCGGCTTTTTCCTGGGATGCTCGCGGCTTGATGCAATTCGGCCTGCTCCTATTGATCATCACGCCGATTGCCCGGGTTGCCTTTTCCGTTGTGGGATTCGGCGTGGAGCGCGATTGGCTCTACGTTCTTGTCACCCTGATCGTTCTCGGCATCCTGCTCTACAGTCTCACCGGCACATGACGTCTCGATTGTCTTTCTTGGAGAAAAGGGGTTGAACTCGAAACCCGAGCGCAAGGAAAAATCATCGCGCGCCGTTGATCCGGCCTCCTACACGCTGCATTACGCCTACCGCTTCATCGGCCGGCGGCTGCGGGACGCGCGTCATCTGTATTGCGAAGAGGTCCCGCTCGAGCGAATCGCAGGGGAAGTTGGCACGCCAGCATACGTTTACAGCCAGACGAGCGTCGAAGACGCGTATCGGAGTCTCGACCGCGCCCTAGGTTCGCTTCCTCATCGTTTGTGTTACGCCGTGAAGGCAAACTCCAACCTCTCGATTCTTCGGATTCTCGCGCGGCTGGGTAGTGGCTTCGATATCGTATCGGGCGGGGAACTCGACCGCCTGCGCCGCATCGGCGTCTCAGGCCAGCGTATTGTTTTCTCGGGCGTCGGGAAATCGCGCGATGAGATTCGCGACGCGCTCGATTACGGCGGCAAGAATGCAACACGCCATGGCCTTCTTCTCTTCAACATTGAATCCGCCGCGGAACTTGAAGTCTTGCTCGAGGAAGCCTCGCGTCATTCGGCATCGCGGCGCTTTCGCCCCTCGGTTTCAATCCGCGTCAATCCCGACGTCCTTGCGGGCGGCCACCGTAACATTTCCACGGGTTACCGCAACCATAAATTTGGACTGGATTGGCAGGAAGCTCGGCGCCTTTACCTTGAGCACATGGATTCGCGCTGGATCGAATGGCGGGGCGTTAGCGCGCATATTGGCTCTCAAATCGTGTCGCTCGGGCCATTTCGTCTCGCGCTCGCACGGATTGCGGGCTACGTCCGCGAGCTTGCTCAAAACGGAGTCCATCTCGATCGCATCGATTTCGGCGGCGGACTCGGAATCCGGTACACGAAAGAAACGCCTCCGAGCCCGCAGGCATACGCTCGCGTCTTGAAGGAAATTGTTAAGCCTACAGGCTGCCGTCTGCTGCTTGAGCCGGGGCGCACCATCGTCGGCCCGGCGGGCGTGCTCGTCACGCGGGTGCTATATCGTAAGGAGAATCGCGTCAAGAGCTTCGTGATCGTTGACGCCGGAATGAACGATTTGATTCGTCCTGTGCTCTATGACGCGACGCATCCGATTACGCCGATTGTTCGCAGCGCAGGCGTTCGCGCTGCAAAAACACCCGTGGACATTGTCGGTCCGGTCTGCGAAACGGGGGATTATCTCGCGCGGGGCTGGCCTCTCGAGCAAGTGAAAGCCGGGGATCTTTTGGCAGTGTGGGCGGCGGGCGCGTATGGCTTCGTCGAATCGTCAAATTTCAACGCGCGCCGCCGTGCTGCCGAAGTGCTGGTGCGCGGTTCGAAGTACAAGATTATCCGCCGACGCGAGACCTACGACGACCTCGTGCGCGGCGAAGTTTAGTGGGATATTGCATATCCTAATGCGCTGCCACGCTCAGTTAAATCGCACATAATCAAAATTCATCGGCTGGCGGTTGATGCCGCGGATCGGCGGCGCAATCCAATTCGCAAACTTGCCGGGTTCGATCACGCGTCCCGCCATCAACGATTGCACGTATGCGTGATCCTGCGGGCTGGGCACCCACTCGTACCGGTGCTTTTCCCACGCTTCCTTGTTTAACACTTCGCCCTCGGGGCTGATGTGATGCCCGGCGAAATTCCCGATCGCGCGATGAAAACCCTTGTGCGGTAGCCGCAACCGGAACGGTATCCCGGTTCGCTCCATATTCCGGTTCCACCGGTCGACGCCGGCCTGTACTTCGCCAATGTAATCATCCCGCAAGCGCTCGTTCAGCGCCGTCAGCGCAGGCACTTTTTTGGTCACTATTTTGTCGCCCACAACTTCCATGATCGGATATTCCGCATCTGCTAGTACGTGATCGTCCTCAAGTTTTGTTTCCTCGTAGCGGCCCTTGAGTCCCGTGGTGTAATAGGTCGCCGCATTCGAAGACGCGTCCGACCCGAACAAATCGATCGTCACGCTGAAGTGAAAATTCAAATATCGTTGCATGGTCGGCAGATCGATCGCGCCAAGCGCGCGAACATCCGACGGATCGTCAACGTTATTTTCCTTCATCAGCTCGCATGTGCGCTGCAGGATCCGGCTGATCCCTGATTCGCCGACGAACATGTGATGCGCCTCTTCGGTCAGCATGAAACGGCAGGTCCGCGCGAGCGGGTCGAATCCCGATTCCGCCAGCGCGCAGAGCTGGAATTTTCCGTCGCGGTCGGTGAAGAACGTAAACATAAAGAACGCCAGCCAGTCGGGCGTCGGCTCATTGAACGCGCCCAGAATGCGCGGGTTATCCGCGTCGCCGGATCGCCGGTCGAGCAGCGCTTCCGCCTCTTCGCGGCCATCGCGCCCGAAATAGCGGTGCAGCAGGTAAACCATCGCCCACAGATGGCGGCCTTCCTCCACGTTCACCTGGAAAATGTTTCGCAGGTCGTAGAGCGAGGGACAGGAAAATCCCAGCATCCGCTGCTGCTCCACCGATGCCGGCTCCGTATCGCCCTGCGTCACGATCACGCGCCGCAGCGTTGACCGGTATTCTCCCGGCACGTCCTGCCACGCCGGCTCGCCCTTGTGCATGCCAAAATTCACCTGGCGCTGCTCGTCTCGCGGCTGCAGAAAGATTCCCCAGCGGTATTCGGGCATTCGCACGTATCCGAAATTCGCCCAGCCGCTCGGTTCCACGCTGATCGCCGTCCGCAAGTACACTTCAAGCGCGTGCGATTCGTTTGGCCCCATGTCGAACCACCAGCTCAAATACGCCGGCTGCCAGTGTTCCAGCGCGCGTTGCAGCACGCGGTCCCGTCCCAAATCCACGTTGTTTGGGATTTTCTCCGTGTAATCAATCATTACAGCCTCCCCGGTATGATTGCCGCTAGTAATTCCGTGCGCCGCCTCATAGCTAAACTCTTCCCCGATCGAATTTCACCGGCGCGCCCGTGCCGTACACTTTCAACGCCCCGCTTCCCCCGACTGCATTTGGCCGGATGAAAATCCAGTTCTGCCACGCCGACAGACGCCCAAAAATGCGCGTCTCCAGCGTTTCCGGGAGCCCAAATCGCAGATTTGACTCAAGTCCGGTCAGCGCGTCAGGCGAAAGCGCCG
>JANWJR010000061.1 GCA_025451835.1 Candidatus Acidiferrales bacterium | reverse complement strand
TGCACGCCAAGGAAGCGCCCGCGTGCGTCCGGGAACTCGAAGCGTGGGGCGCTGTTTTCGATCGCACCAAAGACGGCAAGATACTGCAGCGGAATTTCGGCGGCCATCGTTATCCTCGGTTAGCGCATGTGGGCGACCGCACCGGCCTCGAAATGATCCGCACGCTTCAGGACCACGGAATACATCTCGGTTTGGATGTTTTCATGGAACACACGATCGTCACGCTGCTGAAAGATGGCGACCGCATCGCCGGCGCGTTTGGCTACGATCGCGAGCGCGGGCGCTTTCATTTATTTCGCGCCAAAGCCGTGGTTCTGGCGACGGGCGGCATCGGAAGGGCTTACAAAATCACCAGCAATAGCTGGGAGTATACCGGTGACGGCCACTCGCTCGCCTATCATGCCGGAGCGGCGCTGATGGATATGGAGTTTGTGCAATTCCATCCTACGGGAATGATCTGGCCGCCCAGCGTGCGCGGCATTCTGGTGACGGAAGGAGTCCGCGGCGAGGGAGGCGTGCTCCGCAATAATAAAGGGGAGCGGTTCATGTTCAAGGACATTCCGCCGCTGTACGTAAATCAAACCGCCAATTCAGAAGAAGAAGGCTGGCGGTACACGCAGGGCGACAAGGATGCGCGGCGTCCGCCGGAACTCCTGACGCGCGATCACGTGGCCCGCTGCATCCGGCGGGAGGTGCGAGAAGGCCGCGGCAGTCCTCACGGCGGTGTGTTCCTGGATATCGCATGGATTAAGGAGAAAATTCCGAATGCCGCGGAACGCATCAAGAAGAAGCTGCCGAGTATGTATCATCAGTTCAAGCAGCTTGCCGATATCGATATCACCCAGGAGCCGATGGAAGTGGGTCCCACGACGCATTACATGATGGGCGGAGTCCGGGTGGATGCCGATTCCCAAATGTCGGATGTTCCTGGGCTGTTTGCAGCGGGCGAATGCGCCGCGGGTTTGCACGGTGCCAACCGGCTGGGCGGGAATTCGCTCTCCGATTTGCTGGTCTTCGGCAAGCGCGCCGGAGAATATGCCGCGCGCTTTGCGAAAGAAAACCCGGTAGGTAAAGTGAATTCCGATGAACTCGGGTCAACGGAGAAATGGGCGCTGCAGCCGTTCGAGCGCGAAGGCGCCGAAAATCCCTACGCCGTCCAACATGCTTTGCAGGACATGATGCAGGATCTGGTGGGAATCGTGCGCACGGAGCAGGAAATGTTGCAAGCGCTCGAGCGCATTCGGGAATTAGCGGCGAGGAGCGAGCGCGTCAGCGTCGATGGAAATCGCGAATACAATGCGGGTTGGCACACCGCGCTCGATCTGCACAACCTGCTGACCGTGTCGGAAATCGTTGCGCGGGCGGCGCTGGAGCGGAAGGAAAGCCGCGGCGCCCATTTCCGCGATGATTTTCCCGCGAAGGACGAGCAGTGCGGGAAGTTCAATATAGTCGTGCGAATGCGGCCCGGCGGAGAAATGCAGCTCACGCGCGAGCCTATACCCGCGATGCGAGACGATCTGAAGCAGATCGTTCAGGAGATGAAGTAATGGCCACGGCAACGTTTCGAATCTGGCGCGGAGAGAAGGGCGAGGGCAAGTTTCAGGACTACACGGCGGAAATCTCGGCCGGCATGGTGGTGCTGGACGCGGTTCATCAGATACAAGCGGAACAGGTCGGCGATCTGGCGGTGCGTTGGAACTGTAAGGCGGGGAAATGCGGCTCGTGCTCGGCGGAAATAAACGGAATGCCGAAATTGATGTGCATGACGCGGCTCAACACCCTCCCGCTCGATAAGCCTGTGACCGTCGAACCGATGAAGGCTTTTCCGCACGTCAAAGACCTCGTCACGGACGTTTCCTGGAATTACAAAGTGAAACTGCGCATCCCTCCCTTCAAGCCGCGGAAGCCGGACGCGCCGGATGGCACCTGGCGCGTTGCCCAGGAGGATGTCGACCGGGTTCAAGAATTTCGGAAGTGCATCGAATGCTACCTGTGCCAGGACGTTTGCCACGTTCTGAGAGATCATCATATGTACGAGCAATACATCGGCCCGCGTTTTTTCGTTTATACAGCCGCACTCGAAATGCACCCGCTCGATGAAGGCGACCGCATTCCCGAACTCAAATCGCAATACGGACTTGGCTTGTGCAATATCACGAAATGCTGCACCAACGTATGTCCCGAGGGCATCAAGATCACCGACAATGCCATCATCCCGCAAAAGGAGCGCGTGGTTGACCGCTTCTTCGATCCGCTGACAAAACTATTCCGCGTATTCAGCCATACGGAAGCCTAGGAGATTTTATGCATTTCGAACTGAAATCCATTTCGGCGCAGAGCATTCCCGAAGCCCTTGCGAAAGTGGAGCGGTACCGCCTTCTGAACGAACCAAACCTCGCCGAAAGCATTTGCCTCGACATCCTGGCGATCGTACCCGACCACCAGCAGGCGCTGATTGCGCTGCTGCTCTCGCGCACCGATCAATTCGAGTCGAACGTAAACGCGAAAGCGGCGCAGGACGTTCTCTCTCGAATTAAGGGCGATTACGAACGCGCCTATTACGCGGGTATTATCTGGGAGCGTCTGGGACATGCCCGCCTCCACCACGGCGGGTCCGGAGGAGCCGCTGCCGCTTATCACGCCCTCCGCGAAGCAATGGGCCATTACGAAAGAGCCGCCGGTTTCAGCATGCCGGGAAACGACGACGCGATTCTGCGATGGAACACCTGTGCGCGCGTCATCATGCAGAATCCGGAAGTTCGGCCGTTGCCAGACGAAGAGCCCGCGGATACGTGGGTGCGCGACGAAGCCAGTTCCAGAATCGCCGACGCGTAACGCCAGCAGTCCTTACACGCGCGCGCCGCAATTCCGCGGGCTCGGAGTAAGCTGCGTTGTTCGCCTTTCAGGGCGGCTAAACTCCGGTGCGCCTCTTTTCTTTTCCATCGGGATTCACCACCGCTCCGCAATCGAACGCCGTCGGGGCGCGCCCTATACAGTTTCACTGAAATACCGCTTCTGAGCATGCCTGTGTGCGGAAATTACAAATGGCTAGGCCTCAGCGGAGCACGCTGAGAGGAGGCCTAGCCATTTCTGTTCGCTTAGTAATGCCGTTGGGCGCTTGGCCTGTTGAACAGCGATCCCAAATCAAATCCCAGGGTAAGCGTCGCGGCGTCATTATCAAGCTTGATGCTGTGGACGTATCCGACCTCCGCGTAGACGAATCGAGTGGGAGTAAACCTGACCCATGCCGAATAACCGTGATCGTGAGTGATGTCCGAAACCGATTCATTGCCGGTCGGGAGAAGAAAGAAATTCTGACCTCCGCCAAATGCTTTTTGGTCGCCCTCTGGAAAGAGCGCGTAGTAAGACCCGCCAACGCTGACGCTGTGCGTCAAATGAAAATCCATTCCGCCTTCCGCGTCCGCCAGAAAACCCAGGGTCCTGAAACCTTCAGCCAGCCGGAAAGGCTGCGAGAGTGCTCGCGTATCCAGGATTCCATTGGCGATCCCGGCATTCACAAACGGCGTGACCCGGTAAATGGTTTTATCAAAATGGTTGAACCAATCGAGACCCACTCGTCCCGTTCCAAATGAGCCGGTTTCGTTCACCGGTACGGTAATCGTTACGACCGAGCCGTAGTTGACGACGGGGTTATCGAAAGTGAATCGTACGTCACCGTAGGGATCGCCTACATTGTAGTTCCAGGAATGTGGCGTGCCCGGAAGCGTAGGCCGGATCACATAGACCGGAACTCCGACGTCCGCCCCGAAATGGCTGCTGAAATCGTAGCCGATGTTGGTGTCCATGATGAGAAACTGTCCTTGATTGCTGTCGCTGGCTCGAAAGTCCTCGAAGGCAGTGAACCCTTTTTGTTCATTGTAAGCCGCTTCTTGAGCAGCCACTTGGGTGCTCACCAGCAGAAATAAAATTGCTACAACGGCGCTGCTTATTGCCACTGATCCGGGCTTCCATGAATGATTCGCTCGCACGGTGTTTGCCTCCTATCGAAGAGTTAGTGGCTTGCAATTTTTGTTGCGCTCGTTGAATCTTTTATAACGGAGCAGGGGGACCATTTGTCCTCCTGCTCCGCTTGCTCGCCCTCACTAAAATCCGTTAGTGAGGCCGGTCTGCATCCGTATCTTCGTGCTTCTCGATCGGTGTTTTCGCTTTCGCTTGAGCCGGCTGGCCATGCATTTCGCCTTCATGGCGTTCCAACCGCTCCTGCCTGTGCATGAAGTACGAGGGGTTTTCCTTCAGTTCTTCCCGCATCTCCGGCTTCTGGTCCATAAACGCCCCGAGGTCTTTGTGATGCTTGAGATACTTGTCGTCGTTTACCAGTGAAGGATTCTTGTCCAGGTCCTTGGCGATTTTCTGGTGTTTGTCCAGAAATTCGTCCATCTCCTTCACTTCGCCGTTAGTCAGGTCTCGATTGGGATTGTTTGCGTCCGGCCTGTCAGAGTCGCGAGCCTCAAACCGATTCTCGCGATGCATGAAATTCGATGGATTTTCGGCGAATTCTTCACGGACTTGCGGGTGCTGGCCCAAAAACTCCTTTAGCTCTTTGTGGTGATTCACATATTTGCTGTCCTGTATCAGCGACGGTTTGCGTTCCAGTTCCTTGGCGATATCTTTGTGATCATCGAGGAACTGATCCATCGTCGCCACTTCCGTCTCGTTCAAGTCCGGATTCGGATTTCGATCCCGCCCGGCGTCTCGGTCGGCATCGGAACGCCGATCGGGATCGGTACGCCGGTCAGCGTCCCGGTCCCCATCGGTTCGTCGGCCGCCATCGCGATCGGCTCCGCTGTTCTCGAAGCGGTTTTCCCGCCGCATGAAGTAGTTGGGATTTTCCGTGAGTTCATCGGTCACTCGAGGATGCTGGGTGAGATAAGCCTGCAAGTCGGGATGGTCTCGCAGGAAGTCTTTGTTGTTGATCAGCGAGGGATTTGCGTCCAATTGCCTGTCAATGTCCGAGTGCGAATCGAGAAACCGGTCCATGCTCGCAAGTTCCTGGT